>JAAVIF010000009.1 GCA_014799365.1 Oscillospiraceae bacterium
TACGCATAGAGGGGGGTAAGGAAAGGATTCTTAAGAGTGAAAGCGAGCAAGCTCTGATGCCGCCGCATCCTTGCGGCGGTTTGGGCTTGCTCCCGACGGCATCCTGCCGTCCCTAAGGGGGGGAGAGTGGGGCAATGAGTTTCACCGAATTTTTTGTATTTGTGCATATAAACAAGTTTGTTTTACAAATGTGCTTTTTTTCTTTAAGAAATAGCATAAGGTGAAACTTATTGCACCTTCTCCCCCCCTTCCGAGACTTTTTGCTTGCAAAAAGTCTCTTAGTCACCCTTAAGCCCCGCGCGGGAGCGCAAACTGCACCTCGCTTCCGAGAAAAAGGAAAACACCATATAAAGCGTAACTTTAAGAAAAGCACAAACGCGTCCTTTTCCGCAAGCAAGAACATAATATAAAACGTAGTTTTAAAAAGGCCCTCCCTCGCCTGAGAAAACTATATAAAAAATGCTTGTCATAAACCGTCCCCCCCTCGAATATATTTACTTTGAAAAAGGGCAAGTTACTGCCTTAACGTAAAAAGGGAGCAGAAAAACAACTCCGTATGCTCCTGTGAAGGAAAGGAAAGATCGAAACATGGAACTTCAGCTTAAAAAAGAGCCTGTATATCTGAATGAAGTAATATTCGACGGGCAGACGGAGCAGGGCGTGGAATTTGATTATGTTCTCCCCGATTACTACCCCGACATATTTAAAATTCTGAAATGCAGTCTAACTCCCGGTATCTCCTCATACAGCATTTCGGGGACCCAGCTTTTCATTGACGGCGCGGTGCTTATTAAAATCCTTTACTTATCGGACGACAGCACAAGCATTCACTGCGTCGAGCAAAAGTACACCTATTCAAAAACCTTAGAGCTTACAAAGCCCGCCGACAAGGCTACGGTTTACATTTCCACCAAAACCGACTATTCAAACTGCAGGGCGATAAGCGGCAGACGCTTTGATGTAAGAGGAGCGGTAAGCTGCAAGATCAAAGCCTGCTGCGCCAAGACCTTTGAGATAGTAAGCGGCGCGGAGGCACTTGAAACCAAGTCGCAGCCCCTTACCTACTGCGGCAACAAGCTGACCGGCGGAGGACAGTTCGTTATCCGCGAGGATATTGAAACAGGCACGGGCAAAGGCGGAATTTTGGGAATATTGAGCTGTGACGCCGCCGCCGAAATAACGGATATAAAGATCATTGCGGGTAAGGCGGTAATAAAGGGTGAAGCGAAGGTCAGGGCTTTGTATCTGGTAAAGCTTGACGAGGAAACGCAGGATACCGAGGTCATGGAAGCGGCGGTACCCATAAGCAGGATCATAGATATGGACGGACTTGACGACACATTCAGCTGCTTTGCGGATATAAGGGTAATGGACTGCGGATTGGAGATAAAGGCGGGAGATAACAACGACAACAGAATGCTGGGGTGCGATCTTACAATAGACTGCAAGATCACCGCCAACAGAGAGGAAAGCGTCTCCGTTCTTACCGATCTGTTTTCTACCGAATACGAAACGGATTTTACCACTGCTCAGATCAAGGTGGAATATTCTCCGCAGCAGGTTCAGAAGCAGCTTTCATATAAAACGACCCTGGAGTGCAAGGACGGCAGCTTGGAGGAAATTTTTGACTGCAGCTGTATTCTCAACGGCGCAAGCTGCAAATTTAACGAGGAAGGAACTCTTACTGTAACGGGACAGCTTGTGGCGCAGGCAATAGGAAGGCTTTCAGGCTCGGGAACTCCCGTTTATATAGAAAAAAGCGAATCCGCCGAGCTTACCTGCGAGGTCGGCTTTGCCGACGAAAACAGCGTAATGGAGCCGAATGTTCAGATAACGGACGTAAGCTTTAATATAAACGGCGATTTCAGCGTTGAGCTCAGAGTTAATATTTCGCTGACCGGCTGTATTTACAAGCTTAAAACCGTTTCGGTGATCGAGGACGTATTGCTTGACAGCGAAAAGCCCAAGGAAAAGAACTCCGAATACGCGCTGAAAATGTATTACGCCGAAGAAAACGAAGAAATATTCGCCGTAGCGAAAAGATACAACACAAAGCCCGAGGCTATTATGGAAGAAAATGAGCTTGAGGAAGAGGTGCTGACCGCGCCGTGCCTGCTGCTTATTCCTATTCTTTAAGGAGGGAAAAACAAAGATGAGTAATTCAATATATCAGAACATTGCCAAACGCACCGACGGAAATATTTATATAGGGGTGGTGGGTCCCGTCCGTTCGGGTAAATCCACCTTTATAAGCAAGTTTATGCAGTCCCTTGTTATTCCCTCCATAAACAACGAATTTCGCCGCGAAAGAGCCATTGACGAGCTGCCCCAGTCCTCTGCGGGCAAAACCATAATGACCACCGAGCCGAAATTCGTACCCGAGGAGGCTATTTCAATCGAGGTAGAGGACAACATCACCATGAACGTCCGCCTTATCGACTGCGTAGGCTACATAGTGCCCAGCTCCATAGGCTACATCGAAAACGAAATGCCCAGAATGGTAAAAACCCCTTGGTTCAATACCGAGGTTCCCTTTAACATGGCGGCGGAGGTAGGTACCCAAAAGGTAATCAACGAGCATTCCACTATCGGCTTGGTGATCACCACCGACGGCAGCATTACCGATATTCCCCGCGAGGAATACGCAGAAGCCGAGCAAAGGGTAATAGAGGAATTAAACCTCATTCATAAGCCCTTTGTGGTAATACTGAACTGCCAAGACCCTAACTCTCCCGAAAGCAAAGCACTTGCGGAGGAGCTTACGGAAAAGTATCAAAAGCCCGTTGTGGCGTTAAACTGTCTGGAAATAGGCGAGCAGACCATAAAGGACCTTTTGGCGGAAATACTGCTGCAATTCCCCGTAAAAGAGATCAACATCAAGATCCCCAAATGGCTTACCGCTCTTGAAAAGGGACATTGGCTGAAAACCGACGTTTTTTCCTCATTGAAAAAATCCGCTTTGGATATAATGAATATAGGCGAGGTCAAATCCGTTACCTGCAAGCTGGCCGAAAGCGAACACATAACCGACTGCAATGTGGAAAAGGTGGATTTGGGCAGCGGTGCGGCGTTTATAAAGGTTGAGCTGTCAAACGATCTGTTCTACCGCGTTTTGGGTGAGACCACGGGACTTGACATTAAGGACGAAAGCGACCTAATGCCGTGCATGATAGAGCTTGCGCAGATCAAAAAGCGGTATGAAAAGGTAAAGAGTGCTCTTGACGAGGTAGAAGCCACCGGCTACGGCATCGTTATGCCAAGTCTTGACGAGCTTACCTTGGAGGAACCCGAAATAGTAAAGCAGGGCGGAAAGTACGGCGTAAGATTAAGGGCGGAATCCACATCAATTCATATGATGAGCGCGAAGATCAACACCGAGGTATCGCCCATTGTGGGAACAGAACGCCAGAGCGAGGAGCTTGTAAAATACCTGCTTAAAGAGTTTGAGGAAAATCCCGCCAAGATATGGGAAAGCAATATCTTCGGAAAATCCCTTCACGAGCTTGTCACCGAGGGCTTGCACAACAAGCTTTACCGCATGCCCGTTGACGCGAGGCAAAAGCTTCAGGAAACCATACAGCGTATTATTAACGACGGCTGCGGCGGACTTATCTGCATAATTCTTTAAATCATCAACTCCTGTTCCTTTACCTTCATATTGACGCTTGTTATACATTAAAAGACTTCTCTGCTTCAGAGGGGTCTTTTTGCCATTTTGTGAAAAACCGAAAAGGGCTATGTATCGAAAAAGTTTGACTTTTTGCATAATAAGTGATATAATTTTTTGAAACGGGAGGAAATCGGATATGCAGAACCCATAGAATATATCGGCTGCGGCTGTTTTCAAAGGGTTATCGAAAAAATAAAACCGATTTACATATCCTGCATTATTCAAGCAGACGGGGAAAAGCAGAGCTTTGTGTCGGATTCCCCATATCTTCACGCATTTGACGGATTGGATACCGTTCACAGCCAAATAAGCGCGGAAGAATTAAAAACGGCTGTCGAAGAGATCAATTATCGTTTGACCGAAACGGCGGAGCGAGTATTGCCTAACGGTAAAAAGCTTGTGATGCTGGATTTTGTCGTTTCGGGCAAATGTCAACAGGAGATATAAAAGTATATGAAAGAACCCAAAGGTTATCTTTTAACGGAAGAAAATCACTTCGGTGTAACCGTGATTCTGTATGCAAACAGCGATGCGTGCGACATGACGGGACTTTCTTTTGAGGAGCTTGTTTCGGCGGACCCCGCGGACGCGGTCAAGGGTCTTGAGGTTACAAAAGAAAAGCTTGACGGCAGTCATGAGCTTTGGATATTGGAAAAGCCTCAAAGCGGACAAAAGAGACTGACAGAGCTTGAGGAAATGAATTTTGCCCTTGAAAACGCCCTGAAAGCGGCGGAAGCGGCAAATACCGCAAAAAGCAGCTTCCTGTCAAACATGTCCCACGATATACGCACTCCCATGAACGCAATTATGGGCATGACCTCTATCGGACTTGCGCATATCGACGAAAAGGCAAGGGTTCAGGACTGTCTTTTGAAGATAAAGACCGCTTCGACTCATTTAATGAGCTTGGTAAACGACGTGCTTGATATGTCGCGCATCGACAGCGGACGTCTCACCTTAAACGAAGAGGAATTTTCCATTGCCGACCTGATCCATGATATAGCTGTTATTATGCGGCCGCAGGCGGTGCAGAAAAATCAGGAGCTTACGATAGAGATCGGGCAGATATACGAGGAAAATCTTATAGGCGACCCGCTGCGCTTGCGGCAAATATTGGTAAATATTATCGGAAACGCCGTAAAATACACCTTGGAAAACGGCAGTATATATGTAAAATTCTCACAGTACCAAAAAGAAGACTCCGAGGCCGACGTTCGCGAAAAGGATCGCGTGTGGTTCGATTTTGTCTGCGAGGACAACGGCATTGGCATGAGCGAGGATTTCTTACAGCGGATATTTGTGCCCTTTGAAAGAGTAAACAACTCTACTACCAGCAAGATCGAGGGTACGGGTCTCGGAATGGCGATAGTCAAAAGCATAGTCGATAAAATGGGCGGACGTATACAAGTGGAAAGCACGGAGGGCGTGGGCAGTAAATTTCACGTTGAGATACCCATTTCCGTTACCTTGCGGACTAAAAGCGTTCCCCGGCTTCCTTTCGGAGAAAGCGTGCTGGTGGTGGAAGGCAGAGAGACCAGACGGGAGCAGTTATCGGAATACCTTAAAGACGGCGGATTGGAGCCGATTTTAATAAGCAACGGCCTAAAGGCGGTCACTCGTCTTACAGAGGAGCGGTATGAGGATAATATGCCCTGCGCTATGCTGCTGGGACAGGAAACGGAGGATATGCCCGTATTGGAGCTGGCGGCTCATGTGCGTCAGCTTGCGGGTCTCGATTTTCCTATNATACTTGTATCGGAGCAGGATTGGGCGCAAATCGAGTACCGCGCCACCCGNGCGGGGATCAACGCCTTTGTTCCGTGTCCGTTGTTTAAGAGCAGGCTTTTGAATACAATATCGGAGCTTACGGGCAGGCTCGGAAAAGACGACGGTTTTGCAAGCACAAGCATGGATTACAGCAATTGCCGTATTTTGCTTGTAGAGGACGTAGAGATAAATCAGGAGATCATGGTAGAGCTGTTGTCCGTAACGGGAGTTCAGGTCGAAGTGGCCGACAACGGCGCGCGTGCGCTGGAAATGTTCGAGAACTCTTCCGAGGGATACTATGATCTGATATTTATGGATATACAAATGCCGATCATGGACGGATATGAAGCTACAAAAAGGATAAGGCAGCTTCCGAGAAGCGACGCGAAAAGCGTGTGGATAGTGGCGATGACGGCAAATGCCTTTGTCGAGGACATAAGAATGTCAAGAGAGGCGGGAATGAACGAGCATTGCTCGAAGCCTGTGGACCCGGAGCGGCTTCATGAGATCATGCGCGGACATCTTAAGCAACAAAGCACACAGGAGTAAAGGGCTATGCAGGCTTATCAGGAAGAATATATCGCAAATTTAAAAGATATAGCCGCGCTTACGACAGGACGAAAAGCAAAAGGATGCTCCTTTGAGGAGTACTGCGCCGCTTTGAACCAGGATAAGGAGCGGTTGGAGCAAAAGATTAAACGCAACATGACGCTTTTGCGTGAAAATCTGTTTCCCGTTTTGGACCTTATGTTTGAAGCTTCTCCGGAAGAAAAGAAGGATCTGGAGGAATTTGCGGGTAAGCTGCTGAGCGGCGGGGAAGAGCTTGACGTAGGGCTGTTTTGCCAAATTCATAAGGCACTGCTCGGCTTTGCGAGACAGATGAAAAACCGCGGCGAAATGATAAAGGAGCTGTACTGGCTGGGTATAGGCTTCAATAATCTTTCCGCAAAAACGGTGGGCTTGGCGGACTGCTACGCCGAAACATACTATACGCAAATGCGGCTGTGCTTTACGGAGGCCGCCGCTTACATAAAATATTACGACGAGATAGAGGATTCGGAAACCCGCGGATATATTCTTCGCTCCCGCGCGAATATGTCCTTGGGCAAATTCAAAACACCCGGCGAAAAGATACACATGGTAAAAAGAGGTCTTATGGTGCTTCGCGATGAGGAATACCATAAAAAAAATCCCGAGCTTCCGTGGGACAAATTTATATATCTTTCTCATCGGCAAATGGCGTCAAGCCTTTCTTACAAAAGAGTAAAGAATATGACCGCTCAGGATGTTGCCGACATTATGGAGTCGGTTTATATCATTTATCATAAACAGCAGCAGGAGGCGGAGGAAAAAAACGAAAAGCTGCCCGCGCGCTCGCAGTTTTCCTGCTACGCCGTTGAGTATTACTGCGGTCTGCACACCTTGGACGAGCTTCTTACAAAAATGGAAGAGCTTATGGACGATACCTCCCCTACCGATTTTTCGGCTGACGGAATGTACGGCATCATCTCTTTGCCCGCTTTTTACTGTCAGTATCTTCAGGAAAGCCCCGAGCTTATTCCTCAAAGAAAGGAATATATAGAAAGTCTTTATCAAAGGATACTGAAATATGTTGACGCTTTTCCCGAAGAAACGCTGAGCGAAAGCCTGTTTTTTTATTTAAGGCAATTGTCCTACACCTTTGTGGAAACCGAAAAAAGTATTCCATATAAGGAGTTTCTGCAAAATCTGCAAATTAACTTCGCGCCGAGGATATACATACATTCATGGCTGGTAGGCAGGGCGGCGGCTGAGCTCTGCGGGATCATAACGGAGGAAGAGCCCGACTTTTTTGACGATATTGACTTTATAAAAGAAATAACCGATGCCGAGGAAAAAAAGGAAACCGTAAAACGCTACGCAATGGAATGCGGGATATTCCACGACGTAGGCAAGATGAATTTTATGAATTTATACTCCAATTCTGCAAGGCAATGGTTTGAGGACGAATACGAAATGGCGCATCTTCACACGCTGATAGGTATGGCGTGCTTGGCAAAAAGGTCGTCTACCCTGCCTTATGCCGATGTTGCCCAGGGTCATCACAGCTGGTACGACGGCTCGGGCGGCTACCCGGATTCATACAAGCGTCTGGAGTGCCAATACCGCCAAATGGTAGACGTTATCGGGCTTATCGACTGGCTGGTCAATGTGACCGATACCGCTAAGCTGTATACGGGTCGTGAAAAGACCTTTGAAGAAGCGGCAGCGGACGCGATCGCAATGGAGGGCAGAAGATTCTCTCCGTTGCTTACCGCAAGACTGAGAGAAAATTCGGTTTGCGAAAAAATAAAGAACGCCATATCGGACGGTCGGCGCGAGGTATATTATAGAATGTATGAGATGAACAAGGAAAAGTAATTATTTTTGTATAAATGACGATGTAGTATACAAAATGTTATAAAAAATATCCGTAAAGTTAAAAAGGAGACAAGTTTGAAAGAGCCTGAAAATTCTGCATCTTTTAAACCCGTCCGGAAAGGCGGAATTTAAAAATGAAAATCGGACTTGTACTGGAGGGCGGTGCCAGCCGCACTTATTTTTCCTGCGGGGTAATGGACAGATTGCTGGAGCTTAAAATATACGCCGATTACGTTATCGGAGTATCGGCGGGAATATCCTTCGGCGTAAGCTATTCTTCAAGACAGCATAAAAGAAATTACCGCATTATGACGCAGTATCAGAACGATAAGCGTTACGCGGGATTCAGACATTTTTTGAATAAGGAAAACAAAAGCTATTATAACTTAAAATTCGTGTTTGACGAAATTCCCAATAAACTGCTGCCCTTCGATTACGATACCTTTGACAACAGAAAAGAGAGCTGTATAGCGGCGGTAACGAATCTTGAAAGCGGTCTGGCGGAGTATATCGAGATACCGAGGGATAAGGAGTTCACGGCGTTAAGAGCAACCTGTGCTTTGCCGCTGTTGTTCAAGCCTATCGAAATAGACGGCAAATACTATATGGACGGCGGCGTCGCTGACTCGATACCCTTTGAGAAAGCCTTTTCTGACGGCTGCGATAAGGTCATAGTTTTGCTTACCCGTCCGCGGGGCTACATAAAGGGCTATGAAAAAGCAACACCGTTGGTAAAAGCTTTTTACGGAAAATATCCCGAATTTTTAAGGAGCTTTCTGAACAGACCCGAAAGGTACAATAACAGCATGAAAAGGCTTTTGGAGCTTGAACAAGAGGGAAAGGCGTTTGTTATCGCTCCCGATGATGTTTTCGGAATAGGTCGTACGGAAAGCGATCCGAAAAAATTGGTCAGGCTTTATGATGAGGGGTATGGGCAGTGTAAAAGAGACGAGAAGAAACTTATTGAGTTTATTTCAAATTGAAAAGGTGCGACTTTTAAATCAATCTGACTTCGGAAAATACAAAACAGCCGGGAGATAAACTCTCGGCTGTTTTGTATTTCGTCCGTCATGCCAACATCATACTTTGCGTACCGGCCTGATCTCTTTCCAGAACCGTTCGGGATCATGATAAAAGTAAGCTATTCTGCCAACGGAGTTATCATAGCAATATCCCGTGTCCGAAAAGTCAAAATCCGCGATCGCTTTATCTATTTTTTCTTCTACGGAGCAGTTTTCCTGCTCATAATCAAAGGAGCTGTGTTCAAAAACAATATACTCGGCCTCGGGAACGTCGATCATGAGCATTTGCGCAGGCACCTCACCGCTGTAATCGCTTGGAAGACGCACTCCGTAGCATTCCGCGCACGGAACGCCGATGCGGGTGCAGCACTTGCCGTTGGGATCGGGTATAAACGCCATAATTTGTCCGCTGCCGCTGTTGGGCTCGCTGCTGCCGTCGTCGTCCAGCTTGTTCTTTATGCTGTCAAGCAAGCCGCAGATAGTTTCGCAGTCATGGCCCGGGATCTGTCCCTGCTTCTGCCAGAAATCCCAATAGCCGCAGCTGTCATAGCTTTTAATGTGCAAGAATTTATGGGCGGGAAGGGTTACAAAATAAATTTTAATGTTGTCTGTGGATTTTATCATACCGATTTCTCCAATTCCTAAAAAGTAGCGGTCGAAAGAGCATATTTTTGTACGAAGAACGAGCGGAACAGGGTTTTTGCGATATTCACTCGGCGTGATACCATATAACGTCTTAAAAGCGCGGGTAAAAGCCTCGTGCGATGAAAAGCCGTAATCGATGGCAATATCCAGTATACTTCTGCCGCTGTCTCTTACCTCTTTCAGCGCAAACGCCAATTTTCTGTGCCGCAGATAATCTCTGAACTGCATTCCCGAAATTTCCCTGAATTTTCTTGTGACATAAAATTCGGAGTATCCCAGTACTCTGGACAGATAGAATAATGTAAGTGATTCGTCATTATGCTGCTTAATGCACTCGTCAATTACGTTAACGATTGTCTGTATCTGCTTCTGCCATTCGTACATTCGTATGTTCACCTCGTTTCGGCCGCCCTGTATGTATTATACCGTACTTTAAGGAACGATGCTTGATTTTACTTGCAGTATTTTTTTGGTATATCAAAAACAGCCGAGTACAGATTTATAAGCTTGTACTTGGCTGTTTGACCGGCATGTAAAAATTTTATATGGTGTAGGTTTGATTATAGATTTAGTCCTCTAAAATCTTTTGAAGGTTTTCAAGAATTTTTGACATTTTTTATTTCGTTTTTCCTTGTCTTGTTCTTCCTCCACTTCTTTAAGAGCGTCAAGGATAAATCTGATGAATGCTTTGAACTGACTGTCGGTTTGTTCCATATTTTCATCTTCCTTTTCTTGTTGCTATTATAACATATTTCAAACGAAAATACAACAATCCCAATGCAAATCCTTTACATTCTTATTTTGCAAAAGGATTTTCCCCGTCGTAAAGCACTCCCTTAGGCTTATTATAGCCTATCTCCTCCGCGCCGAGGTAGGTAAGCACATCAAAAATCTGCTTTCCGTAATGACCGAACGCCACCGCGCCGTGGTGAGGGAAATTGCCTTTTATAAGCACGTGACGGTAAAATCTCGCCATTTCGTCTATGGCGAACACGCCGATACCGCCGAAGGAACGTGTCGCAACGGGAAGAACCTCTCCCTCCGCAACATATGCCCTTACCTTACAGTCGGAGGTGGACTGCAAACGGAAAAATGTAATATCGCCGGGGATAATATCGCCCTCGAGAGTACCTCTTGTAATATCGGGTTCCTTGTCGGGCTCAAGACCTCTGTGCATAATAAGCTGATACTTCATTACGGAGGAGGTCAGCTTGCAGGAGGGCGTGTTTCCGCAGTGGAAGCCCATGAAGGTGTCCTTTTGGGTATATCTGAATTTTCCCTCTATATTTTCCTTGAAAATGTCGGAGGGTACGGTGTTGTTAATATCAAGAAGCGTTACCGCGTCCTCGCTTACGCACTGTCCGATATATTCGCTGACAGCACCGTAAATATCGACCTCGCAGGCAACGGGAATGCCCATAGCGGTAAGACGTGAGTTAACGTAGCAGGGAACAAAGCCGAACTGAGTCTGGAATGAGGGCCAGCACTTGTTGGCGAACACTACGTAGTCACGGCTGCCCTTATGCTCCTCCGCCCAATCCAGAAGGGTGATCTCAAACCGGGCAAGCTTGGGCAGGATACCCGCCATTTTGTTTCCGTCGCCCAATTCCTTTTCCATATCCTTTACGACGTCCGCAATGCGGGGATCGTCCTTGTGTTCGTTGAAAGCGGCGTACAGATCGAGCTCGCTGTTTTCTTCTATTTCTATGCCGAAATTGTAAAGCTGCTTAATGGGCGCGTTGCAGGCGAGAAAATCCTGAGGGCGGGGACCGAAGCTGATGACCTTAAGATTCCGCACGCCGATAATCGCTCTTGCCACAGGCACAAAGTCCTTTATCATAACGGCTACCTCGTCGGGAGTGCCTACGGGATATTCGGGTATGTATGCCTTGATATTTCTCAATGCCAAATTGTAGCTTGCGTTAAGCATGCCGCAGTAAGCGTCTCCCCTGCTGTCACAGAGAGAGCTGCCGCAGGCTTCCTCAGCCGCCGCAACGTACATAACCGGACCGTCGAAGTACTTGGCGATAATAGTTTCGCTTGTTTCGGGGCCGAAATTGCCGAGATACACCACAAGAGCGTTGCAGCCTGCCGACCTGCATTCCTCCAAAGCCTTCATTGCGTCCTTTTCGTTTTCTACGGTGGTGGTGCATTCAAATATCTCTCCGTACTGTTTGTATTCCGAAACCACCTTGCCGCGGCGGGTGGCGGAAAGAGTCATGGGGAAGCAGTCACGGGATACCGCGATGATTCCGAGCTTTACAACGGGAATATTTTTCATTTCTTTTATCCTTTCTTAATTAAGAGACATTAAGAGACAACGCCCTTTGTTTTTACCATTGTAACATAAAATTCGGACAACTTCAATAGAAAATGAAAAAAATCATAGAATAAAAACGTCATTTTCGGTTGAAAAAAAAGCGGGAATGTGCTATACTAATTACATTGATATTTTTACGCGCTTTTCCGTCGGTTTTGCTTTATACCTATACCGAGCTCAAACGCCGATAACCTTTTTAAAAAGGTATCGGTATTATACCAATCCCTTTTTGAACTGACGTAATATCCACAGTTCAAAAAGGGATTGCACGCGAAACACTAATCCCACAGTTCTAAAAGTGATTAGTATTAAATGCGGTTTCGGGTATTTGCGGCGGAAACGCTGCGTTTTATTTATTTCAGCTTGGAAGGAGTTGCGTTTTTATGGAACTGACAAATGAATTGCCCTGGATAATATTTGAGCTTAAGCAGCAGCTTTTTGCGATCAGCACCCGAATGGTAACGGGACTGTCCCAGCTGCCGCCTATAACTACGGTACCCAACGCGCCGCCTATGTTTCTCGGCGTTACAAATTCAAGAGGAAACGTTGTGCCTACCCTCGATCTGAAAAAGCTTTTAAATATAGGAGACGGCAAAGCGGAGCTGGAAGCGGCTCAAAAGCTGATCAGGCAAAAAAATGAGGGTACGGAGGAGTACTTAAACGAGATTGCGCGCTGCATAAAAAATAAAGAGGAATTTTGTGTTTCAAATCATCTCGAGCTGTTGGGCGGAAACTTCAGCAGAGAATTAAAAAACGGCAGCGGCGAGGTCGCTAAGCTCGCGGCCGAGATAGAGGTTCTTGAAAAGGAAATGATCGAAAAGGCTGAGTCTGCGGGAAACGACGGATCTAAGCTGCGCGATGCGCAGGCCTGCGGCAGAAAACTGTTGAGAGTGATCAAAGAGGCGGACGAAAAGATTAACGATTCCTCTTACAGAATGGTTGTTTTTTTAAGCGACGTTCCGGGGTCGGTAGACGCCTGCCTTTGCTTTGTGGTCGACGGAGTTAAGGCGGTGGATCAGCTGGAGATGATCGAGGAAAATAGCGGAAACAGATGCCTGTTTATGTCGGGTTACATATGCGGCGTGGCTCACAATGAGAGATTTAAGGGCGAGATACTTATTGCCAACGACGAGGAGATCGTCAAAATGGTCAACGTTTACAATGAGAGCGTTGAAGAAAAAAAGTAAATAGACTGCTTTAAGGGGGTTATGCTCCCTTAAAGTAATTTGTGACGAAAAATATTTTGCCGAAAGGAAAATACGTTTATGAAAAGCAAGTTTATAAAGCTTACGGCTGTTTCGGCCGCGCTTGCCGTGCTTTTGTGCGGCTGCGGCAATTCAGAGGGCGGCGGAATTGCGGCTACGGAACCCGACAGAAGAGAGCCTTCTCAAAATAACTCAAGTGCTGCGGATCAAACCGCGCCTGCGGTTTCCGATAACGTTACCGATGAGTCCGCGGGCAGCACCGACGGAGCGGGAGACCCGAGCTCTTTGATCACCGAGCTTGACGGCGGCAGAGGCACACTGCTGTCTCTCGGAGACGGCGGAAAGCTTGAAATAAGCCGTTTGAGCAAAAGTGCGGGCAGTACCTCGGACGACGGTATCTGGACGGTATTTGTTTATATGTGCGGCAGCGATCTTGAAACCGATCAGGGCTCCGCTACCGACGACCTGCTTGAAATGCAGAACGCCACGGAAAGCTGCTCCAACCTTCGTTTTGTTATTGAAGCGGACGGTGCCGAGGAATGGTGGAACGATATGTGCGAGGACGGGAAAAAGCAGAGACTGCTTATAAGCGGCGGCTACTGTGATGTGCTTTACAGCGGAAGCTCCACGAATATGGGCGATCCCGATACTCTTTCCGATTTTTTAAGCTGGGGCTTGGACGAATATAATTCGCAGTATACCGTGCTGGATTTTTGGAATCACGGCGGCGGCAGCATAAGCGGCGTCTGCTTTGATGAACTGCACGGCGACGATTCTCTCAGCTTAAAGGAGATCGACACCGCTTTGGCTTCCGTTTATAAAAGCATGGATAAACCCTTTGAGCTTATCGGCAGCGACGCCTGCTTAATGGCGACGGTGGAATTTGCAAATATTCTCGCCTCATACGGAAATTATATGGTTGCGTCCCAGGACCTTGAATCGGGATACGGCTGGGATTACAATGCTTTTGCTTACGCGATTGAAGACGGGGCGGAAAACGGCGCGCAGGTGGGAGAATACCTTTGCGACGGGTACTACGCAAGCTGTATCGAAAGCGGAGAAGAGGACGAGGCTACGCTGTCCGTTGTGGATTTGTCCAAGCTTGACGATTTTCTTGCGGAATTCAATTTGTACTGTTCGGAGATATACGGCTATATATGCGATGACAGCGGACTTACCGATATTATAAAAGCGGCAAAGACCTCTCTCAACTTCGGCGGCAACAACAGGAGCGAGGGTTACACCAACATGGTGGACTTAAAGGACTTTATTTACTGGACTTCTGACTTTTCCGACAGAGCGGAAAGGGTTGACGCTCTTTTGGACGAATGTATAGATTATACCATGAACGGATATAATTCCTATTACGCGGGAGGCTTAAGCGTATATTATCCCTTAAGCGTACAGGGAAGCAGTGAGCTTGCGGACTTTAAAGACATTTGCGTCAGCCCCTATTACATAAGCATTACAGACATCTGCGCCTACGGAAGCGAGAGCAAGGGCAGCATCGACGGCTACGACACCGAGCTTTGGCTGGGCGGCGATACCGGCTTTTGGTCCGGATCGGCTATAAACGCTTCCGAGTTTGACTACTGGGAGGACAATACGGGCAGCGGCCTTAATTCCGACGCGGGAAATACGGCTTTGAAATTCGACGTTGAACCTAATATTGACGATGAAGGCAGCTATAACTTTACCCTGACCCAAGACAGCCTTTACGATCTCGACACCGTTTACTGCAATATAATGCTCAGCTACTGGGACGACGAGGACAACTGCGAATACATGCTTGATCTTGGCACCGATGACTACGTGGATATGGACTGGAACACAGGCGAATGCGGCGACCTGTTTGACGGATTGTGGTTCGCGCTTCCCGACGGCCAGCCTATTTGCACCTTCCTTGTGGAAAGCGTTTACGGAGATGACGAAATATACAATGTGTATACCGCTCCAATTTATCTTAACGGCGAATACACCAATCTCCGAATCAAGCAGAGCTACGGTGAATATACCGTTACCACCGTTTTGGGCGTATGGGACGGTATTGACGAAAGCGGAAGCGCGGCGAGAGACGTATATCAGCTTAAGGCGGGCGATATTATAGAGCCCTGCTATTACGCTTACGACGCGGAAACGCTCGAATACGCCTTTGATTTTTACGGAAACGAATATGTTTGCGAAGGAGAGCTGCAAATAGATTATGACTATCTGTACGAGGGCGACTATTATTACGCCTTTGAAATTTACGATTACTACGGAAACGCTCTTTATACCGACTTTGTGCTTTTCGGAATAGAGAACAATTCCGAGGGCGGAATAGATCTTTTCTATTATGAATAAGTCTTGGTGATCATGAACGGAGTAATAAATGAACATACTTTTGGCAGATGACGATCCCGTCGTTACCGCTTCGCTGAAAATTATTCTGGAAGCAACGGGAGAGGTCACCGTTTTGGGTATAGGAAACAGCGGAAATGAAGCCGTTGAACTTTTCCGTGAAATACGGCCCGATATTTTGCTTATGGATATACGTATGGGCGAAATGACCGGCATTTCGGCGGCAAAGACGATTTTAAGCGAGTTTCCCGAAGCCCGCATACTGTTCCTGACCACCTTTTCCGACGACGATTATATACGCGACGCTCTAAAAATAGGCGCGAAAGGCTATATTTTAAAGCAGGATTTTGAGGGGATCGTATCGGCATTAAAAGCGGTGCTTCAGGGAAAGACCGTTTTTTGCTCCGATATTACCGAAAGGATCGCGGGTCTTATGGTTGGCAATGTGCCTGTCAGCGCGGATTTTGACTGCAAAGGGTACGGGATCGGCGAAAAGGAGCTGGAGATAATAGAAAAGGTGAGTCTCGGACACTGCAATAAGGAAATAGCCTCCGAGCTCCACTTAAGCGAGGGGACGGTGAGAAATTATATCAGCAATATCCTGATGAAGCTGGATCTGCGTGACAGAACTCAGCTGGCGGTTTTTTACTATGAGCGTATCAAGCCGTAATGCTTTATTGCTTTGAAGAATGTAATATTTATAAAAAATAACAAAAAATGACGTTAAAATTTAATTATATTGCTCAATTTTACTTTTTCACTTGAAATTGTCGAAGAAAGTTGCTATAATAATACAAGCAGATTCTTTAGTTGAAAGGAGAAGTGCTTCTATAAAATTAGGAGCATGAACAATGGTATGAAATCTATAAGAGGAAAAATAACCTTTTGGATCGTTCTCTTGTCGGTATTGCCGGCTTTTAGTATCGCGCTGATATCCGGAGTAATGTCGTACATTACTAACATGGAAAAAGCGCAAAATGAAATAGTCATGCTTGCCGAGGACTCCGCAAAGAGAATCAGAAACAGACTTGACGCTTATCTGAACGTTGCCGAGGTCAGCGGTGCGACATTTGACCTTACCTTCAACGATTTTCCCGACGACTATGACAGACAGAAGGCGATGATGGACGGTATAGCGGCAGATCAGAATTTCGTCTCCGCCACCGTTATCGATTCTGACGGCATAGGCAGGTATGACGGTCAGGATTACAGCCAAAGAGCGGCCTTCAATATTGCCATGAGCGGTCAAAGCTATGTATCCGACCCCATACAATCCCTTAACAGCAATGAGGTCACCTCCTATTTCGTAGCTCCTATCTGGGCAAACGGCGAGGTAGGCTCCGAGGTTATCGGCGTGGCTCGCTATTCATCGGATTGTTCGCTTCTTTCCGAGGTCGTTGAAAGCGTACATGTAGAAGGCGTAGGCAGAGGATACATAGTAAACGGAGACGGTCTCATCGTAGCTTTCCCGGATCAGTCCGTTATAGAATCTCAGTATAACGTTATTGAACATTCAAAGGGTGACAGCCGTTTAACAAAATATCTCGAGTACATGCAGGACGCGGCAAACAACGTAGAGCTTTACGGTGAGTATTACAGCACCGAGTTCGGCGAGGATATGCTGATATGCACACGTAACATTGAAATTAACGCCAATTCTTGGTCTCTTATTGTTGAGGTACCCAAGTCCCACTACATGGAATCCCTTTACACTACTATCTGGATCACCATAATTATGGTTGTTATTTTCGTAATCGTAGGTATATTTATTGCGATCCTTGTCAGCGGACAGATTTCAAAGCCCATCGTTGTATGCTGCGACAGAATCAAGGCTTTGGCATGCGGCGACGTTACCTCCCCCGTTGAGGTCTTCAAGCATAAGGACGAGACCGGTGTACTTTCCAGTTCCACCAGCGACTTAGTAAAGAATCTGAACAGAATTATAACCGACATTGAGCGCATCTTGTCCGCAATGGCGGAGGGTAAGCTTAATGTTGAAACCGATCAGAATGCTAATTCTTATGTCGGAGATTTTGCCGAGTTGCTTTCTTCCGTTAAGACTATCAACAGAGAATTGAGCAGTGCGATGGGCAGGATCGAGGTTGCGGCGGATCAGGTTTCCGCAGGCTCCGATCAGGTTTCCGCGGGTGCGCAGGGCTTGTCGCAGGGTGCTACCGAGCAGGCTTCCTCTATTGAGGAGCTGGCGGCTACCATAACCGAAATTTCCTCCAAGACCGATGAAAACCTTAGTGATTGTATAAAGGCAAAGGACAGCGTCAGTGAAACAACTGCGCTTATGACCGAAGCAAACACTCAAATGAAGAATATGACGGAGGCTATGGACAGAATAAACGTTGCTTCCGCAAAGATCGAAAAGATCATCAAGGCTATCGAGGACATTGCTTTCCAGACCAACATTCTCGCGCTTAACGCCGCTGTTGAGGCCGCTAAGGCGGGTGAAGCGGGCAAGGGCTTCGCGGTAGTTGCGGAAGAGGTAAGAAATCTCGCTGCAAAGTCGCAGGACGCTGTAAAGAGTACCGCTTCGCTTATCGGCGAATCCAGCAACGCGGTTCAGGACGGTATCAGAATTTCCGGCGAGACCGCTTCTACGCTTGACAAGGTAATGGTTTCTGCTAATGAGGTCAATGAAATTGTTTCCAAGGTTGCCGAGGCAAGCGAAATGCAGTCCGTTTCGATCCAGCAGGTAACTGTGGGAATCGATCAGATTTCGTCGGTAGTACAAAACAACTCCGCTACCGCACAGGAAAGCGCGGCGGCTTCCGAAGAGCTGAACAGCCAGGCACAGCTGCTTAAGAGCTTGGTTGCTAAATTCGAGATCGATTCGGGCGATTCGGGTATTGAGCTTGTTTAATGGTTCTCCATTTTGAAAAATAATATAACAAAAGTAGCTGTTGCGTGTGCGGCAGCTACTTTTGTGTTGTACGGATTATGACTGCACAGAGAAATGGGGGCGTGCATTTTCTTGGAATAAAGAAATTGTAATATACAAAGGGATGGTAATAACTAAAATTTGGACGCGGCGGAGTCTCCGCTTCGGCATTATCTTTTTCAATAAAAACATACCCGTCAAAACCTCATTTTCACTTGGGTTCTGACGGGTTAAGCTTTTTTTATACCAGTATACTATTTTTCCAAGACCTCTATACATGCCAGCTTAGCTGCCACACAGAAAATCTCGATAGCTTTTTTCATTTCATCAACGGTAGGAAAAGTTGGCGCAATTCTTATATTTCTGTCTCTCGGGTCTTTTCCGTAAGGGAAGGTTGCACCCGCGTCCGTAAGTATAACTCCCGCTTCCTTGCAAAGCTGAACCGTTCTTTTTGCGGTTCCGTCCAATCCGTCAAAGGATATAAAGTAGCCGCCGTTCGGCTTGTGCCAGCTTCCTATTCCGAGGGGAGCGATCTCTCTGTCGAGAGCTTCGAGAACCACGTCAAATTTGGGCTGGATAATCGCGCGGTGCTTTTCCATATGGGCCTTTATGCCGTCAAAGTCCTTGAAAAATCTTGCGTGTCTGAGCTGGTTAAGCTTATCGTAGCCGATAGTTTGATATGTCATCTGATTTTTTACAAAATTTATATTGGCTTCACTTGCGGCAAGCACCGCCAAGCCTCCGCCGGGGAAGCTTATTTTTGAGGTGGAGGTGAAGATATACACCATATCCTCCTTGCCTGTCTTTTTGCACTCCTCGAGAATATTCAGAAGATGATCGGGGGTGTCTGTAAGGTGGTGTACGCAGTAGGCGTTATCCCAAAAGATTCTGAAATCGTCCGCCTTTGGTGAAAGATTCGCAAAACGTTTTACCACCTCGTCGGAATAGGTTATGCCTGTGGGATTTGAATACATGGGAACGCACCAAATACCTTTGATCTCCTCGTCCTTTGAGACCAAATCCTCGATCATATCCATATCGGGACCGTCGGATTTATAAGGCACGGTGATCATTTCGATCCCCATGCTTTCGCATATGGCAAAGTGTCTGTCATATCCGGGAGCGGGACAGAGGAATTTAACGTGTTCATTTTTGCTCCAGGGCTTTTTCCCGCCCATAACGCCCAAAAGCATTGCTCTTGCGATGCTGTCGTACATCATGCAAAGACTGGAGTTTCCTCCTACGATTATTTCGTATCTGCCTACGCCGAGCATGGACATAAACAGTCGTTTTGCTTCATAAATACCGTCCAATACGCCGTAATTGCGGCAGTCAACGCCTGTTTCGCTTATATGCGCACCGTCAAGACAGTGCAAAAGCATATCGTCTGTAAGATCAAGCTGTGAAGACGCGGGTTTTCCTCTTGACATGTCAAGCTTAAGCCCTTCGGCCTTGTATTCGTCATATTTTGCCTGCACCGCGCTTTTTTCCGCCGCAAGCTGTTCTTTTGTCATATCCTTATACATTTTTGACCCTTCCTTTCATTTGTATGTAAATTATTATAAACATAATTAGAAGTGAGTATAATATCAATCCCGTTTTAACCTTTGGATTTTGTGATAAGGTTAAAATAGAACCGATATAAAGTAAAATTTGAAGCGCAAGAAGATAAAATATGCAAAGAATAAACTTTTGAAAATCAAATTCCATTTTTTGATTTTTTGTTACTGCAAATTATTACACTCTTATTATATTTCAAATTGGCAAAAAATGCAAGTTGTTTTTTTAATTCCTGCAAAATCACAAAATAATTTGTAAATAACTGCAAAAAAACAAAAAAAGAAACCCCTTTTTTGGCAAAAAACACTAACAAATTTTTCAATATACGTAGAGTAAAATAATATTCGTAAAAGGAGAAAAATGCTTTTTTTGGCTTTAATATACTGTTTTTTGCAAACAAATTCACAATTTGACGGGCTTTTAAATGTCTTTTTTACACAAAGTCTCCAAATTTGTCGGAAATCAAAAAAATCACTTTACAAAGCGTTATTTTTGTAATATAATTAACAAATGGGAATTATATTTCTTCTGTTACGACTTGCCGAACACTCGGTGCGCGGGTGTTCGCGGTTTTCTTAACAAGAAAGGAATGGTAAAAAATTGTATTTGGAAAAAGAACTTCCGCTGATGTTTGCGGAGCGTCCCTCCGTTTCAACTGCCGTTGAGGAGAAAACTCAAAGAACATCCTCCGCAGTTGTTACTGCTCCTCCTTCGGTCGGCACAAAAACCGCCGAAAAACCCGTATATGATTTTATAAAGCGCGTATGCGATGTATTTTGTTCATTTTTTGGACTTGTTGTGCTTAGTCCGTTTTTTCTTCTCGTTTCGCTCATGATCAAGCTTGAACGGTCGGGAAAGGGCGTGTTTTTTAAGCAAAAGCGGCTCGGAAAAAACGGTAAGTACATATACGTGTATAAATTCCGCACTATGATAAACGACGCGGAGAATGTGGGAAAATGGCTCAATGAGAAGCAGATCGTCCAGTATTACAGAGAATACAAGGTGGATAACGATCCGCGCGTTACAAAAGTGGGTAAAATGCTGCGACGTACAGGATTGGACGAATTGCCGCAGCTCATTAACATTTTAAGAGGCGATCTGAGTCTTGTCGGGCCGCGTCCGATACAGGAAACGGAGGCCGAGCTTTACGGGGTCGATAAGGATCTGCTGCTTTCGGTCAATCCCGGACTTACCGGTTATTGGCAGGTGTACTGCTCGGGAGACGTTACATATTCAAATAAAAAACGTCAAAAAATGGAGCTTTTTTATGTAACGCACCGTAATTTGGGCTGGGATATTAAGCTTTGTTTCGCAACGGTCGGGGCGATTGTAAGAAAAGCAAAAAGAGGGCAGTGATTTTAAAGGTTTTAACATTCAAGGAATTTGCCAAAAAGTATAAAAACCATAAAAATAATCTGAAAGTATAATAATGAACGATCGCCGTGATTATGTCAGAACTTAATCGCGGCGATTTTTTAACATTATAAAAAATTACTCAAAACATCAAGACAACGTCTGCGGCTTATGATAAAATATAATTACGGTAAACGCGTTAACTGTATAAAAATAAACGAGGGCGGAAAATTTATACTGATAAATGAAAATCAGTGCTGTACTAAGCAAGGGGATGCGGTTCTTCGGAAAGGGAGGTTGATCTGATATGAAAAGCTTTTGCGTTTTTGTTGACGCCGTTAATTTTATTGAGGAAAATCTCTGCGAGTCCATTACGCAGGAGGAGATCGCTGCCGCATGCTGCTGCTCGCTGTCGGCACTGCAAAAGGTGTGGCGTTACTGTACTCATACCACGCTGAAAGAGTATATTTCCAAAAGACGGCTGACCCGCTGTGCGGATGATATTCTTGAAACGGATATGTCGCTTACGGAAATCGCTATGAAATATCAGTACAACTCCCCCGAGGTCTTTTCAAGGGCTTTTTATAAGCTATGGGGTACTTCGCCCTCAAAATTCAAAAAGGAATGGCATTCGTCGGAAATTTTTCCGAAAATAATTCCCGACGAAAAAAAGCTTGAAGGAGGAATTTATATGGGCAGACGAGTTGATATTTCGCAGCTTTACGACGAGCTGCAGGCAGTGTCGGAAAAGGAGAGCTATGTGCTTTGCTTTGATGTGGCAGGGCTTGGCTGGATAAACAAGAATATCGGAAGAAAGGCGGGAGACAGCGTTATACTCGAAGGCTTCAGACGTGTTGACGCCATGGCGGGAAACGATATGATAGCTTTCAGGGTAGGCGGTGACGAATTTGCCGTTGTGACGGGAGAAAGCGACAAAAACGCCGTGGAGAAAATGGCGAAGAGCGTTATCGAGCTTAACGGACAGCCGACAGAGTGCGACGGAGAAAAAATTCCCGTTACGCTTCGCATAAGTGCCTTAAAGCTGTCTGATAACGGACANCATATCGGGTATCATGAGCTTTTTGACCGCATGCAGGAGGCAATAAATAAAACTCACGAGGTCGGCAGAGTGATTTATTTTGAATAATAAACAATAATAAACAAAATTTTACAAATCTCTTGAAATCGCCGTCCGATTTTGGTATAATATTACAGGAACAAGGCGTTGCCTTAATAATTCTACTATAAATCACCCGAAAGGAGCTTAAAGCATGATTAATTACTCACATGAAGTTGAGAAAATGTGCGTTGTTGCCAAGGGACCCAAGCACGGTCCTGCGCCCATTCCCGAAGAAGGCAAATGGGTAAAGCCTTATCAGATCGCCGACATCAGCGGTCTTACACACGGCGTGGGCTGGTGCGCACCTCAGCAGGGTACCTGCAAGCTGACCTTAAACGTTAAGGACGGTATTATCGAGGAGGCGTTGGTTGAGACCCTGGGCTGCTCCGGTATGACACACTCCGCCGCAATGGCAGCGGAAATTCTTCCCGGAAAGACCTTGTTGGAGGCTCTGAATACTGACCTTGTCTGCGACGCTATCAACGTTGCAATGAGAGAGNTGTTTTTACAGATCGTATACGGACGTACCCAGACCGCATTCTCCGAAAACGGCTTGCCTATCGGCGCGGGCTTGGAGGATCTGGGCAAGGGTCTTCGCTCTCAGGTCGGCACTATCTTCTCCACAAAGGCTAAGGGCGTTCGCTACATGGAAATGGCGGAAGGCTACATAACNTCTTTGGGCTTGGATGCCAACGGCGAAGTTATCGGCTATCAGTTCGTAAAGATCGGCAAGATGCTTGAAGACATCCGCCACGGCAAGACACCCGACGAAGCATACAAGGCTAACTTAGGACAGTACGGCAGATACGACGAGGCAGTCAAGAAAATTGACCCTCGNGAAGAATAATAGGAAAGGAGATAAAGATTATGGCTAAATATGAAGGTCAGGAAAGACGTGCCGACAAGGTAAACGCATGTCTTGAATCCTTAGGTATGAAGGAAATCGAAGAAGCAAGAGATCTTTGCCTTTCCAAGGGCATCAACGTGGAAGAGATCGTTAAGGGCGTTCAGCCTATCGCTTTTGAAAATGCTGTATGGGCATACACTCTCGGCACCGCGATCGCTCTTAAAAGAGGTATCACAAAGGCTTCCGACGCTGCCGCAGCTATCGGCGAGGGCTTGCAGGCTTTCTGTGTTCCCGGCTCCGTTGCCGAAAACAGAAAGGTTGGCTTAGGTCACGGCAATCTGGGCAAGATGCTGCTGGAGGAGGATACAAAGTGCTTCTGCTTCTTGGCGGGTCACGAATCCTTTGCTGCCGCCGAGGGTGCTATCGGTATCGCAAGGACTGCGAACAAGGCAAGAAAAGAGCCCTTGAGAGTTATCCTCAACGGCTTGGGCAAGGACGCTGCTTACATTATTTCAAGNATCAACGGCTTTACATATGTTGAGACCGACTATGATATTTCCAACGACAAGCTTACCGTTGTTCGNGAGGTTGCTTTCTCCGACGGCGACAAGGCTAAGGTTCGCTGCTTCGGCGCAAACGACGTTACCGAGGGCGTTGCTATCATGAGAATGGAGGGCGTTGAGGTTTCCATTACAGGTAACTCCACCAACCCCACCAGATTCCAGCACCTTGTAGCCGGCACATATAAGAAATGGGCTATCGAAAACGGCAAGAAGTACTTCTCTGTTGCTTCCGGCGGCGGTACTGGACGTACGCTCCACCCCGACAACGTTGCTGCGGGTCCCGCTTCCTACGGTCTGACCGACTCCATGGGCAGAATGCACGGCGACGCTCAGTTTGCCGGTTCTTCCTCTGTTCCCGCTCACGTTGAGATGATGGGTCTTATCGGTATGGGCAACAATCCTATGGTTGGTGCTACCGTTGCTTGTGCGGTTGCGGTTGAAGAGGCTAATAAGGGCTGATTTGACGCGGCAATGTGAGCTTGCGGCACAACATATATAATAAAAATCAGGCGGTTGTCCAATCGGATAACCGCCTTTTTATGGCATGATAAACATATCACGGAAAACCGCTTTATTTTTTGATATTTTAACATTTTTTCAAGTAAATTTCAATAGAAAAAGTGCTTTGCCGGCCGCAAAAATCAACTCTTTTACCATTGTTTTTTTTATAAAAAAATGATACAATAAGCTGACAGAAAAAAGATAAAGAAAACGGAGAAGTACATATATAATGGAAACCTTAAAAAAAGCAATAGCGGCAGGATTTATGATAGGAATAGGCGCGGTTATTTACATAAGCTGCGACAATAAGATAGTGGGCTCGCTGATGTTCACTATCGGACTGTTTACTATTTGCGCCTTTGGAATGAACTTATTTACGGGTAAGATCGGGTATGCGGTATCAAACAAAAACAATCCCAATTGCCTTGTAATATGGCTCGGAAACCTTATAGGGGCTTCCTTGGGTATGGCTCTTATCCGTATTGCCAAGCCGTCCTTGCATGACGCGGCAAAGGAAATGATGACAGCCAAATTGCAGCAAAGCTATATAGGGATACCTGTTTTAGCGTTTTTCTGCGGAGTGTTAATGTATATTGCCGTTGAAAATTACCGCTCCAACCCCCACGGTACGGGAAAAGTCGTCGGACTGTTTTTGTGCGTATCCACATTTATTTTATCGGGTTTTGAGCACAGCATAGCAGATATGTGCTATGCTGCACTTGCAGTGGAAAGCGTGACAGATCTTTGGCAATATCTGCTGTTTTTGGCGGCTGTGTCGGTGTTTAACGGTTTGGGCGCGTTGGCGGTAAGGTGGATTACCGTTCAAAAGGAAAAATAAAAATATTATAATACTCAAGCCCGTTCGGGTGCGCTCTGTTGAGGAGACGCCGCGAGCGGGCTTTTCTATTTGATTTTCCCGATGCCGCAACGATTATCTATGAGTTCATATTTATACAATAAAACGGACTTATTTCTCTTGCGTGTTTTCCTTTGTATGTGTTATACTAATTTTCGATCAATGTATAGACATTTTTGGTTGTCGATTGGAAATTAGTATTAAAATACAATTGCGTTAAAAAACGCTTGAAGTCATTGACGGAAAGGAGAAGGAAAAATGTTCGGTATTTTTTTGGTAATTTGTGCTATGGCCGCAATAATAATTCTGTTTAATGAAAAAAAGCCCAAGATTCTGCGTCTATTGGCTTATTTGGGATCGGTAGCGGGGGCGGTTGTGATACTTACCGCTGTCAATGCTGCAAGCGGATTTTTGTTTACCGAGCTTTTCGGTGTGCTGGCAGCGGTCTTTTTACTTGCCGCCGTTGCTAAATGCGCTGCGGATACGATTTACCGCGAGCCCGACAAGAGCGGGAAAAATATAAGGAAGATCAAAAGAGAAAAAGCGGTGAAGAAAAAAACGGCATAGCATATTTATATCAGGAGGCTTATTTCGCTGTTTTCTTGACAATTTTTCCATATTGTGTTATATTATAAATAAATTAACCAATATAAAAGCATGTAATACTATGGGCTATCTGAAAAGTCGCAATTTGCACAATTTCTACTAATTGCGGACGCTTTCTGCATCAAAAATGCTCGAAATATTACCATATTTCTCCGCTTTTTTCCTTGAAATCGCCACGCACTTAGCGAAATTGTACTAAATTGCTTTGTTTTCAGATACGCCCTAATCACTTTTTGAACTGTGGATATTACGTCAGTTCAAAAAAGGGATTGATATAACATGCGTTACGGAAAGGATGCGTTTTTATGATCACCGAACCTATGTATTATTTGTCGGAATTTGTCGGAAGCTTGATTTTCTTATTAGGCGGCTATGCCTATATGTGCAACATCAATTTGAAGAAAACGCTGGTCGGAAAGCTGAATTACATTGAGCTTACCGTTGCGTGGAGCCTTGCGGTGGGCTTTGCGCTTGCAATATCCCTCATTATGGGCGGACCCGCCTGCCTTAATCCGGGCGTTGTGTTTGGTCAGATGATATGGAACAAAATGAATATCGGTACGGGTCTGCTTCTTATT
The DNA here is from genome assembly GCA_014799365.1 of Oscillospiraceae bacterium. Classification (GTDB taxonomy): domain Bacteria; phylum Bacillota; class Clostridia; order Oscillospirales; family Ruminococcaceae; genus Ruminiclostridium_E. Next base: position 26,244 of record JAAVIF010000009.1, read on the forward strand.
CTTATGGAATTCTTGGGCGCGGGAGCTGCGGTGCTGCTTTGTATGGTATTCTTTAACGACAGCTTCAAAGCGACGCCGGAGGGCTCAAAACGGGGAATTTTTTCGGCATATCCCGTGGAGAAAAATTATGTCCAGAATTTTATTCAGGAATTTATCGCAACATTCTTTTTTCTCTTCCTTGTATTTATGGGTATCGCTTTGATAGGTGCGGGCGAAGACATCGTTAACGACAGCGGCGCGATAGTTGCGCATCTCGGCTCAAATCCCGCGCTTGGCGCGCTTATCATCGGAATAGTCGGCTTTGGCGCGGTTGCGCTTCTGTCTTTGACGCTCAATTCCACCGGCTTCAGTATGAACGCCATGCGCTCGTTTTTCAGCTCGGTATGGTTTGCTATCCTGCCGATTCCGAACAAAAACGGAGAAAAGGTAGATTGGGCATATCAATTTGCGGTAAACTTTGTCGGCAGCTCGCTCGGCGGTATTGCGGCGGTTATAGTTACTACATTGATCAAGAATAATATGTGATACATAGCGAAACGATTCGGATACTTGACTTTTCTCCTTTTTTCTGATATTATATATCCTATCGATTAAGTATAACATTTACGGAGGAAATGAAATGAAGCTTAAAAAAATAACGGCGATCATGCTTGCTTCCGCGCTTTTGCTTACAGCGGCGGCATGCAGCAGTAATAATGACGGCAGCAGCGATGACACTTCCGCCGCTACTCCCGCAAACACCGGTTCCGATACGGCAGGCGGAGAAAATACCGCCAATACCGAGGATAACTCGAATAACGGCGAAGGCGCGGAAAAAACGCCTTCTGACATAGGCATTATCAGCGATAACGACAATCCCCCCACAGTAGGCAACAACAATGATTACAGCTATGCCGACGGAGTTGAGGATTCCGAATACTCCTTGGGCGGCGCGCTTACCGACAGAATGGTAGCCTTGTCCGAGCTTAATCTTGGCAATCAGGTTCGTCTCGCGAACGTTATGAAAAAGGCCGAGGCGGGCGAGGAGATCACCGTAGCATATATAGGCGGCTCTATAACGCAGGGCTCCAGCGCGGGAGACGACGGCTGCTATGCGAGACTTGTCACCAATTGGTTTCAGGACACGTTTACGGGCGCGAAGATAAATTACTGCCGCGCGGGTATCGGCGCAACCGGCTCGTATATCGGCGTACACAGAGTACAGCGCGATGTTTTGAGCAATAACCCGGACATTGTTTTTGTTGAGTTTTCCGTTAACGATACCACCGAAAATACGATGCGCAACGTAAACAGCTATGACAGCTTATTAAGAAAGATCTGGAGCTCCGACAGCGCACCCGCTGTGGTTTGCATAGGCATGACGCAGGACAATGGAACTTCTTTCCAGAATTATCACTTCGATATTGCGAAGAGCTATGATCTGCCTTTTATTTCTTACAGAAACGCTATCCTTGAAGTAATAGACAAGGGCTACATCAAGTGGACGGATATTTCCGACGACAACATTCACCCCAATACAATGGGACACAAGGTTCTTACGGACATTGTTACACACTATCTTGCTTCCGTCAACGAGAACAAGGACAGTATAAGCGGCGGCGAAAGTGATTTCTCCACTCCTTACACCAAGGATAAGTTTGCCGATGCCGATCTGATAACTCCCGCCAACAGCGATGCCGAGGATCCCACAGGCAAGATCGCGGCTAAGGACGACACCAATTTCGGCAACTTCATAGGCTGCTGGACCGCAAGAGGCTCAAATCTCTTTGACGGCGAGGAGACTTGTCTTGTGTTTGAAAATGTTGAAGCAAAGAATATAGGCCTTTTGTTCGGTAAGGTTACGGGCGGCGGAACCGTGCTTGACGTTTATATTGACGACGTGCTTGTTGAGACGGTTGACACACGCTTCCCCGGCGGCTGGGGCAACTACGCGGAGGCGGCTGAAATAGCTTCCTTTGCGGAGACGGGTACTCATACCGTTAAAATCATTCCCGAAAATATCGAAGGTGCTTCATTGATTTATATCAGCGGATTGTTGGTTAGCTGAGAAGCTTAAATAAAATAATCGGCGGCTTCCCTGCTTAAAATGCGGGGAAGCCGCTTTTTGTCAAAATATAAATTTGGTTTGGTATACCAATTTTCAATCCACAATTATACCCTAATACCAATCCCTTTTTAAACTATGGAAAAATTCATAGTTTAAAAAGGGTTGCACCCTAAACACTAATCCAACAGTTGTAAAAGGGATTAGTATAAGCACTAATTTCCAATCGACAGTAAAAATTGTCTATACTTTGATCGGAAAATTGAATTTTTGCTTTTACAAAGGCGTTTGAGTGCTTTTATCTTACTGCGATTAAACCGAAAATATACAAATAGTTGTTTTAAATTTTTATTCTACAATTAGTTATATTGTTTAAAATTTAACATGCGGCTTTAAAATCCAAAACATCAAAATTTCCCTTTAAACAAGTAATTTTCACCTATTTATACTACTTGCACAAAAACCCCGAAAACCTTAAATGCTTTTCACAATATATTGATATATATTTTTTTATATGCCTGTATTCTAATTAAACATTTTACATCTGACGCAAACGGTGTTAAAATTTTAACAAGCTAAAAAATAACCATAAATCGGTCGAAAGGGATCGAAAGCTTATAACGTATTGCAAAACGGTTATTTAAAGCTCTTTGTCTCCTGTTGGGGGCGTCTGAAGTAAACAACCGTGTTTTTTGATTGTTTGACAAGGGGAAAACACGGATAAAAAACTTAAAAGAATGGAGAGAAACACCATGAGAAAACAAAAAGCGGTACCCGAAATTGTTGACAGTGTTGAAGCACTTGAAGCAAAGATCGCTCAGGTAAAGGCGGCGCAGGAAAAGTTTGCCGCCTACTCCCAGGAGCAGGTCGACGCGATATTCAAGGCTGCCGCAACAGCCGCAAACACCCAGAGAATACCTTTGGCAAAAATGGCTGTTGAAGAAACGGGAATGGGCGTGGCGGAGGATAAGGTCATCAAGAACCACTACGCGGCAGAGTACATCTACAACGCTTACAAAAATACCAAGACGGTTGGCGTTATCGAAAAGGACGACAGCTTCGGTATCAAAAAGGTTGCGGAGCCTATCGGCTTGGTAGCGGCGGTTATTCCTACCACCAACCCTACATCTACCGCTATCTTCAAGACATTGATCTCCTTGAAAACAAGAAACGGTATCATCATAAGCCCTCACCCCCGCGCAAAGAACTGCACTATTGCGGCTGCAAAGATAGTTCTTGAAGCTGCCGTTAAGGCGGGCGCACCCGAGGGTATTATCGGCTGGATCGACGTTCCTTCTCTTGAGCTTACCAACACCATTATGAAGGAAGCGGACATTATTCTTGCTACCGGCGGCCCCGGAATGGTTAAATCCGCTTATTCCTCGGGCAAGCCCGCTCTCGGCGTCGGCGCGGGAAATACTCCGGCAATTATCGACGAAACCGCCGACATTCTCGTTGCGGTGAACTCCATTATTCACTCCAAGACCTTTGACAACGGTATGATCTGCGCTTCCGAACAGTCTGTTATCGTTGACTCAAAGATTTATGATAAGGTTAAGGAAGAGTTTAAGTACAGAGGCTGTCATTTCCTTAGCAAGAAAGAGCTTGATATGGTTCGCAAGACCATTATCATCAACGGTGCGCTGAATGCGAAGATCGTAGGTCAGAAGGCCGCCAAGATCGCGGAGCTCAGCGGCTTTGAAGTACCCGCAAACACAAAGATTCTTATCGGCGAGGTGGACAGCGTTGAGCTTTCCGAGCCTTTTGCTCACGAAAAGCTTTCTCCCGTTCTGGCAATGTACAAGTCCAAGAACTTTGAGGACGCCGTACAAAAGGCCGAACACCTTATCGCGGACGGCGGCTACGGTCATACCGCTTCTCTTTACATCAATCAGGTGACCGAAACCGAGAAAATGGCCGATTATTTCGAAAGAATGAAGACCTGCCGTATTCTGATAAACACACCTTCTTCACAGGGCGGTATCGGCGACCTTTACAACTTCAAGCTTGCTCCCTCTCTTACGCTGGGCTGCGGCTCCTGGGGCGGCAACTCCGTATCCGAAAACGTAGGCGTAAAGCACCTGCTCAATATTAAAACAGTAGCTGAGAGGAGAGAAAATATGCTTTGGTTCAGAGCTCCCGAAAAGGTTTACTTTAAGAAAGGCTGTCTGCCCGTGGCACTTGACGAGCTGGGCAGCGTAATGGGCAAAAAGAGAGCGTTTGTTGTTACCGACTCTTTCCTGTTCAACAACGGCTATACCAAGCCTATCACCGACAAGCTTGACGAAATGGGTATCGCGTATACCACATTCTCCGACGTTGCTCCCGACCCCACACTTGAATGCGCTGTCGAAGGCACCAAGGTTGCCAAGGCGTTCCAGCCCGATGTTATTATCGCGGTCGGCGGCGGTTCCGCAATGGATGCGGCTAAGATCATGTGGGTAATGTATGAGCATCCCGAGGCTGACTTTATGGATATGGCAATGCGCTTCGTTGATATAAGAAAACGTATCTATACATTCCCCAAAATGGGCGAAAAGGCATATTTCGTTGCAGTTCCCACCTCTGCGGGTACAGGCTCCGAGGTAACTCCTTTCGCGGTTATCACCGATGAAAAGACAGGAATCAAATATCCTCTTGCTGACTACGAGCTTATGCCCAACATGGCGATAGTTGACGCAGATATGATGATGAACGCTCCCAAGGGACTTACCTCCGCTTCCGGTATCGACTCTCTTACTCATGCTCTCGAAGCTTATGTTGCAACTCTCGCAACTCCCTTTACCGACGGCCTTGCTACCGAAGCGGGCAAGCTGATATTCAAGTATCTGCCCTCCTGCTACGAAAACGGAGCAAACGATCCTAAGGCAAGAGAAGAACAGGCTCACGCTTCAACTCTTGCGGGTATGGCGTTTGCCAACGCGTTCCTCGGCATTTGCCACTCTATGGCTCATAAGCTGGGTGCGTTCCACCACATTCCTCACGGTATCGCAAACGCGCTGATGATCGAAGAGGTTATCCGCTTCAACTGTGCGGAGGCTCCCGTTAAAATGGGTACCTTCTCTCAGTACACACATCCCTGCACCAAGGCTAAATACGCGGCATACTCCGACGCTATGGGCTTCGGCGGAAAGAACGACGACGAAAAGGTTGAAAATCTCATCAAGGAGATCGCAAAGCTCAAGGAAAAGATCGGCATCAAGAGAACCATTCAGGAATACGGCGTTGACGAAAAGGCGTTCCTTGACAACCTTGACGAAATGACCGAACAGGCGTTCGACGACCAGTGTACGGGCGCAAACCCCCGCTATCCTCTTATGGAAGAAATCAAGGCAATGTATCTTAAGGCATACTACGGCAAGTAATAAAAACAATCTCGGAAAGGATCGGTCACAATAATGAAACTGGACAACGTAATTGCAGTAAGAAAAGACAAAACCGTTTACCGTGACGGAGACATAACCATCAAGGTATTCAACGAAAACTACTCCAAGGCTGATATTTTAAACGAGGCTCTTAATCTGGCCAGAGTTGAGGAAACGGGCTTGAACGTACCTAAGATTCAAGAGGTATGTATGGTTGACGGCAAGTGGTGCATCGTTACCGATTACATTGAGGGCAAGACCCTTGCCAAATCCTATGAGGACAATCCCTCAATGCTGGAGGATTATCTTAAGCTTTTTGTTGAAATTCAGCTTGATATTCACAATCACAGATGCGCGCTTCTGACCAAGCTTAAGGATAAGATGAGAAGAAAGATCTCGCTGTGCGGACTTGACGCTACCACAAGATATGAGCTTTCCGCCCGTCTTGACGGTATGCCCAAGCACGCCAAGCTTTGCCACGGCGACTTTACGCCCACCAACGTAATTTTAAAGAGCGACGGCACTCCTTATATTCTGGACTGGGCTCACGCTACGCAGGGCAATGCGGGCGCGGACGCTGCCAGAACATACCTGCGCTTTAACCTTAAAAACGACACCGAGATCGCCGAAAAATATCTTAATCTCTTCTGCGATATGAACGATATGCCCAAGCAGTACGTTCAGCGTTGGATGCCTATCGTTGCGGCTTCTCAGCTTGCAAAGGGCAAGCCCGAGGAAAAGGACCTGCTTACAAACTGGGCAAGCGTCTGCGAGTATCAGTAAAATTAAATCACCGTTATGCTGACTTTACGTCAGCATAACTTGATTTAAAAGATCATACGGTTTAATTACACAAGTAATATGGCTTAATACCATTCCGTTTAGTGCGGTTCGGTATTAAGCTAAAGCCGTATATTAACGTATTTTTTCGGTTGTTTAAGCCGCTTTGGCGGATTTGACAAAATATACTTAATTAAGCCGCTGTCTGCGGCGAAAGGAACATATTATGGTAAACGTAAACGTATGCGTAGGCAGTTCCTGCCATATCAGAGGATCATATAAGATCATAGAGCTTATCAACAACGCTATTAAAGAAAACGAGCTTTCCGAAAAGGTGAACGTATCGGCGGCTTTTTGCCTGGGACACTGTATGAACGGTGTTTCGGTAAAGGTCAACGATCAGATTTTCGGCGTAAACGAGGACAGCTTTAATGAATTTTTTGAAGAGAACATCAAAAAGCCCGCTTTGGCAGACTGCTGATGCGTTATTAGATTTGGAATTATCAAGAAAGGAACGGTCATAAAATGTCACAGTACCTTAAACTGAAAAAATCTAACTGCAAAAACTGCTATAAATGTATTCGTCACTGCCCCGTTAAATCGATACGCTTTTTTGAAAATCAGGCCTTTATCGTAGAAGAGGAGTGTATCCTCTGCGGACAGTGCTTTGTTGTATGTCCTCAAAACGCAAAGGAAATCAAAAACGACGTGGATAAAGCCAGGGAGCTTATAAAAAGCGGCGCGCCCGTTATAGCCAGCATTGCGCCCGCCTTTGTTGCAAACTATGAGGGTCTTACTATCACCGCTTTAAAGAACGCTTTAAAGAAATTGGGCTTTGCCGACGCGGAGGAAACCGCCGAGGGCGCGACGGTGGTAAAGCAAAAATACGATGAAATGGTGGAGAAGGGAGAACAGGAGCTTATTATTTCCTCCTGCTGCCATTCGGTAAACGTGCTTATTCAGAAGCATTTCCCCGAAGCACTGCCGTATCTTGCCAAGGTGGTTTCTCCCATGCAGGCGCACTCTCTGGAAATTAAAGAAAGAAATCCCGAAGCCAAGACGGTGTTTATCGGTCCCTGCATCTCCAAAAAGGCGGAAGCGGACGATTATCCCGATATAGTGGACTGCGTACTGACCTTTGAGGAGCTTACCCAGTGGCTTAAGGACGAAAAGGTAGAGCTTGAGCCAGCGGAGGACAGCGAAGAGGTCGGCGGCAGAGCGCGTCTGTTCCCCACAGGCGGCGGCGTTCTCCGCTCCATGGATTGCAAAAACAGGGATTATACATATATCCACATCGACGGCGTTGAAAACTGCGTTAACGCGCTTAAGGAAATAGTGAGCGGAAAAATGGGCAAGTGCTTTATCGAAATGTCCGCCTGCTACGGAAGCTGCGTCAGCGGACCTATCATCGAAAGAAACAGGCACGCTTTCGTTACCAACACGGGAATCGTCGACAAGTACGCAAAGATCGCCGATTTTAACGCCACTCCTCTTTCCGATGAAAAAATGGCCAAGGATATGAAATTTATCGGCGTTAAGCGTCTTATGCCCGGAAGCAAGGCTATTGACGAGATATTGAGAAAAATGGGCAAGAGAAGCCCCGAGGACGAGCTGAACTGCGGAACCTGCGGCTACGATACCTGCCGTGAAAAAGCGATCGCGGTATTTAACGGAAAAGCCGACCTTTCAATGTGCCTGCCTTTCCTGAAGGAAAAGGCGGAAAGCTTCTCCGATACCATTATCAAAAACACGCCCAATGCCATTATCGTGCTTAATGAGTCGCTTGAGGTTCAGCAGATAAACAAGTCCGCGTTAAAGCTTATGAATATCTCCAATGCCTCCGACGTATTGGGCGAACAGGTGGTTCGTATTCTTGATCCGCTGCCCTTCTTCGAGGTAATAGAAAGCGGCGTTAATATTCACGATAAGCGCATTTTCCTTGCGGAGTACAACAAGTACGTGGAGCAGACCTTGATATACGATCCCGGCTATCATATCGTAATGAGCATTATGCGCGATGTTACCGATGAGGAATTGGCGCAGCGCAGCAAGGACGAATTGAGCCGCAATACAATAGAAATCACCGACAAGGTGATCGAAAAGCAGATGACCGCGGTTCAGGAGATCGCTTCACTGTTGGGTGAAACCACCGCCGAAACCAAAATTGCCCTTACCAAGCTTAAAGAATCCTTATCCGCAAAATCGTAAAGTGTTAAGGAGGAATCAATATGAATAATTTATGTACGGATATTGGTTATTACAGCCTTAATCACGTCAACGAGCAGCTTTGCGGAGATCAGGTAAGCGTGGTAAAGCCCGACGACGATACGGAAATAGTGGTATTGGCGGACGGCTTGGGAAGCGGCGTAAAGGCTTGCATACTTTCAACTCTTACCTCAAAGATCATTTCCACCATGATGGCTCAGTCAATGCCTATCGAGGAATGTGTAAGCACCATTGCTTCAACTCTGCCCGTTTGTAAGGTAAGGGGAGTGGCTTATTCAACTTTTACCATTCTGAAGATATTCGGCAACGAGGAAGCGGAAATAATCCAGTACGATAACCCCCATGTTATACTGCTTCGCGACGGAAAAAACTTCGTTTACCCCGAAACAGCCACCGAAATGGGCGGAAAAACCATTTACAGCTCAAAGATAAAGCTTCAGGAAAACGACGTATTTATCTTAATGAGCGACGGCTGCATTCACGCGGGCGTGGGAATGGCTTTGAACTACGGCTGGCAGAGAGATAATATCATAGACTACATGGAGAAAAATTACAGCGCGGATTATACGGCAAAGGCTCTTACCACCGTGCTGCTTGACGAATGCAACAAGCTTTACGGCGGCAATCCGGGAGACGACACCACCGTATGCTCGGTGAAGATAAGGCAAAGACAGCCCGTAAATCTTATGATAGGACCTCCCTCCGACCCCAAGGACGTTACAAAAATGATGTCCCTGTTTTTCTCGAAGCAGGGCAAGCACATAGTCTGCGGCGGTACTACCTCGTCCTTGGCGGGGCAGTATCTCGGAAAGCCCGTTTTGCCAAGCCTGGATTACTTAGACCCCGAAATACCGCCCACCGCCACCATAGACGGCGTTGACCTTGTGACCGAGGGAGTGATCACTATAAACCGAGTTGTGTTATACGCTCAAAGCTATATTGCCGACAACGAAAAGTTCAACGACTGGAGCTATGGCTTAGACGGTGCTTCCGCTATCGCGAGAATGCTGTTCGAGGAAGCCACCGACATCAACTTTTTTGTAGGCAGAGCCGCAAACCCCGCGCATCAGAACCCCGACCTGCCCATAGGCTTCAACATAAAAATGCGCCTTGTGGAACAGCTTTCGGAAGCCTTAAAAGCAATGGGAAAGAAGATCAAGGTAAGTTACTTCTAAAGCAATTTTAGAAAGGAACCGTTTTAAATGAGAAAATTCGATACACAAGTACAGTACCTTAAATATAAGGTGCTGAGGGAAGTAGCACGCTGTGCTTTCGAGGACAGATTGTTCGACTGCTACAACGATATTCCCAAGATCATTGTCAAGGGCAAGGAAGCCACCATGCGCTGCTGCATCTACAAGGAAAGAGCGATAGTTGCCGAGCGCATCAAGCTTGCAACGGGCGGCGACAAATCCAATCCCAACGTTATAGAGGTAATAGAGATCGCCTGTGACGAATGTCCCGTAAGCGGATATACCGTCACCGATTCCTGCCGCGGCTGCATCGCTCACCGCTGCGAGGACAACTGTCCTAAGGGTGCTATTTACTTTGACAGAAATCAGAAAGCGCATATTGATAAGGAAAAGTGCGTAGAGTGCGGACGCTGCGCCAAGGTTTGTCCTTATACCGCCATAACGAACAGCAAGCGTCCCTGTGAAAACGCCTGCAAGATCGGTGCTATTTCGATGAACGAGGACAAGTGCGCCGCCATAAACTATGACAAGTGCATTTCCTGCGGTGCGTGCGTTTATCAGTGTCCTTTCGGTGCGGTTTCTGAAAAGAGCTTTATACTGGACGTTATCGACATCGTAAAAAAGAGCGAGAACAACAGCAAGTATAAGGTTTACGCCGTTATCGCACCCTCAATTTCCAGCCAGTTCAGCTACGCAAAATTGGGACAGGTGGTAACGGGTATAAAAGAGCTGGGCTTCCACCATGTGGTTGAAGCGGCCTTGGGCGCGGATTTAGTGGCGTACAAGGAAGCAAGGGAGTTAAAGGAAAAGGGCTTTTTGACAAGCTCCTGCTGCCCCGCCTTTGTACATTACGTGGAGACGCAGTTCCCGCAGCTTAAGGAAAATATTTCCCACAACCTTTCTCCTATGGCGGAGATAGCGAAGTACATCAAGCAGCAGGACCCCGAGTGCAAGATAGTGTTTATAGGTCCCTGCACCGCCAAAAAAGCGGAGTTTCAAAAGGAAACGGTAAAGCCGTACATAGACAGCGTTATAACCTTTGAGGAATTGCAGGCGTTGTTCGACGGAAAGGGCTTGGAAATAAATACCTTAGAAGAGGGCGTTTTGGACAACGCTTCCTATTACGGAAGAATCTTTGCAAGAAGCGGCGGTCTTGCCGATGCGGTGGACGAAGCTATCAAGGAGCAGGAGCCTACGGACTTCAAGCTTAACGCGATCTCATGCGACGGAATAGAGGAATGTAAAATGGCACTGCTTAAGGCGTCCAAAAAGGTGCTTCCCAACAATTTCATCGAGGGTATGGCTTGCGTGGGCGGCTGTATAGGCGGCGCGGGCTGCCTTACTCACGGTGAAAAGAACAGGAACGAGGTAGACAAATACGGCAAGGAGGCTTATGAGAAGTCTATCAAGAAGGCTATTTCGATTTATATCAACGAGTAAGTTTCAACTGAACATTTTTATCGAACCGTCGGTTTTGGCGGTTCGTTTTTTTATTATCATATATTTTGTTGACATTTTTATTTGCTATGATATAATAAAATAAAGTAAAAGGGAAGGAAATTACGGCAAATATGAGAAAGGCATTTTTGGCTTTTTTGCCGCTGATTGTTTTATTGACCTTAAGCGGCTGTAATACGGGCGGCGATACCGAGAAGTCGGATTTTACGGTCTCGGCCGCAGACACGGCTCCCGCCGAGGCGGCAGGGGAAACCGATTACGCTCCGAAAGAGGATTTTGACTACACTGTAAGCGGCGGAAGCGTGCGTATAAAAAAATATATCGGCAACGCAAGCGTGGTCGTTATTCCCGAAAAAATTGAGGGGTATAATATTACGGGCATAGACGCGCATTTTCTTGAGGGAAGCAGGGTGGAGGAAATAACCTATCCGAGCGGTATAACCGATTTCAGAGGATTAAGCAGGTGCGATAATCTGAAAACGCTTCATCTGCCCGCTTCTGTTGAAAAAATGCAGGATTCGCTGCGCTTTTGCGAAAATCTTACGGAGATAGATATTGAGGAGGGAGGGACTTATAAAACCGTCGACGGCGTTTTGTATACCGCCGATATGAAAACGCTGGTGTCTTACCCTCGCGGAAGAACGGGGAGCTTTATTGTTCCCGACGGCGTGGAAAGCATAGGCATATATGCTTTTTGCAGCTCAAAGCTTTCCGAGATCGTTTTGCCGGACAGTCTGAGAACAATTGAAGCCTACGCCTTTATGAACGCGGAGAGGCTTAATGAAGCCATTATCCCGTTTTCGGTAAAAAAGGTAGGTTTTTCCGCTTTTTCGGAAAGCGGTATCAAAAAACTGACGCTTTCGGAAGGGGTTGAGGAGATAATGGGCAGTGCCTTTTTCGAGACCCAAATAGAGGAGCTGTATGTTCCGTCTTCCGTAAAATCCATAGGCATTGACGCCTTTGCGAAAAGCGGTATCAAAAAATTGACGCTTTCGGAAGGGGTTGAAGAGATAATGGGCTACGCTTTTTCCGAGACCCAAATAGAGGAGCTGTATGTTCCGTCTTCCGTAAAATCCATCGGCGTTAACGCCTTTGCAAAAAGCGGAATCAAGAAGATAACGCTTTCGGAAGGGGTTGAAGAGATAATGAGCTGCGCCTTTTCCGAGACCCGGATAGAGGAGCTTTATATTCCCGATTCGGTTCAAAGGTGCGGCTCGGGTATTGTCGATGAGAGCGTATATATTTCCGCATACTATCCGATCGAGGGTTTAAAGGCTCTTACGCTTTACAAAAATGTGAATTTCAGAGACGAAACAAGGCTGGAGGAGGCTTTCAGAAAGGCGGAGGACCTTATTGAAAGAATAGAAAACGCTTTTTCTTACTGCCAATTGATAATTACCGATATTACGGGAGATAATTTTCCCGAAATCGTGCGCTTGTACGGTATTGACGGGATAGGTATTTATTTCTTTACGGAAAAAAGAGAATGGCAGGCATTGAACATCTCTTCAATAGATTCGGGGTACCGCCGCGGTGATTTGGCGTTTTATCTGCTGCACGATAAAGAAACCGATACGTATTCATATTATTCCGGCGTATACGAATATACGGTATGGGGCAGTATCAGCAGTTCTTATGTTCCCTGTCAGGGCAAATTGAGCTTTACCGAGGACGGCATGAAATGCGACGAGCTTTTTGACGATGATATAAAGGCTTTGTCCTCTGAGGAAATTATTGAAACAATAGATATATCGGCTATTATAGACAATATAGTGTCTGAATATGATCTTGACCTTGAAGATGAATACAAAAAATTTACATTGATAACGGACAGTTTTGCGGAAGAACCCGACGGAAAAATTTGGAATAAGTCTCTTAACATAAACGGAAAAAGCATTGAAGATTTCCCATATTTTGAAAGTGCCTATCCCGAGGAAATGAAGCTTACGGTAGCGGGAAAGGATATTCTGCACGGCGAGGAATTAGAGGGGGTTTGTTTTAAGCACGGTATGCTTACTCTTAACAATGCGGTTATTGACGCCGGGTCGAAGGAATATATTATTGAAGCGGCAAACATGTCTCTGTACATAGAACTTATCGGGGAAAACAGGATAGTGTCCGAAAAGCCCTGCTCGCTTTTGAATGTAGGCTACACTATCGTTTATTTTAAGGGAGACGGCAGTCTCGAGGCTCCGCATATAAAAGCACGCCGCATTATTTTAGAAGGCGGAGTACGGCTGCGGGAAAACAAAGAGCTTGTTTCGGGCAAGCAAGGCTTGGATGTGAGTTATTTGGACCTTGCGGAAAATTCAAGTCTTGAATATGAACAAATTGCCGCGGGAGATATTCATTTAGGCGGAAACTCATATTTAAAGGTCAAAAGTCTGATTTGCGACCGTATAACACTCAGCGGCAGCAGCACCGCGGAGATCATAAACGATATTTCAGGGGTCAGCGGCTTTGAGGCTTGTGCGATTCACGGTGTTAAGACGATTACAATAAGAGATAACGCGCGTCTTTATGCGGACAACTCCCTTCAAAATTACGACACGCTGCTTTTTTACGGAAACAGGCCCGAGCTTTCGGTATACGACAGCGGACGGCTTGAAATAAAAGGCAGCAGGCAGGGTGCGGGAATAGCGATGTTTCAGTCGGATTACGGAACGGTTGAGGTATACGGTGAGGGCAGTGTCGTTATAAACGGCTCAAAAACCTGCATAGAGGCACCGAGAGTTGAAATAAGCGGCGGTTCTGTGGAGCTTAACGCATGTGAGGACGGCGTAGTGCTTAAGGTCAGGGATAATGCGAATGTCACCGACGATTATTCGGCGGGATATTATGAAAGCTTTGAATCGGGGTATTACATAAACGGGGAAATTCTTTCGGAAAGCCCCGACCAATGGGAAACAAGAACGGCGAACGGAAGCAGCGTTATGTATTTGGGTGAAAAAGCGGTTACAAGCTACTCCGTACGTGTTAAAGAAAAGGAATACGATGAAGCAAACGGCTTATATTACTGAATTTTTTGTGAAAAATCGTTTTTTCTTGCAAAAAGGGTCAAATTGTGCTATAATATTTTATGTCTTGATTTGTCTTTGGATTTTTGATCCATGTTTATAATTTAAAACGGCTTGAGACAGGATTTACAAAAATAAAATTCCAAAAATTAACATATAATTAAAGCGGTGTAATACTAATCCCTTTTTAAACTGTGGGATTAGTGTAACACAAAATTCGGGTTTTGCCGCTTTATCGCCGTAAATCTGCGTATTGCGGACGGCGGTGGAAAATCCACACACCACTCCTATTGGAACAAGTTCTAAACGAAGAAAGGAACTCACGTTTATGTGCGGAATAGTTGGCTGCGTAGGCGAAAGAGCCTGCGAAAAGGTTCTTGTGAACGCGCTTAAAAATCTTGAATACAGGGGCTATGACTCGGCGGGAATCGCCGTATTTGAGGGAGACAGGCTGAAAACCGTAAAAGCCAAGGGCTCCATTGACGCGGGACTTGTGCCGAAACTGGAAAAGGACGGACCTCTTAAGGCAACGGCGGGAATAGGACACACCCGCTGGGCAACTCACGGCGAACCCTCGGACATTAACGCTCACCCCATAGGCAACGCAAGAATAAGCATAGTACACAACGGAATTATTGAAAATTACCGCAAGATAAAGGCGTTTTTAACAGGAAAGGGCTATTCATTCGAGAGCCAGACCGACACCGAAACGGTAGCAAAGCTTTTGGATTACAATTACAACGGAAATCCCGTGGAGACCATTGCCGCCACGGTTGCCCAGTTAGAGGGCGCGTATTCCCTCGGCATAATTTTCCGCGAGCATAAAAACAAAATTTATGCCGTGCGCAAGGAAAGTCCCCTTATTGTGGGGATCGGCAAGGACGAAATGTACATCGCTTCGGATATGACCGCCATTTTGGAGTATACCAAGGAATATTATCTTCCCGAAGCGGGAGAGATAGCGGAGGTGGACAAGGACGGCGTTACCTTTTACGATATTCACGGAAATGTTATAGAAAAGGAAATAAACGTTGCGGAATGGGACGTTGCCGCCGCGCAAAAGGGCGGGTACGAGCATTTTATGCTTAAGGAGATACACGAACAGCCCGCCGCGCTTAAAAATACATTAACTCCCCGTATTTCGGACGGTATCCCCTCCTTTGAGGAGTGCGGGCTTACCGACGATATGCTCAGAGGCTACAAAAATATTTATATAGTGGGCTGCGGCTCGGCTATGCACGCGGGAATGGTGGGAAAGTACGTTATCGAGGATATAGCGCGTATTCCCGTTACGGTGGATATTGCTTCCGAATTTAAGTACAGAAATCCCTTGCTTACCAAGGACGACCTGCTGATTATTATTTCCCAGTCGGGAGAAACCGCCGATACTCTTTCCGCCTTGAAGTTAGGCAAGGAGATAGGCGCGGATACCTTAGCGGCGGTAAACGTTTCGGGAAGCTCCATTGACCGAGAGGCAAAGATGTCGATGAAAACGCTTGCGGGCCCCGAGATCAGCGTTTGCTCCACCAAGGCCTATATGGTGCAGTGCGCCTTTATGTATATGTTCGCTCTGCGGCTTGCTTACGCAAGGGGAGCTATTGATAAAGCAAGGTGCGCCGAATATACCGAAAAGCTGCTTCAAATTCCCGACCTGATACAGGAATGTATCGACCGAAAGGAGCAGTATCAAAGAGTTGCTTCCAAGCTGATGAACGCATCAAGCCTGCTTTATATCGGGCGCGGACTTGACTATGCCTTAAGCATGGAGGGCAGCCTTAAGCTTAAGGAGATCAGCTATATTCATTCCGAAAGCTACGCGGGCGGAGAATTGAAGCACGGAACTATTTCCCTTATTGACGAGGAAATGCCGGTTATTGCCGTTGCGACTCAAACCAATTTGTACTCCAAAACCGCCAGCAATGTGGAGCAGGTAAAGTCCAGAGGTGCGAAAACCGTTATAGTTTGCCGCGACAGCGCGGACGTTAACCAAAATATTGCCGATTATATTATAAGACTTCCCGAGACCGACGATTTGTTTATGCCGTTGGTTACTGCGGTGCCCTTGCAGCTTTTGGCATATTATACGGCACTCGACAGGCAGTGTTCTATTGACAAGCCGAGAAATCTTGCAAAGTCGGTAACGGTTGAGTAAACTGAAAAGGAAAAATATATGGAAGATGAAAACAAGGCCGTAAGCGTTTGGCAAAGGCTGAAGGAAGCCGAAAAGCCTATTGTTATGTACGGCATGGGCGACGGCGCGGAAAAGATAATGGCCGTAATGAACAGGCTTGATATAAAGCCCAAGGAGTTTATGGCAAGCGACGAGTTTGTGCGCGGTCACAGCTTTTTGGGCTATCAGGTAAGAAAGCTGTCGGAGATAGAGGAAATGTACGATGATTTTATTATCGTGGTTTGCTTTGGAAGCAGCTTGCCGCCTGTTATGAACCGCCTGTATGAATTGGCAGAAAAGTACGAGCTTTACGCCCCCGATGTGCCTGTGGTGGGCGACGGGCTTTTTGACGAAAGCTATATTGAGGAACATTCCGATCGGTTAAAAAAAGTGAGAAAGCTTTTGGCTGACGATAAATCGAGAGAGGTTTTCGACGGCCTGATCGCCTACAAGCTGAGCGGAGACATAAATAAGCTTCGGGAATTCGAGACCCCTTTGGAGGAAGCCGAAGAGCTGTTAAAAATAGGGAAAAGCGAGACTTATGTGGATCTGGGCGCGTACAACGGCGATACGGTGGACAGATTTTTAAGATTGACCAACAAGGAATTTGCCGAGATATATGCCGTTGAACCTGATTTTCGCAATTTTTCCAAAATGGTGCGCCGCAATTACGCTCTTGGCAGAGGTATTTTTCATCCGATCAACGCGGCGGCGTGGAATGAAAACACACAGCTTCAATTCCGCCGCAGCGGAGGGCGCAACAGCTCCGCCTGCAATCAGTACGGCAGGGGCGCGGCGGTAAAGGTGAACGGGATAAAGGTTGACAGTATGCTGGGTGATAAAAAGCCCACTCTTATAAAAATCGACGTTGAGGGTGCGGAAAGAGAGGCCTTGGACGGAGCAAGGGAGTGCATTTCCAAGCATCGCCCGCGGATCGTGCTTTCCGTATATCACCGAACTGAGGACCTGATAGAGCTTCCTCTTAAAATAAAAGAGCTGAACGGCGGGTATAAGCTTTATTTAAGGCATCATCCGTATATTCCCGCTTGGGATACCAATCTTTACTGTATTTAGAGTATCCTTGATCTTTTTCTTTAGGGCGTATCTGAAAACAAAGCAATTTTGTACAATTTCGCTAAGTGCGTGGCGATTTCAAGGAAAAAAGCGGAGAAATATGGTAATATTTCGAGCATTTTTGACGCAGAAAGCGTCCGCAATTAGTAGAAATTGTGCAAATTGCGA
>JAAVIF010000010.1 GCA_014799365.1 Oscillospiraceae bacterium
AAGTCGCAATTTGCACAATTTCTACTAACTGCGGACGCTTTCTGCGTCAAAAATGCTCGGAATACGAGAGTATTCCTGCGCTTTTTTCCTTGAAATCGCCACGCATTTAGCGAAATTGCACAAAATTGCTTAGTTTTCAGATACGCCCTAGTATAAAATTACAGCGGCTGTCAAAAGTATTGGCGGCCGCTGTAACCTTTAACTCTTATTCTAAGTCAAAATCACTCATTTTCAATACACAATCAAATTGTCTATACTTTGATAAAAAACAGTATTAGGATTATTCCCCTCCTGCCTTGAAATTGTAAATAGGCTTGATAATACTTACTATCTCGGCAGTTTCTACTATATTGTTTACTATATCATCCATTCCCTTATATGCCATGGGACATTCGTCCAAGGTATCTTTATTTACAGAGGTGGTATAAATGCCCTCCATTTGCTTTTTGAACTCAGACACGGTAAAAGACTCCTTCGCGCTTGAACGGCTCATCAGTCTGCCCGCGCCGTGTGGAGCGGATCTGTTCCAATCGTCGTTGCCCTTTCCGATGCAAATCAGAGAGCCATCTCTCATATTTATCGGAATAAGCAGCTTTTCGCCCTTTTCCGCGGACACCGCCCCTTTTCTTAATATCATAGCCCTTGTGTCAATATAATTATGAACGGTAGTAAATTGCTCTTCCACATGCAGCTTCATTCCCTTTATAATTTCATCTGTCATTGCTTGTCGGTTCAGCTCGGCATATTTCTGCACGATCTTCATATCGTGAATGTATCTGTTGAACAGGTCTCCCTCAACATAAGCCAACTGCTTGGGAATATTTGTTCTTTTGGTATTTTTTAAAGCGGTAATGCTTTTTTGGATATTCTTTTCTTTTCCCTGCGCCTTTAATTCAGCTATCAGCCGCTCAATATCCTGCTTCGCACATCCGTTTAATGCGTTGTAGCCCTCATTTTGGTAGTAATTGGCAACTTCAAGCCCCAAATGTCTGCTGCCGGAGTGTATAACTACATAAATATTGCCTTCATCGTCCTTATCGGCTTCAATAAAATGATTTCCGCCTCCGAGAGTTCCAAGGCTTTTTTCCGCCCTCAAAGGATTTATTTCCTTATAACAGTACAGCTCCTCCAATTCAATATCGTTTATATACCTGTGAGCTTTTTCGCGAATATTAAAGCCCGAGGGTATCTTTTCATAAATCAACTTGTCAAGCTTTTGCAGTTCAATATGCTTTTCCCTGATCCTTACCGTTTCCATTCCGCAGCCGATGTCAACGCCCACCAGATTGGGTACGGTCTTATCAATAACGGTCATGGTTGTGCCTATGGTGCAGCCCGCTCCCGCGTGAATATCGGGCATAAGTCTTATTTTGCTTCCGCTCGTAAATTCCTGATTAAGCAAAAGCATTACCTGAGTGATCGATGTTTCGTCCACTGTATCGGTAAAAATTTTAGCTTCGTTGTATTTGCCTTTTAATTCTATCATATTTCCTCCGAATAAAATCACAGCAATTCATCGTTTTTTAAAATAATATAAGTTCCTATATCCAAATCGTATTTCGAATAATCCAATTCCAGCATATCATACAAATAACGTTTTATATCGTCAATTGATGAAAACCTTGCCGCGGAATAGGGCGATTGGGGATTTGTTTTTTCAAACAACAGGTAACCGTTATCCGTTTCAATAAGTACTGCCGCGTGAGAAACGGCCGTGACGTCTTTATACTGCGTCCATAACGTTATCAAAGAATATTTTTCTTCTCCGAAAGAAACGCCTTTGCCGTTCCAATACTTTTTTATCGCTTCAAACATTTCCCGTTCACCGCAGCCGCCGATAATTTCCACAGGATCAAATAATGTAAAATAATCCGATATGACATCGTCCTCCCAGTTTAGAAGCGGATGAGGACGGTACCTTATACGTCCCTCTGCGGTCTCCTCGCCGAAAATGATCGTTCCGTCTGAAAACAGCCACGAATCGTTTTCGTCCCAACAGTCAAAATTTTCCTTTAGGATTCGATTCTTTACCGAAATATTTTCCCTATTCAGTTCAAAGGCCGCAATTCGGCACAGTATATCATCATAATCCTTCCCTGCGTTTTTGTACCATTCGGTGGACATCGGGTAGTAATCCCCGTAATCCACGGTATTTTTGTCAATAGTCGTAAAATCTCCGATCAACGTAAACGAGGGGCAGTTTTTCATTGCAGCGTTAAAGTCCGCTATCCAATCAAAGACGGTATCTATACTTTTTGAGGGTATATTTGCTTTAGTTAAAATCTCCTTTACTTCCTTTACCGAAGCATCACTGTTTAAATTAGTGTATGTCAGACTATCCGATATGATTTTTTCATTTACTGTGCCGCTTGCAATGGCAGTTGTTTCACTGTCGGCCAATGATGTGTCAATCATAGCTTGGTATTGTTCTTCCGAATTAACGCAGCCCGAAAATGCCGTTAATATAAATAAAATCGCGGCCGCAAATAATATCAAGGTCTTTTTCATTTATGAACCCCTTTTTTATTTTTCTCTATATTAACGATTGGAATTTTATTTTTGTCCGATATAATTAAAAAAGTTCATAAACAAAAATATTATATCACTAATATTTCATAAAAACAAGAAATATTTTTGCAAAACCCCTTTAAAAATTATCCAAAATAGTATATAATATATATAATATTATTCTTATTTAGTACATAACCCCTGTTAACAGGAAAGGAAAATACACATGGAAAAGGTCACAGTCAGAATTTGTCAGAGAGATTACAGCTTAAAAACCGATGAAAGCCCCGAAAAGATAATTAAATTAGCCGAACAGCTTGAACATACCATACATTTTGTCGCACGCAAGGCAAAGGGAATGAGTGAGACGGAGATCACTACATTAGCCGCCATGCTTTTGATAAGCGATATTGAAAATATTCTTAAAAAGAGCTATGTACCCGCGGCCGAAGCGGAAAGCAAGCTGCGCCATGTAAAAGACCGTCTCGATGATCTGAAAAAGGAAATGGCGGAACAGGAAGCGGCTTCAAAAAAGAAAAACGAAAAGCTTAGAGCGGAAAATGACGGCTTAATGGGTGAGCTTGGTCAATTAAGAAATGAAAAAGATGATTTATCAAAGTCGCTTGAACAATATAAGCAGTCGGAAGGTAATTTAAAAATTCAAATAGAAGAGGTCAATAAGCAGCTTGAAAAACAGGCCGCTATCATTACAGAGGACAGCATTAAAAAAGAGCAGCTTAAAACCGAAAAGGAAAATCTGGCAAAGGAGCTTGAACAGGCAAAACAGTCGGAAAGCGGCCTAAAGACCCAACTCGAAGAAGCGGACAAAAAAATAGAGGAACAGGCCGCAATAATAGCGGACGACAGTATAAAAAAAGAAAATGAAAGACTTTGTGAGGAAAAGAAAGCCGCTCTCGACGAATTAGACCAAAGCAGACAAACCGAAAGCAATTTAAGATCGGATATAGAAGAGCTTAAAGTAAAGCTTGCGGAACAGACCGCAATAGCCGAGGACGACAGTGCGGAAAGGGAAAACGAGCGGCTTAAGGCGGAAACAGAAGCTTTAAAATCGGAAAATGTGAAATTAAAGCAATCCTCTGAATCGGCAAGATCACAGTTTGAGGAGCTGGCTGAGGTAAAGAACGAGGAAGCGGAACGTTTGCGCCTAAGAGTGGCGGAATACGAAAAACAGATAAACAGTATTGAAGAGGAATACGAAAAAGAGCTTGAAGCGGTATACGACGAGCACGAAAAGGAATGTAAAAGTCTTTCCGAAAAGCAAGCTAAGGAAATTTCCGAAATTAAAGCAGAATATGACAATAAGATAGAGGAAGTAAAAACCGAGTGCGGCAAGAAAATCGCCGAGTTGGAGGACAAAAACAAGGAGCAGGAGGAAGCAAACGCCGCAATGCAAAGCACTCTTTCAAATTATGAGGCTACATTCGATATGTACGTGAAAAATAAGGAGAAGGAGTTAAGGCAGGCGCAGGAGGAAGCAGAGGCTATCANGTCCAAAAACGCCGATCTTGAAAAGCAGCTTGCGTTATCCGGCGACGTTCAAATGACCATATGTTAGAAATACTTGCGCCCTGCGGCTCTCCCGAAAGTCTTGAAGCGGCACTGAACGCAGGAGCCGACGCGGTATATCTGGGTCTTTCTTCCTTTTCCGCCAGAAGAAACGCCGCCAATTTCAGCTTTGAAGAGTTAAAAACGGGCGTCAAAAAAGCGCACAGATACGGCGTAAAGGTATATGCGGCTTTAAATACGCTTGTGTTCGACGATGAGATGAAGGAGCTTGAAAAGGCGATTTACCAGGTCGCTCAAGCGGAGATCAACGGCGTTATAGTTCAGGATTACGGCGTTGCCGAAGCGATAAAGGAGATTGCTCCCGAGTTAAGGCTCCATGCTTCAACACAGATGACCGTAACCTCGGTAAGCGGCGCAGAGTTTGCCGCAAAATACGGTTTTAAGCGGGTAGTACTTCCCCGAGAGCTGTCCTTTGAGGAAATAAAGGAAATCACCTCCAAAACAGATATAGAAACAGAGGTTTTTGTTCACGGGGCTTTGTGCGTGTGTTTAAGCGGTCAGTGCCTTTTAAGCGCGGTCATAGGGGGCAGAAGCGGAAACAGGGGCTTATGCGCGCAGCCATGCCGTCTTAACTATACNTGCGCGGACAGAGAAAACGTGCTTTCTTTAAAGGATTTATCGCTGATAGACGAATTAAAACGGCTTGAAGAAGCGGGAGTAGCTTCCGCTAAGATAGAGGGCNGAATGAAGCGNCCCGAATACGTTGCCGCCGCNGTTGGACAGTGCAAGGCGGCCTTAAGAGGGGAAAAAACNGACAGCGGGCTTTTGCGCTCGGTTTTTTCAAGAAGCGGTTTTACCAAGGGGTACTTTGACGGCAGTTTTTCCGATATGAGCGGAGTGCGCCAAAAAGAGGATTCGGAGGGTACCTCGGAGGCACTAAAAAAAATACGGGAGCTTTACAAACAGCCNTGCAAAAGATTCACTGTTGATTTTAACGTTGAAGTAAAACGGGATANNCCTATTTTTTGTAAAGCAAGCTGTAAGGATATTACGGTCGAAGCACGGGGAGCAATTCCGCAGATCGCTGTTAACAGGAGCACGGAAGAAAAAGAAATTGCTGACAGGATGAGCAAATTGGGCGGTACGGTTTTTGAAGCGAACAGTATAAACTGCGATATTGACAAGGGGCTGTCGGTTTCCGCGGCGGCTTTAAACGAGCTGAGAAGAAACGTTGTTGAGCTTCTCAGTGAANGTATAGAAGAAAAAACNAAGAACATGCCCGCATAGGANAAGCATATATCTTTTCGGCAAATTTTGTCGCNNGCCGCNAAAATTCGCCTTGCATCCGGCAAAANTANGCTCGAAAATCCGCGCACCTCTCCTATATGNGCAAGTTTCGGAAATCATAAAAGGGTACAGAAAAAATGATAAGAGAAATAACTCCCGATGACAGAGATGAATATATTAAAATGGCCGAGGATTTTTACGGCTCCGACGCNGTCTCACATCAAATTCCGAAAGAAAATTTTGAAAAAGCCTTTGAAGCGGCAATAAACAACAACCCGTTTATAAGACTTTATATCATTGAATTCAACGGCGTTAAAGCGGGCTATGCGGCAATTGCCGTGACCTTTACCACCGAGGGCGGCGGAAATACCTTATGGCTTGACGAGCTGTATATNAAAAGCGAGTATAGGGGAAAGGGCTTGGGGAGAAAGCTTATAGCTTTTCTTAAAGAGGATAAGAATGTAAAAAGAATACGCCTTGAAATAACTCCCGAAAACATAAGAGCAAAAANGCTGTATTTATCCGAAGGCTTTGTACCCTGCGAGTACAGTCAGCTTATATATGACGTATAAAACAACCGTGATAACAGATGTTATTTTACGGTAAACNTTTTGCATATAAAGTAATCGTTTACATATTTCCTGTTGAAATAAAAGCATACCGATGCGGCAAATTTTGGTGGGCAAATCAAGATTGCTTATATTATATTATATTATATTACAATAACCCGGAGGTAATGTATGAAGTTGAAAAAATCACTGATTTCTTTGATCTTAGCGGCNTCTTTGCTGATGTGTACCGCTTGCAGTGAACATTCCGAGNCACCGGATATTTCCGACAGTTTACCGAATCAATCGGAAAATACTTCGGAGACAACAACATCGGAAAACACACAGACGAGCGAGGTCACTGTNNACGTTAAGGAAACCGAAAAAAGCACGAATGCGGAGGAAGAAACCATAAGTACAGCCGGCGAAACAGATTCGTATAACGAGAGCGAAGAGCCGACCACCGCCGAAATGCAAAATGAGGTGACCCAAGATACCTCGCAAACGGTATCGGAAACAGAAGCCGCCACCGTTGATGCCGTCACAACCGCTGCAACAACCACAATTGCAACAACCACTGCCGCAATTACAACAACCACTGCTGCTACAACAACCGAAGCNNCTACTACATCTGCAACCGCCGCTGAAACAACGACCGTGGCGGAAACTACCGTGACGGAGACATTACCCTCAAATTCGGCAATGCGCAGCATGACCACCGCTCAGATAGTTAAGGAAATGGGGCTTGGAATAAATTTAGGCAACACTATGGAGGCCTGCGGCGATTGGATCAACAGCAGCGGCGGAGTAAGGGCTTATGAAACTGCATGGGGCAGTCCCGTTATTACCGAAAATATGATCAAGGGCTATGCCGACTGCGGCTTTGGNGTACTCAGAATACCCGTGGCGTGGTCTAATCTTATGGGGGATAATTACACAATAAACCCCGATTATATCGCAAGAGTAAAACAGATAGCCGACTGGACGATAAACAGCGGTATGTACGCTATTGTAAACATACATTACGACAGCGGCTGGTGGGAGAGNTTCCCTGCCGAAAAAGAAGAATGTATGAAAAAATACACCCGTATCTGGGAACAGATCTCCGACGCATTTAAGGATTACGGCGATAAGCTTATGTTCGAGTCGTTAAACGAGGAGGGCGGCTGGGACAGCATGTGGAACAAATACAGCGGAAGCACAAACGGAAAGGCAGATTCATTCGGACTTTTAAACGAGATAAACCAAAGATTTGTGGATATTGTGAGAGCCTCGGGCGGCAATAACTCCCTGCGTCATTTACTTATAGCCGGATATAATACCGACATCGAGCTTACCTGCGACAGCGCATTCGTAATGCCCAAGGACAATGTTGACCGCTGCGCGGTATCCGTACATTATTACACACCTTCCACATTCTGTATTTTGGAAGANGACGCAAGCTGGGGAAAAGCCAAAACCGATTGGGGCAGCAGCTCGGATNTTGCGGAGCTGCAAAAATATATGGATATGTTAAAGAAAAACTTCGTTGATAAAGGTATTCCCGTAATAATCGGGGAATATGGCGTTGCCACAAAGAATAAACAGTCCGAAACGATTCGTCTGTTTTTGTCATCCGTTGCAAAGGAAGCATACGATCGGGATATGTGTCCCGTGCTGTGGGATATTACCAACGTTTTCTATGACAGACAAAAATGCGGTTTTATTGACAGTGTACTGCTGGAACAGATAATGGCTGCAAAAAAATAATATTTGAGTAAAACACATATAAAGTTAAAGCCGAGTACAAACTATAAGCTTGTACTCGGCATAATTTATTTTATACTAATTCACTGCCAGCTCATACGCTCTGCCCGTACAAGCCCTGCAAGCCTCTTTTACGGTTTCCTCCAGTTTTCCATCATACAGCTTTTCAAGCCCCGCGATCGTAGTCCCTCCCGGACTGCTTACCTGCTTTATAAGCTGTTCCACTGTCATTCCGCTGTCTGTAAGCATTCTTGCGCTGCCAACAAGCGACTGCGCAAACAGCTCCAAAGCCGATTGCTCGTCGATACCCACTTCCCTTGCGTAATCCACAAATCCCTTCGCAAAAAGATAAATAAATGCGGGAGAACTTCCGTTGATACAAATTATTTCTTTCATCTTTGACATAGGGATTTCTTTTACAATGCCACAGCTTCCTATAACCGCCTTGGCAAAGTCAAATTCCTCATCGCTTATGACTGCGTCACGGGCGATCGCGCTTGCGCCCAGTCCGAGCATAGCGGGAGTATTGGGCATTACAATTGCGGTTTTTGCAGCGGGATTAGTATGCTCCTTAATAAATTCCGATGAAATACCCGCGCAGATACTGATAAAAACATGCTCTTCTTTTATCGAGGGCTTCATTTTATCAAGAATATTTCCCAACACCTGCGGCTTTACCGCCAACAAAATATAACCGCACTTTTCGGCAAGCTCGTTTTCGCTTGAGCAAAGCGTTACTCCAAGCTGCTTTAAACGCTCCGTTTTCCCGCTGTCGGGTTCGTATGAGAAAAGAGAAATGCTCCGCGAAAAAGCATGCTCTTTAACCTCTCCGCCGTCGCGCTTGCCATTGCCGACAATGCCCTTGATAATGGCAAAGCCCATATTACCCGCGCCTATAAAGCCTAAATTTATCATTGTTTTTTCCTTTCCACAAAAAATGTTTAAATTAAAATAATGGTGTAAGCCATGCTTTGTAACAGCTTACACCACTACTTTACATTTTATTTTAATTTACCTTGTGCGGCCGCCGCATAAAAACCTTGTATAAGCAATTCTTACGGGTATAAGCACCATAGGCATAAGCACTGCCGCCGCAGCCAGTCCCACCGCGTTTGTGCCTATTCTGGCATAAATCAGCATCAGCAGACTTTCGCCCGCCTGACCGATAAATCCGAAGCTGTACAAAGCCCACGTATTCAGCAGCAGATTGCATATCACAACCACCGTCAGCCTCGCAAAGAATATCTTAGTATACTGCTTCACCGATTTGTCGGGGACAAAGCCGTAAAGAAACATTCCGTAGATCATTCCCTCCAAAGCGGTTATCAATGCCAGCCAAGGAATAAATCCGCCTACGGGATTGACCAAATATCCCACCAAATCGCACGCAAAGCCGGCAACCAGCCCCACCGCCGGACCAAACAGCATACCTATAACCGCCAAGGCGAGGTAGGCAAAATTTATCTTAAGAAACTCGCCTATCCTTATAGAACCGAATCCGTCGAGAACCACGAAAATTGCTATAAATACACCCACTGCGGCAATACAGCGGATATTGCGCAATTCCGAAAGAGAGCGTTTGAAGCTATTAAAAACAGCCATACTTATCCTCCTTTATTTGCGCTAATACATAAAAGCGGTAAGTATGGCTTACCTATTCAATTTTATGCACAGCGAGATGCGAAAAACGAACCGCAAGCCGATAGCATCATTTTTTGTGCCGGGCTTTTCGTCCCTGCGGCAACTCTCCGTCCGCAGAGCACTTAACGCTCGATTTTCTACTCTGTTTTATATATAAATCCTTGAACAGGAAATATTTTTAACTGCTCCGTCAAATATTGATAACGGACAATAGATTCGAGAATATTATCAGAAGCTTATCTCATCGGAAATTCTGTAAAGATCGTTTTCAAAAGGCTTCTTCATGGAAAGTGCCTCTTGAATATCATAATCAACGATCTTATTATTCTGAATACCAACGACACGGTTACCCTTGCCGTCTGCCAAAAGCTGAACGGCGTAATAACCGAGCTCGCTTGCGGCTACTCTGTCGCGAATTGTAGGAGAACCGCCGCGCTGAACGTGACCGAGAATAGTTGCACGGCTTTCGACGCCAGTATTCATTTCGATCTGCTTTGCGATTTCACCCGAATTGCCTACGCCCTCGGAAACAACAACGATAAAGTGATGCTTACCTGTTTCGCGTGTTTTCTTGATTTTCTCGCAGACAGCTTCGATAGTCCAGGGAATTTCGGGAACGATTATGCAGGTCGCGCCGCAGGCAATACCTGTATTAACCGCAATAAATCCCGCGTGTCTTCCCATAACCTCAACTACCGAGCAGCGGTCGTGGGACTGAGAGGTATCGCGAAGCTTGTCTACCATTTGCATAGCGGTATTCATAGCGGTATCATATCCGATAGTATATTCGCTCATGGAAATATCGTTGTCAATAGTACCGGGGATTCCCACACAGGGTATGCCTCTTGCTGAAAGATCGGCAGCACCTCTGAAGGAGCCGTCGCCGCCGATTACGACAATACCCTCGATACCGTGTTCAAGACAGGTCTTCTTTGCCTTTTGAAGACCCTCTTCAAAACGGAACTCCTTGCAGCGCGCGGTGTAAAGCATTGTACCGCCGTGCTGAATAACGTCCGAAACGCTTCTTACGCTCAAAGGCTTAATATCGCCGTTGATCAAACCGTTATATCCTCTGTATATTCCCATAACCTCCATATCCTTGGAGATCGCAGTACGAACAACCGCTCTGATCGCGGCATTCATTCCGGGAGCGTCGCCGCCGCTGGTCAGTACGCCAATCTTTTTCATAATTCATTGTCCTTTCGTATTTTATTTAAGTAAATCGATCCGCTCATGTTAACCGTTCGGTTTTTTACATTATTGTATTATCATATAAAGAACGGACATTTTACTTAAAACGTTTCCTATATTATTTTACTCTTTATAACCTAAATCGTCAATAGTTTTTTTGTGTTTTTTACATTATTTTATAAGAATATTACTTTTTCCACAAATTTCTTCCAGTTTATCAACCAATTCTTTTGCTATTTTTACCCCTGATATACCTTTCGGCTTAGCCGTCTTTCTTGTATCCTCAAAGCACAGCTTTACATCGTCGCTGCCCTTGTGGTTAAGTAAAAGCTGATAAATTCGGCCAAGCAAATCGGTTTCATCGGATTTCAATTTAATATACAGGATTTTTTCCTCTGAGGGTTCCTTTGCGATCTCAATGGAATTTACAATAAGCTTGGGATCGTCCTCATCGTTATACCCGCCCGAGGAAGAAATAGCTCCGATCAATCTGTATACTCTTCCCTCGGAAAGGATTCCAATATTTTTTTCGTAAATATCACTGAATATTACGCCCTCGATACTTCCGCTCCTGTCCTCAAATTCGGCAAAGCACATCTGCTTTCCGTTTTTTTGCATATGCTGTCTTTTTGAAATCAGCATTGCCACCAAGGGCTGCTTTTGTCCGTCCTTAAAGCCGTTTTGTCCCTCCTTGGCGGCATTTATAACGGTATAAATATTTTTACAGCCTATTTTTCTTCGTAAAGCGTCGTATCTGTCCACGGGGTGGCCTGTTATATAAAAGCCCGCGCTCTCCTTTTCCATCTGCAGAAGCTGACTGTGGCTGTATTCCTCTACCTTCGGCATTTCAAAGCCGAAATCTCCGCTTATTTTTTCGTTTGTTTCCCCGCTTCCGAACATATCGATCTGTCCGTCAACGTTGGTATTTCGGTTGGAAGAAAGACGGGTGAGTATATTTTCAAAGCACATAAACATAGATCGGCGGTTGTGTCCCAAGCTGTCAAGTGCTCCCGATTTTATAAGTGCTTCCACCGCTCTTTTATTTAAATCAAAGCCTATAAGCCTTGAGCAAAAATCATAAAGACTCGTATATCTTCCGTTTTTGCGTCCCTCCACAATAGCGTTTATAACTCCTCTGCCAAGGTTTTTTATGGCGAGAAGCCCGTATCTTACGCTGTCTCCCTCAATGGAAAAATCAAGAAAGCTGCTGTTGACATCGGGCGGGAGCAATTTTACTCCGTGCTTTTCCAGATCGGAAATATATTCGTTCAGCTTGCCCGCCGAATCCATTACACTGGTCAGCAGCGCAATCATATACTCCTTATAGCAGTGACAGCGCAAATAAGCTGTCTGATACGCCAACCACGCATATGCGGCGGCATGGCTCTTGTTAAAGGCGTAGGAAGCAAAGGTGGACATCTCGTCAAAAATTTCGTTCGCAATTTCTTCCGAAACGCCGTTTTTTATTGCTCCGCAGTTGGTTTCGGTACCATATATAAAAGCACTGCGCTCCTTTTCCATAACGTCCTTTTTCTTTTTAGCCATGGCGCGCCTTACAAGATCGGCTCTGCCGTAGGAATATCCGCCGACAACACGGCAGATCTGCATTACCTGCTCCTGATAAACGATACAGCCGTATGTCACCTCCAATATATCCTTTAAAAGAGGATGGCGGTAGGTTATTTTATCGGGATTGTGACGGTTTTCGATATAAGTCGGTATTGACTGCATGGGTCCGGGACGGTAAAGAGAAATTACCGCCGTCAGGTCCTCTATCGACCGAGGCTTTAATCTTGACAAAACCGAGGTCATTCCCGCGCTTTCAAACTGAAATACCCCCGCCGTACCGCCCGACGTAAGCATATTAAATACATCTTTGTCATCCTGAGGTACTCTGTCGATGTCAAATGTCGGATCGTTTTTCTTTACCGTTTCCGTACAGCCGTTAATAATTGTAAGGTATCTTAATCCCAAAAAGTCCATTTTCAGCAGTCCAAGCTGCTCCAATGTACCCATAGGGTACTGTGTTACTATACAGCTGTCCGACCTTTGCACGGGAACATATTCCGTTACCGCGTCTTTTGCTATAACTATGCCCGCCGCGTGCATTGAAGCGTGACGGGGCATTCCCTCTAATTTTACGGCGGTATCGATCAGCTTTTTTATTTCGGGATCCTTTTGCACCGCCTCCGCAAGCGGCTTTTCTTCCTTAAGAGAACGCTCGATAGAGGGATTTAAGCTGAAGGGGATCATTTTCGCAACGCTGTCCACCTTTGCGTAAGGCATGCCCATTGCGCGTCCCACATCTCTTATAGCGGCCTTTGCAGCTAAGGTACCGAAGGTTATTATCTGCGCCACATGATCCTCGCCGTATTTTTTTGACACATAATCAATGACCTCCTGCCGCCTCACGTAGCAGAAGTCAACATCAAAATCGGGCATTGTAACACGTTCGGGATTCAAAAAACGTTCAAAAAGCAAGTTGAATCTGAGGGGATCAATGCTTGTGATCTTCATGGCATATGCACATATGCTGCCTACTCCCGACCCTCTTCCGGGGCCTACCGGTATTCCTTTGCTTCTTGCAAACGCGATAAAATCGGCTACGATCAAAAAATAATCAACATAGCACATTTTTATAATAACATCTAACTCGTATTTTGCTCTTTCCACCGCTTCACTCGGAACCGAATTACCGTATCTTTCCTTTAGACCTTTCCACACCGCTTTTTTAAAATACTCGGTGTTATCCGTAACCCCTTCAATTGTGTATTTGGGCAGCTTGGTACTACCGAACTCTATTTCAACATTGCACCTTTCCGCGATTTTAACGGTATTTGAAACCGCTTCTTCGCCGAAAAGCTCCAGCATCTGATCCCCCGATTTAATATACAGCTCCTTTGAGTTAAAATTAAGGGGATTTTTTTCGTTTATTGTAGTATTGGTGGAAATAGCGGTAAGCACCCGCTGTACCTCGCTGCTTTCTTCAGTAAGATAATGCGCATCGTTGGTGGCGACAACGGGGATTCCCGTTTCCCTCGAAAGCCGCAGTAAAAACGGATTTATCTTTTTTTGCCCGCTTAAGCCGTGATCCTGTATTTCAATAAAATAATTGTTTTTTCCGAAAATTTCTCTGTAATCCAACGCCGCCTGCTTAGCGGCCTCATAATCTCCCGCCAAAAGTCTGCGGGCAACCTCTCCCGACAAACATGCCGACAAACAAATAAGTCCCTCGTGATATTTTTTGAGCGTTTCCCTATCACAGCGAGGCTTATTGTAAAATCCGTTTACCGCGGCGTCGGATACCAATTTTATAAGATTTTGGTATCCTTTATTGTTTTCACAAAGCAAGATCAAGTGATAGGGTGAGGTATCCTGCTTTCCGTCCTTATCGAGCCTTGTTCTCGGAGCGACATATACCTCGCACCCCAAAATAGGCTTTATATCGGCTTCCTTTAAGGTACGGTAAAAATCGATACAGCCGTACATTACCCCATGATCTGTTATGGCACAAGCGGTCTGACCCAATTCTTTCAGCCTGTCCGCAAGTCCCTTGATACGGCAGGCACCGTCAAGAAGACTGTATTCGGTATGAACATGAAGATGTACAAAATCAGTCACTGAGTCAGTCCCCTCTTTCGTGCCGTAATCTTTCCGCGATCTCGCCTATCCGTTTAAGACGATGATATACCCCGCTGCGGCTTATTTCGGGATTTAACAGCTTTCCTATTTCGCTTAAGGAAAGCTCGATATTTTCCCTGCGTATTTCCGCGATCTGCTTTAAATCCTCGGTAAGTACTCCGAACCCTTTATTTTTTGCGATATATTCTATATCCTCGACCTGCTTTCTGCTTGCCGCAACGGTTTTTTCGATATTAGCCGACTCGCAGTTGACCGCCCTGTTTACATTATTGCGGACGCCTTTGAAAATTTTTGCGTTCATTATCTCCATTGAGCTTATCATCGCACCGATAAAGGTAAGAATATCGCTTATTCCCTCGCTGTCCTTAGTATAAAGTATATACTTTCCCTTTCGGCAGCTTTCCCTTACATTCATTCCGCTTTCGTTGATAAGCCGGCAAAGCCTGTCTGACTTTTCCTTTGCTCCCACCGAAAATTCAAGATGATATTCCTTATCGGGATTTGCGGCGATACCGCAGGCTAAAAAAGCACCCCTTAAAAAAAGCCCCGTATTTTCGTCACGTCCGTCAACGTAATCGGAGCTTATCTCAAAATTATTTATATTAAAATCCAAGCTGTTCAGCTTCAGCAGAAAACCGTCACGCCCCCGTCTTTGAATAGGTTCGGCATATATTCTTGTATCTCCCGCAAGCCGCTTTATATAATCCTTAACCGCTTCGCTTTCGGTAAAATATTCCATCTGCTCCTTAAGACAGTACAAAAAACCGTACATAACGATTTTTTCGTCCTTGTGAGACAGATCAAAGCCGCAAAGCTCGTTTTTAACATCGGTTGTAAAAGACATATTTTATTTTTTCCCTTTATTAACATCTCTGTGCAAGATCCTGACCTTATACCCGTTCTCAGACAAATGAGCGAAAAGCTGCTCGGTATAAGTAACGCTGCGATGTCTGCCGCCCGTACAGCCTATTGCTATATTAAGCTGACTTTTTCCCTCGGCAATGTACTGCGGCAAAAGAAAATCTATCATATCAAACATCTTGGTTCGCATTTCTCTGGAAACCTCAAAGCTCATAACGAAATCCTGAACACATTTATCAAGACCGGTATAGTTTCTCAGCTCGGGGACATGAAAAGGATTAGGCATGCAGCGAACGTCAAACACCAGATCGGATTCGGCGGGTATTCCGTGCATAAAACCGAAGCTCACACAGCTTATAAGCAAGGTATCGGTCACGTTTTCCACAAATAAATTGCGCACCGCTTCCCGTAAATTATTGGTGGTCATATGCGTAGTATCGATAAAATAATCCGCCGCCTGTCTTATGGGCGTTAAAATATCGTACTCCGCGTCGATAGCTTTATCAATATCGCCGTCCGCAACGTCAAGAAGCGGATGCTTGCGCCTTGTTTCCTTATATCTGCGTTTGATCTCCTCATGCTCCGCGCTCACAAAAAGAATTTTCGCGTTTATATCGTGATCCTTAAGCTGTTCGATATTGTCAAGCAGCTCCAAAAACAGAGAACCTCCCCTGATGTCGGTAACTATGGCGATTCTCTCGATAGAACCGTTTTCCCCGCAAAGCTCCGCAAACTTCGGTATGAGCTGCGGAGGCATATTATCTATACAAAAAAAATCGGCGTCCTCCAAAACGTTGATCGTCTGTGATTTTCCCGAACCCGACTGTCCTGTTATAATGATAAATTCCATAATATAACTTCCTTTCCCTTCAACAAAGAACTATTCCCAAACCACAACCTCTGTTTCAAGACTTACTCCCGAATTTTCTTTTACTTTTTCCCGAACTCTTTCAATAAGCACTTTAACATCATCAAAAGTCGCGCCGCCTTTGTTTATAACAAACCCGCAGTGCTTTTCACTCACCTGCGCGCCGCCTACTGAAAATCCTTTTAATCCTGCCGCTTCTATAAGTCTGCCCGCAAAATCTCCCTCGGGTCTTTTAAAGGTGCTTCCCGCGCTGGGATATTCCAAGGGCTGTTTATCTCTGCGCCTTTGCATAAGCTCATCCATAGTATTTTGAATTTCGTTTTTATCACCCTTATGAAGCATCAGCTTTATTTCGGTTATGATACATTTTTTCCCGCTAAAAAAGCTGTGACGGTAGGAAAAATCCAAATCCTCGGCGGCAGCGCGAACAAGCTCGCCGTCAGAATCGATAAAAGTACATTCGCAGACAACGTCCTTCATCTCGCCGCCGTATGCACCAGCGTTCATATAAACCGCGCCGCCTGTGCTTCCGGGTATACCGTAAGCAAATTCAAGTCCGCTTAAAGATTGCTCCGCCGCTAATCTGCACAGCCCGATCAAGGGCATGCCCGCGGTACAAATCATTCTTTCTCCGTCCACCTCCGTTTTTGTTATGGAAGAAAGCGAAATAACGGGAAAATCAACACCCTTATCGGAAACAAGAATATTGCTTCCCTTTCCGATAATCCTGTACTCCTTGTTCCCGCGGTTAAATTCAGAAACGATTTCCCTAAGACAGTCTATCCCGTTGGGCTTTATCAGGATAGGACAACGGCCGCCGATTTTAAAGCTTGTGTAAGAAGCCAAGCATTCGTTTTTTTTGTATTCCGCGCCGTATTTTGCGCATATTTCCTCAATCATACGGTAATCCATCATACGGTAATCCATGCTTAACACCCTTTCCGCCGCGTAAACAAGAAATCGGAACGGCATCACTCGTTGTCACAATGTTTATTTTAAAATAAACATTGAAAAAATTACTCCGCCAGTCTGCAAAGGAAAGCCGCACCGATAATTCCCGCGTCGTTTCCCAATTTGCAGACATCAAGAACAGTGGAATTATTTTCGTCTATACAGTAAGCTTCTTTTTTGATGATCTCTTTAAGAGGAAGTACAAGATTGTCGCCCTCCTTGCACACTCCGCCGCCTATAAGCAGCACTTGCGGCTGGAAAATATTTACCATATTGGTAAGTCCGCAGCCCAAATATTCAATATATTCCTTAACAACAGCCTTTGCCGTTTCATCTCCCGCTCTCATACCGTCAAAGGCGGTTTTTCCGTCAACGCCGTCAAGAGAACCCGCGATTTCCCACAGCTTGCTGTTTTTATCCCGCTCCATTGCCTCCTTTGTCGAAGTGATCAAAGCCGTGGCACTGGAATAAGCTTCAAAGCAGCCCTTTCTTCCGCAGGTGCAGGAACGTCCGTTATATTCGATAACGGTGTGACCCAGCTCCGCGCCGCAGAAATTAAAGCCCGTGTATATTTTTCCGTCAATTATTATTCCGCCGCCTACACCGGTACCCAATGTAATTACAACAACGTTTTCATAACCCTTTCCGCCGCCGGCTAAATATTCTCCGAAGGCGGCGGCGTTTGCGTCGTTCTCAACGTAAATATCCTTATTGAGCTTTTCTTTGAGCATATCTCCCAGATGAACGTTGTCAAAGCCCAGATTACTGCTGTAAAGCACCGTACCCGTGCTTCTGTTGGCGGCTCCGGGAGTTCCGATACCAATGGAGGTAACGGAGTCAAGACCGATCTTTGCGCCGTCAAGAGTGATATTTACCGCTTCGCAGATCCCCTCTACTATTCCCTCGGCGGGACGGGGCAGATTGGTTTTAACGCTCGCTCTCGAAACTATCTCATAATTTTCGTTTACCACTCCGACCTTTATATTTGTACCGCCCAGATCAATACCGATATTATACATATATTTTCACTCCTTGATTTTTATACTGAAAAATTTATTAGACCTGTTCGGTAACCTCCGAAGCACCGTCTTGCTTGTCTTTTTTGCGAAAGGCTTTGCGTACCTCACTTGCGGTACATACAGTACAGCGGCGTTCGGCACACTTTGCCTTTCGCCAAAAATCCTGCGCAATCCGGCACTTCTCCGGTTATCGAACAGGTCTATTCAAAAATATTTGTTCCCTTTTTACGGTTAACAAGCTGTTTTATTTTCTCTTCGTCCGCGTTAAGCAGAAGCTCCTCGGGAAAGCCCACTTCCTCGATAAGTTTTATCGCGGGGTCGAAATTGCCTATCGTAGTCCAGAAATGCGAGTCGGTATTTACCACCACAAAAGCCTTTTCCTCCGCGCAAGCAGTAAGCTGTCTGCGGTAAAAATCGTAGGTGTCGGTTTTGCGTATATCACGTATACGTGCAACATTCAGCTCCATAGCCTTTCCGAAATGAGCGCAGGCTTTACAAACCTCTTTTATATCGTAAGGTACCCAATTGCTGTCTGTATGACCCAAGCAGCAGATATCCGGGTTTTCAAGAGCCTTTAAATAAGAATTTGTAAATTCCCGCGCGTTACCGTCTCCCCAATGATAGCTCGCCACTATCCAGTCAAGCTTTTTGGATAGCTCCGCGTCAAT
Organism: Oscillospiraceae bacterium; assembly: GCA_014799365.1. Classification (GTDB taxonomy): domain Bacteria; phylum Bacillota; class Clostridia; order Oscillospirales; family Ruminococcaceae; genus Ruminiclostridium_E. The sequence goes on from JAAVIF010000010.1 coordinate 18,458, forward strand.
GTCAATTTGCCCGTTGTTATCGATAATATCCGCTTCAATGCCTCTTAATACAAATACGTTGTTTATTACACGCGGCAAAGCGGTCAAATTATGATGATGCCAAATATGAGGCGAATCCTCCATTTGCGGCCCGTGATCCGTCACCGCCATTATCTTAAGTCCTGCTTTTTCCGCCTGCACGGTGTTTTCGGTGACCGTTGAATAAGCATGAGCGGAAGCTAAGGTATGTGTATGCAAATCTGCTATCAGCTTCATTTTTGTTATTTTTTCTCCTTAATGTAAAATCAGAGCTTTTTTATCATAAATATATCGTCCGCATAGGTTCCGTCGTCATATTTATTGGCATCGGGAATCCTGCCGCATTCCTCAAAGCCTACGCTTTTGTACAATCCGATAGCCCTCTCGTTTCCTTGAACGACGGTAAGCTCCATTTGCTCATATCCGAGTTTTTTCGCGTACTTTATCATTCTATCCATTAAAACACGCCCGATACCGTGACCCGTATACTTTTGATACAAAGCAATTCCTATCCCTGCACGGTGAGCGTTTCTTCTGCTTTCACCCCCGCCGTCAAAGGAACAGTTTCCCGCATACTCGCCGTCAAAGAATGCAAGAATAAGCAAGCTGTCGGAAGCTCGGTTATGTCTTTCGATAAAGCTTATCTCCTGTTCAACCGTTAAATTGACCTCGTCGGATTCCTTCATCAAAAACCTTGTTTCACCGCAAACCGTGCGCAAATAATCTATCAGTATCTGCGCGTCCTCGGTTTTGGCACTGCGAAGCAGTATCTCATGACCGTTGAGATTAATCCTTTCTTCATCAATCAGCATTATTTCAAACGTTCCTTTCAAGTGACCCTTTCGATAAACAAATATCTTCCGTAAATCGAATCGGTCCGACACCAAAAGATAGTTGAAAGAACCTGTTTTCCAAGTTCTTTCAAGCTTTATATTTCAAAATTCAATTATGTAATATTGGTTATGGTGTCCGCACTCTCCATATTCATACCGAGATTGTCCAACAGCTCCTGCGCCGCGTTATAACCCATTTTCTTCTGACGGTTGTTCATTGCGGCAACTTCAAGAATAACCGCAAGGTTACGTCCTGGCTTGACGGGAATGGTAAGATACGGAACCCTTACGCCCAAAATGGACATATAATGATTGTCAACGCCCATGCGGTCATATACCTTTTCGGGATTCCATATCTCCAGCTCAACCACCATATCGATTTTTTCGCTTACCTTTACCGCACCGATACCGAAAAGCTGTCTTGCGTTAACGATTCCGATACCGCGAAGCTCGAGAAAGTGACGGATATTGTCGGGAGAGCTGCCCACAAGAGTAATATTGGAGGTACGGCGTATTTCGACCGCGTCATCCGCCACAAGCCTGTGACCGCGCTTAACAAGCTCAATAGCCGTTTCGCTCTTACCAACGCCGCTGTCGCCGAGTATAAGCACGCCTTCGCCGTATATTTCTATAAGCACTCCGTGACGGGTAATTCTCGGAGCAAGCCTTAAGTTAAGGAATGCAATAAGCGCGGCCATAAACTCCGAGGTACTCTGCTTACTTCTGAACAAAGGCACCTCATTTTCTATCGCAAGCCGCTCAACCTCGGGAAATATCTCCAGATCGCGGGTCACAATAAAAGCGGGAGGCTTTTGAGAAAACAAATCGGCAAAAGCGGAAATTCTCTTCTCCTCGCTTAGCTGCTCCATAAAGGCAAATTCGGCCTTGCCGGCAATCTGTATTCTGGTGCTGTCAAAATACTCGTAAAATCCCGCAAGCTGTAATCCCGGACGATTCACATCGTTGTTTTTGATTTTTATTTCCTTGGGACTGCAGGGACAGTAAATTGTTTCGAGCGAATACTCGTCGATTATATCCGACAGTAACACAAAATATTCTTTTTGCATAAGTAAAATTTCCCTTTCCGTGAAAAAATGCGAAAAATGTTTCTTAAATTTATATGTAAACAAGCATATTACAATTTCGTTCACACAGCGTGAAAAGGTGAATGTTTACATCAAATTCTTTGTCTGCAAGATGATTATGAATCAGTATTATTCGGAAGCGTTCAGATAATCTATCTGCTCCTGAGAAAGATGATCTATCTCAATATCCCAGAATTTCAGCTTGCGCTCCGCCACCTCTTGGTCTATCTCCTTGGGAACGTTTATGATCTTTTCTGTAAGACCGTCTTTGTGCTGAGTAAGATAAAGCGCGGACAAAAGCTGTATAGCAAAGCTCATATCCATGATTTCCGCAGGGTGTCCGTCTCCCGCCGCAAGGTTCACAAGTCTGCCCTCCGCGATAACATTTATTCTTCTGCCGTCCTCTAAGGTGTAGCACATAATATTGTTGCGCGCAAGGTGGCTTTCCTTTGCGATCTCTCTAAGCTTGGCAACATCCACCTCTACGTCAAAATGTCCCGCGTTGCAGCAGATCGCACCGTCCTTCATAACTTTAAAGCTGTCCTCGCAAATAACCTGATTGCAGCCTGTAACCGTTATAAAGAAATCGCCTATCTTTGCGGCTTCGGTCATTTTCATGACCTTAAATCCGTCCATAACCGCTTCCATTGCCTTAATGGGATCCACTTCGGTAACGATAACGGACGCCCCCAAGCCCTTGGCTCTCATGGCAACGCCCTTGCCGCACCAGCCGTAGCCTGCGACAACGACATTCTTTCCCGCAACGATAAGATTGGTGGTGCGGTTTATACCGTCCCAAACGGATTGCCCCGTTCCGTAACGGTTATCGAACAAATGCTTGCAGTCGGCGTCATTAACCAAAACCATCGGGAATTTAAGCTTCCCCGCCTCGTTCATAGCTTTTAATCTGTGAATACCCGTGGTGGTTTCCTCACAGCCTCCGATAACATTGTCTATAAGCTGCGGATACTCGGTGTGTATAAGGTGAACCAAGTCTCCGCCGTCATCTATTATAATGTTGGGAGCAATCTTTATTACCTCGGAAATATGACGGTGATATTCCTCCTCGGTGGAGTTGTACCACGCGAACACGTTAAGACCGTCATGAACCAGCGCAGCCGCTACGTCGTCCTGCGTTGACAGCGGGTTGCTGCCCGTAACATACATTTCCGCGCCGCCGGCCGCAAACACCTTGCACAAATACGCGGTCTTTGCCTCTAAATGAACGGACAAGGCAACTTTAAGCCCCTTAAAAGGCTTTGTCTCCGAAAAATCCTTTTCAATGCTTCTCAGCAAAGGCATGTTATCCTTTACCCATTGAATTTTGCGGCTTCCGCTTTCCCAAAGGTTAATATCTCTGATCTCACTTGACATTTTCAACAATCCTTTCGTTTTTATACTAATACCCATTTTGACAGTAGATAAAATCTACTGTCAAAATCCTTCGGCAAAGCCGAAGGACCGCCAAAGGCGGTGGGTATGTACGTTCAATACAATACCTGAGGGAGC
>JAAVIF010000011.1 GCA_014799365.1 Oscillospiraceae bacterium
AAACACTTAACCTTTCTTTATTTCAAAATTGCAGATGTTATTCATCACTTTTTCGGAGCTTGTTTCGACTTCGCCCCCCTTTGGTGTCACCTTAAGCCCCCCGCGGGAGCGGTGCCTCCTGCTTCAGGCAAAAAAGTATTATATAAAGCGCAATTCTAAGCATTAGCACAACGTAAAAGCCCGTGCGGTGCCGAGCACAATATTTTTACAGCCCCTTTCATTTTTTTACAGTCCTCTGCCCTCTAAGCAAGCAGTTTTTTCAATAAATAATACCGATATTTTCATGTTGCAAAAAAGCTCGGAATATGTTAAAATATTGTATGATAATTTTATACCAATCCCTTTTTGAGTTGACGTAATACTCACAGTTCAAAAAGGGATTGCACCCGAAACACTAATCCCACATTTCAAAAAGGGATTAGTACTCATATTACCAAATGAAAGGACATGTCGTAATTATGTACATAGTGGACAACAGTCTTTGCAGTATTGATTTTTCGGAAAGAGCTACTCCCAAAAGCGTCAGAGAATATATAGCCTCGCTTTTCCAAAGCGGCGTGGATTACGCCGAGATCGACAGAAAAGCGGTATCTTACCTTACCGATGTAAATACAAGCGAAAAATTTATTTTCAGAATTGAGGGAATAGAGGATTTTGAAATAATAGCAAAAAAGCGGTTCAAATACTTGGTTCTGCCCTTGAATATGATCGCGATAGCAAAAAAGCTTTCCGCTTTGAAGATCATGTTGGAGGTGGATTGCAGCAAATACGGCTTTGACGAGCTTTGCGAGGTACGCGATAAAGCCGTTGCGGCAGGGTGCGCGGCACTCAGACTGGTATCCGACTTTGGCGAAAACAACAGCATTGTGACCGATTTTATCGATTGGAACTACAAGCCGGGCTGTCTTCCCATAAATATTTGTCCGTTAAACACCTCGTTAAACGGAATAGACACGGCGTTTACGGTTTTATGGAACGAAGGCGGCATGCTTACCTTGGGATTCGGTTCGCCCTACCTTTATACCCCTTATGAAAGCTACTTTTTATATCAGTCGTGGCGTTTTGATTTTTTCCACAATCCTCAGAATATACCGTTTTTATTTGCTGCCGCAACATATTTCAGCGCGATAAGCGACGACCATAATTTTGCGTTGGATAATCTGAACAATATTATGAACGAGAGAAACAAAATAATAGGCAATATCGATTCGGGCGAAATGAAAGGCAATGTACCGCACCCGGCCGCTTTCAACCCCAAAAACAAACCGCGCAGATTCACAAAGGCACAGGTCGGGTTCTTTAACAGAAACGACATTTTCATAAGCGAGCTGTGCAACAGGCTTGCCGACGCGGTGGACAATACCGATATGACCTTATATGACAGGTTCAACGAAAGCAAGGACTTAAAGCAATAAAACAAAAATGCTGTAAAAGCAGTGCAAAGGCTTTTACAGCATTATTTTTTTGATTTGAATAGGTTATTTTGGCACAAAGTAATAAACGGTTTCGTCCGCGTAGGAATAATCAAGCTGATCTCTCGCGATCTGTTCAATATACTCTTTTCTGTTTTCCTCCGCGTAATAACGCTTAAGCTGATCATTGGAAACCAGGATAGTTTCAAGACTGCCGTTTATTTCATTGAGCTCCGATTTTTTCTGTGCGATCTCAAGCTGCATGGAAATCAACTCCACAAGAACAAAAACGAACACGGCAAACAAAAGCACGTTGATCAAAAACGAGCTACGTTTTTTTTCTGATTTGCGCTTTGATAACACCGCGGCCTTCGCCTCCCTTGTTCAATTGTACAGAAGAGTGTACTTTATTATTATACAACATTTCTTCGGTACTTTTCAAGTGCTTTTTACGATTAAATAAGGGCTTAATTAAATTTTCAGCGATATTACTAAACCATGCCTTGATTTTTCCAGCATAAGGTACAAATAATACCGCCAGCCTTGGCCCGATTTTCTTATAAAACGCATAAAGGCATCTTTTTAATCCTTTTACAGCATGGCGCAGCACGGAATTTAACAGCCTTCCGACCGTTAGAAAGTACAGCGAAGCACCCAATACCTCAAACGCTATGTAATATATCCTGAAATAGCCTATACCGACCCACAGCGCGATAATAAAGCTTACAAAGCCGCAAACAGTAAAAAACAGCGTATCCTCGATAAACACCACAACAGCGTGATGTCTGAACAGCATTCTGATAAAGCGCAGCAGCTCGTAGCATAAGCCGAAAGCCGCCCCCGCCGCCAAAAAGCACAGTGCCTGATAAAAGGTGGAATCTATATTTTCAAACATGGCGGCTTACCTGAACAGCTTGGTTATAAAGTTGTTTGGAGTGCGTCTGGGCTTATCGGAATAAACAATGGAATTTACCATATCTCCCACCATAATAAGCTCTCCCGTATCGGTGCTTACCTGATTGACATGGAGATTTCTTCCCTTTACCGTAAGCTGCCCCATATCGGTATATAAGCACACCTCCGTTTCGGTAAAGCCCTCTACCTCCTTGACGCCCGAGATAACAAGCCGCCTTCGGTTTTCCATTACCAAATTATGTACGCCGTTCTTTTGTTCTGTCATAAATAAATACCTCCTACGGACAATCTTTCCATATAAATAATATGCGGAAGGCAGTTATTTAGAACAAAATTTTTCAAGTGCGGCCTTAACGAGCTGCCGCAATTGCGAAGTGATCGGCTATAAGGCCTCGTACAGCTCTGAGCTTCCCTCTTTTCCGACAACCTCAACTATTTTCAGCACCCTTACCTTAAGGGGTGTTTTACCCATTTGGATTTCAATTATATCGTTTATTTTTACCTCGTAGGAAGCCCTTGCGGGTTTTCCGTTTACGATTATTTTTTCGGCGTCACAGGCTTCGTTAGCCACCGTACGGCGTTTTATAAGCCTTGAAACCTTTAAATACTTATCAAGTCTCATTTCTTATTATCCCTCTTTGTAAAAATAAAAGCGGATAATACAAAACGTATTACTCCGCTTTACCTCATCATTTTTAATAAACCCTTTTTTTAAAGCAAATTGTATTTTTTAGAACTTGTTCTTATTTTGCAACTGCTTCCTTAAGAGCGGAGCCTGCCTTAAAAGCGGGAGTCTTGGTTGCGGCAATTGTGATCTTTTCACGGGTCTGAGGATTGATACCTGTTCTTTCGGCGCGTTCTCTTACTTCAAATGTGCCGAAGCCGACAAGCTGAACCTTTTCACCCTTTACAAGAGCGTCGCTGATTGTGTCAACTACCGCGCCGAGAGCCTCCTCGGAAACCTTCTTTGTAAGTCCTGTCTTCTCCGCAATAGATGCTACGAGTTCTGATTTTGTCATTTGTTTTTACCGTTCCTTTCTTTTTATTGCAATTTCAATTTTCATTTTTCGCCGCAAAAAGCCTTAATACCTCGTCCTGCGGCATTTGGTCAATGGTTTTGCCCTCTTGGACGGCTTTGTCCTCCATTTCCCTAAATTGCATTATAAACCGATTTATTGCCATTGTCAAGCTTTTTTCGCTTTCTTTTTTATAAATATTTGATAAATTGCAGCAAGCAAACAGTATTTCCCCTATTTTCTCCTCTGTTTCGTCATCTTTCGACATTTCGAGCTTCTCAACGCAATCCTTAAGATGACGGATCGCAAATTCCTTTGTAACGCCGTTCAAACCTGCGTTAACAGCCCGTTTGCAGACCTTATCGCCCCTCATCAGGGCGGGGAGAAGCTTGGGAACGCTCTGAAGCCTTTCGGAAGCCGTTTCCTCTCCCTTTGACTTACTTTTCAGCGAATCCCAGTTTTTTAATACCTCGGCGGAGTTTTCAACATGAATATTTCCGAACACATGAGGGTGACGGTAAATCAGCTTTTTGCAGATACCGTCGCACACTCCGTCAAAATCAAAGGAACCCGCCTCGTTTTCAAGCTGAGCGTGAAATACCACCTGCAAAAGCAAGTCGCCCAATTCCTCCTTAAGCAGATCGGTGTTTTCCGCGTCGATCGCCTCCATGACCTCATAGGCTTCTTCAAGCACGTTCATTCGTATGGATTGATGATCCTGCTCCCTGTCCCACGCGCAGCCGTTTTCGCTTCGGAGTATCTTCATTATCTCCACCAGATCGGATATGTCGTAAAAATCCTTTTTGGGGTATACTTCATTTTCCATTTTTGTTTTCCTTTCCCTAAAAATTACTCCGTCCTGAGTGCCTCAACAGGGTCTTTCTTGGACGCTACTCTTGACGGGATAACACCCGCTATCAAGGTAAGCACCATACTGATAACCACCAATATAACCGCTCCAACCGCGGGCAAAGCCGCTTTTAATCCCACAATGCCGGTTAAGCTGTACACTATTGCGTTAATGGGTATAATAAGCAGCAGCGAAACGCCTATGCCTATAACGCCCGAAATCAAGCCCACTATAAGCGTTTCGGCATTGAATACAGTGGAAATGTCGCCCTTTGACGCGCCTATCGCTCTTAATATACCTATCTCTCTTGTGCGCTCCAGAACCGAAATATAGGTGATAATTCCTATCATAATCGAGGAAACGATAAGGGAAATGCTTACAAAGGCAATAAGCAGATAGGATATGCCGCTTATAATATCGGTGATAGAGGACATCAGCAACGCCACGTAATCGGTGTACTTGATCTCGTCCTCCTCGGAAACACTGTCGTTATACGCGCTGATAGCGTCAGAGATCGTGTCCTTATTGCGGAAGGTTTTCGCGTATATCTTGATAGCCTGGGGGTCGTCAAAATCCGCGTAGCCCAAGTCGTGCAAAACATCGTCATAGCTGCTGTCNGAAAATCTGTCGGGAGTGTATTCGGCAAACAGCGTCTCGTACTGCGCTTCCGCCAGCTCCGTCATACCNAAAGCCGCCGCAAGCTGTTCGATAGTCATTGACGCCAGCTGCTGCTCTACCATTGCCGCGTACTGATTTTTATACTGCTCCGAGACCGCTTCCGCCGCAAACTTGAAAATCTCGTCGTCGGTCATCTGNGAAATGTAGGATAAAATGGAGCTTGCGTCAACGCCCATGCTCTGAGCGTAGTTTTCCGATACCTGCGCCTCAATATCCTCTCTTGTCACCTGCGCCAAGTACTGCTGTACATATGTCTCCACCTCCGCGCTGTCGGGAATGGACATTATAAATCTGTATATTTCGGCTTTTTTGCTTATCTCCGCGCTTTCGATAAAGCTTTTTACCCTGTCCGCTTTTTCCGAAACGGCAGGCTCGGTATATTCATCGGTCCTGAAGGGCAAAGCTGAAACAACGTCGGTGTCGGTGTCNTCAAGCTGAGCCTTTACTATATCGCTGTCGTTGGTTTTTTGTATTACGTAGTCGGTCAATCCCTTGGTATAAGCGACATAGCCTTGAAGCATGGTCGCGGTNGCTTCCTCGTTGGGACGGATAAAGCCCGTTATTTTGAGCTTAAGCCCTACGTCGTCGGAATTGTACAGGTATTCAAGTCCCGCGTCGGTTTCGGTAAGGTTGGTATAGCCCTTTCCTCCCTCGCTCTTCTGATAGTATTCACANGGCAGAATGACCTTGTATTCCTTATCACAGATCTCCTGATAGGTCCACTCAGTCTCTCCGTAATACTCGACCTCTTCGCCGCGCATTATCGATTTCATCAGATCGGGAAGCACCGAGGTGTCCTTTAAGCCCAAGGTATATGTTACAATATCGGGAAGCTCGTTGCGCCTTGTAAGTACTATTACCACTTCATCGTAATTCTGCGGCCAGCTTCCGTAAACCAGGTCGTATTGGTTAAGCAGTATGTCGTTTACACCGGTTCCGTCCTCTGAGGGCAGCATTTCCTCCCACATTTCCATGGCACCCATGGATTCCATCATCGGACTNGACTGCAAAAATTCGTAGGTGCTCTCCATACCGCCCGCGGAGTACATTATCTTCATCACGTCGGATTCTATTATATTACCGTTTATATCTTCGGTATATATAGGCATCTTGGTGTTATAGGAATAGGCTATCGCNCTGGCGTTGTCCTTAATATCCNCGCAGCTTTCGATATATTCCTTAAAGGCTTTCATATTGTTGGTCTGCTTTGCGGAGGAATTAAAGGCGTTAAAAACCTCGTACACNTCGGTGTTNGCGCGTACGGTATCNTATTCGCCGTTACTCTCATCGTCCTCGGCAATNTGTCTTTCCATAATAGTGCCGAACATTCCGCTTATATCTGTGCTTTCCTTAAGTATATTTATGGGATAGGACGATAAGGTCTCCTCCTGCACCGCGTTTATATAGTTGTTTATTCCCGTTGAAAGAGCAAGGATAAGNGCGATTCCGATAATACCTATCGAACCCGCAAAGGAGGTCAGCAGAGTGCGTCCTTTTTTGGTNAGCAGGTTATTGAGAGAAAGAGAAACCGCGGTAAAAAAGGACATCGAGACGCGTTTTTTCTTGGCACTTCCTTCGGTCTTTGTCTCGGGTGCTTCATAAGGGTCGGTATCGCTGATTATCTTGCCGTCGCTTACCTTTACGATTCTTGTTGCGTACTGCTCCGCAAGCTCGGGNTTATGAGTTACCAAAATAACAAGTCTGTCCTTGGCGATCTCCTTTAACAGCTCCATTACCTGTATGCTGGTCTCGCTGTCCAATGCGCCGGTGGGNTCGTCGGCAAGNAGTATATCGGGATTATTTATTAAGGCTCTGGCAATAGCCACACGCTGCATTTGTCCGCCCGACATCTGATTGGGCTTTTTGTGGAGCTGATCCCCCANCCCCACCTTTTTTAACGCCTCCGCCGCTCTTTTTTTACGCTCNGATTTTGACACACCCGAAATNGTAAGTGCCAATTCAACGTTTGCAAGCACCGTTTGATGAGGTATAAGATTGTAGCTTTGAAAAATAAAGCCGATAGAGTGGTTTCTGTAAGCGTCCCAATCTCTGTCCTTGAATTTCTTTGTTGAAACGTTGTTGATGACAAGATCGCCCGAGGTAGCGTGGTCAAGNCCGCCGATGATATTCAGCATTGTNGTCTTGCCGCAGCCCGANTGACCGAGTATNGCGACAAATTCGTTTTCNCTGAAGGTAATGCTTACCCCCTTTAAGGCGTTGACCAAGTTGTCCTTTTCACCGTACTGTTTAACTATGTCCTTTAATTGCAGCATATTTTACATCAGTCCTTTCTTATTGCTATACNTTTTTATATTTTTTTCCACAAGTCGGCGTAATAATTTACGGTTCTTTTGATCTTTTCTTCNTTAACNATTTCGNTNGTATCTATATTCATNACCTTTAAAATAATGTAATTTATAAGAGAGGAAACGATTGCGGAAGCGGCGGCNTCAAAATCTATCTCTNTGATTTCTCCCTCTTCGGCGCGTCTCNTTAAAAAATNNGAAATAAAGGTTTTATTGCAGTCGGATATCGATAAAATATTTTCGCAGGATATAAACTCCTGAACATCGTTTTCCTTAACTATTATTCTTATAATATCCAAATTTTCCCCGATAGTTTCNGCAAAGCCCTTAAACGCGTCAATNAAAACCTCTTCAATGGGCATNCCCTCATAACAAGCATAATTNTGAGCTGCTNCGACCTCATTTTGCACCTTCTGAAAGCTTTCGGTAACGATAGTCTGAAAAAGCTCTTTTTTGCCTCCGGGAAAATAATGATACAGCAAGCCGTCCGCAAGACCTACGCGGCGATTGATGGACCGTACCGACGTTCCCTTGTAGCCGTTTTCCGCAAAAAGGAGACGCGCCGATTCAAGCAGCTTCTGTCTTGTGTTTTCCGCCTGTTCTTTTCTGAATGTCGCTTCATTTTTTGCCATAGTAACCTCTGATTTGTTCAACGATTGTTCAACGAATATTATTATATTCAGCTTTTTACTGAATGTCAATAGAGGCATGCAAATTTTCATTTTTTTTACACATAAAAAATCGGTTAAAAGTATTACAATTTTTTCCTTTAACCGACTTTCTTTATTTGCACAGATTAAGCTTTACAATATTTTCGTCCTCCGAAAAAGTAATAACATTGTAAAGAAAAAGCAATTGATCGTAATCATCTAAAGGCGTCATGACCTGAAAATCGGTGTTTATATACCTTAGATCGATCATGGTAACGGTTTTATACTCTTTAGATAAAAAAGGAACTATGGAATGAGCGTAGCTGTCCTTGATTATAAGCAGCGACCTGTCGCTTTTGGCGTTTTCGTTTTCAACGGTAACAAGAGGTGAATTTTGCCCCAGGAAAGACGAATATTTGTCCTTTACCTGTAAAAAGCTTCTGAAATACATGCTGTCGTATTCATCATATACAACTTTTCCCGTTTTTGTGTCAAAGCTCTTGAATACCGAGACCTTTACGCTCGGTTCTCTCTCCGTTAAGGTGTAGTAATCGATAACATCGGGCGTTACATCAAAATCAAGAGTCCTTGAAAACAGCGTGCCTCTGAACTCGTTGCTTGCATGCTCTATGGTAAAGGAATCGTACCTGTAATTGTCATAGTCGAGAACGGACGCGGCGGCCTCATATGCGGTAAAAGCACCGTAGCTTGTCCAGTGGTGGTCGGTGCGGTAATAAATATATGAGCTTTTGCGGTCGGAAAGAGCGGAGTAAGCGTCAACAGTACCCTCAAAGCCCTTTAATTCCGAGTAAAAGTTATCTATATATTTTTTCTGACTGCCTACCTCCGCGTATTTGGGTATATTATTACGGTATATTTCCTGGGCGTTGGGTACAAGCATAAAATAGGTAGGAATTTCGGGGTGCTTTTCCACAAAACCGTTTATTGCATTCAGATTTTTTTCATACAGCTCCTCGTCGTAATCCCTCCAGATTTGCATCATCATGTCGTTTTCTATAAAAACACCGTTGGTTTCGGTCTTTCCCAATACGGAATCGGTCTTGTTTTTAAGCACTATCCAATCCTCGCGCCCGAAGAACCTGTCGGAGATCCAGTTGTCAAAGCCCTCCATAAAGGTCTCTTCCTTATAGGTCTTAAAGGTAAGCTTAGGAAACGAAGCCAAATATCGGTTCTCGTTTTCCGAAAAAGGTTTTTCCTCGGGTGAAAGAAAAACAAGCGTAAAAATCGGCATTGCCGCCAAAAATACGGCAAATAACGCTATCATTATCTTTTTATACAGATTTTTCATTTTTTACATTCCTTTTAGAAATTAAAGTACAAAAACGGATTATAGGTCGCGTCCGCAAGATATGCCGTCGAAAGCACCAGCACGGCAAGCTTTGTAAAGGGCGTTAAATAATTTATAAGCATCGGTGCCTTTGTTTTGATTTTTTCAAGTATAAGCTTGAAAGCGTCCGTGCAGGCAAAAACGGCGATAACAATGATAATGCCGTAATTCAAAAGATAATACATGCCCTGATCGTTCACAAGAGTTCCCGTGCCGCCGAACATCGCGCCCATATATCCCAGAGCCGTCGGNATATCCGCCGTGTCGAAAAGCACCCAGCCCAGTATTACAAGAATCATAGTGTAGAGCCATGAGAAAAACGACGGTATCTTTTCGAGAATTTTTCCGAGAAACAGCTTTTCGATAATAATAACAACTCCGTAAAGCACGCCCCAAAGAATAAAATTCCAGCTTGCGCCGTGCCAGATACCGGTAAGCAGCCACACTACCGCAAGATTAAACACCGTCCTGCCCTTTCCTTTTCTGCTGCCGCCGAGAGGAAAATAAACATAGCTTTTGAACCACGCGCCGAGTGTTATATGCCACCTGCGCCAAAATTCGCTTATGCTTTTTGACTGATAAGGGTAATTGAAGTTCTGCGGAAAGTTAAAGCCCATCATCTTGCCAAGCCCGATAGCCATATCCGAGTAGCCCGAAAAATCAAAATAAATTTGCAGAGTAAAGGCGATTATTCCGAGCCACGCCGTTAATACCGACAGCTCGCTTTGCTCCAAGCCCTTAACGGTAGTCCAAAGCATGCCGATATTGTTAGCGATAAGCACCTTTTTGCCAACGCCCGTTATAAATTTCAAAATGCCGTCGTAAATGCAGTCGATGTCAACCGTTCTGTTGTCAAGCTCCGCCGCTATATCGTCATAGCGAACGATAGGACCTGCCACTATCTGGGGGAACAAAGTAACAAAGGCGGCAAAGGAAATCGGATTTTTCTGCACCTTTATCTTGCCCATGTACATATCTATGGTGTAAGACATTGACTGGAAGGTAAAAAAGCTTATTCCGATAGGCAGCGGCAAGGCATGCTTCGGATCAAAAAGCGACGTTCCGAACAGCGCGTCGATATTCTGCATAATAAAGCCGCTGTATTTAAATACGCCCAGCAATCCCAAATTCATGATCAGTGACACAAGCAAACAGATCAGCTTTACCGTTTTGTTTTTGTCAAATTTATAGATCAGCAGCCCCGCCGTGTAGTCTATAAGAGTCGAAGCTATCATTATAAGAACATAAACAGGCTCGCCCCAGGCGTAAAAAATAAGCCCGCTTATCAATATAAACAAATTCTTGAATTTTTTCGGCACCGCATAGTACAATAAAAGCACTATGGGCAGAAATACAAACATAAAGGTAAGGCTTGAAAAAACCATATATTCAAAATTTTCCTTTCAGTTATATCAATCCCGCTGTTTTAAAAAGGATTAGTATTTGGCATTGCCGCTTCGCCGTCTATCAGCCTCACGGCATTTTCGTATTCCTCTTGCGTGAACATTGTATTCAGCACTTCTATTAAGGAATTGGTGGAAAGCAGCGACGGGAGAGAAAGAAGCCCAAGCAGCTTTTTTCTCTTTTCCTCCGAATTCTCCTTTCCCGTAAAGCCGTCGTCAAAAAGTCTGATCTTTGTTGCCCACTCAATTTTGGGCTTTTCGCTGTCGGAAAGCACTACCCCCGATTTTTCAAAAGCGTTTCTTAAAATATCCGCTTGTATTCCCTCAACTCCAAGCTTACCNTCCTTTGAGGGTGAGGCTTTTCTTTTTTCCTTTCCGAATATTTCGGGAATATAGATGTTGATAATTTTACCCTTTTGGGTGCAGCCCCTTATATAGTTGCGTATCTTAAAGCCCGCGCTGTCGCTGTCGGTAAGTATGATAACGCCGCAGCTTTCGGCAAGGCTTTTTATCAGAGCAAGCTTTTCCTTGTTCTTAAACACGGAAAAGCCGTCGGTGGTGATTATAAGCGCGTCGGTTATAGAGGAAAGCTTTATTTTATCATACTTTCCCTCTACGATCAACGCTTCCTTTAAATGTATCATTTGTTTTATTTTATCCCGTATTCGTAATATTGTTTAAACAAATATCAGCCGTTCATAATTTTTAANACCGTTTCTTCCAATAACAGTCTTCTGTTTACNGTCGAGGATTTGCACTTTACGTCCGCTTCAAAAATGATCTCCATTGCGTTTCTCAGGCTTTTCATATCCATTTTAGCCGCCTGATTGTACTTTTTTGCCGCAAATGTGGCTTTCATTCCCGTGTAGCNGAAATCCGCCGCCACCTGCTGCGGGGGTATTCCCTTGTCCTTTGCCGCCTTAGCCGTATAGTAATCGGAATATACCGTNGATAAAGCCGCCAGNACGGGAATAGGGTCCACCCTTTGCTCAAACAGCTCGTCCAATATTCTGAACGCGTCCCTTTTATTTTTCGCAAGCATTGCGTCGGACAAGGTGAAAACCTTTGTCTCAAGCCTTTTGGCTATCATGCTGTCGATAATTTCTCTTGTTATTTCCTTTCCTTCTTCAACATAGCAGCAAAGCTTTGTGGTTTCCACAGAAGCCAAATTCAGGTCACAGGCGGTTATCTCCGCNATATATTCGGCGTTGGTGGGTGAAATAAGTCTTTTTTGCTTATTGACCTTTTTGCGNATAATATCCCCGATCTTCATTTTATTCAGCGGCTTAAATTCACAGACAACGGCGTATTTCTTAAAAATCTCAAAAAGCTTTTTTACTCTTCCCGAACGCAGCGAAAAACCGCAGCCGGTTAAATAAAAAACCATTACGGTAGTGTCGGGAACGTTTTTCAATATATTTTCAAAAAATTCAAAATCGCCTTCGGGAAGCTTTTCAAGATTAAAGTCGTTTATTAAGATCACCTTATAGTCCGCAAAAAACGGCAGTGCCTCCGCGTGGTCGGAAAGCATTGCAAGATCGGGGCTGCCGCTTANCTCAAGCAGATTTATATCCGTTTTGGCGTCGCCGAAAATTTTGTTTTTTATTCTCATGGCGTAGGTTTTGACAAGAAAGCTTTCCTCACCGTAAAAAAAGTATACGGGAGAAAATTTTCCGCTTTTTATGTTGCTGCTTAGCTGTGCCTCGGTCACTGTCGGCATTTATGATCATTCCTTCCGCGCTTATGGGGATAAATTATTACCCTTTATTTCGTAAAAAACCGTTATCGGTTATTATGTAGCTCGCTTTATCATAGTAAATATTTTTGTATATGTTATTTTCGTCGCTGACGTAAAGTCTTTTGCTTGACGCGAAAATTATTCCGTTTAAATCTTTTATACTGCCGGTATAGCCGTATATAACGGAAATACCNTCATCGGNGGGGTTCTTTGCGGGAGANAAAGAAACCGAAATTCCGTTTATCTTTATCCTGCATCTGNCCTGTTCGCTTTGAAGCGTTATCTTATCGCTGTAAACCTCGTTTGTGTTATCGGGCGGCAAAAACTCTCTGCAAGGTATATTCCGAAACTCGCTTAAATTATTATTGCTTTGGCTTATTACCTTTATTACGGAAACCTCGTCAATAAAATTGCTTTTAATATAATCTCGGATAATNTCCAGNAGCTTTTGCGAATCGTCCGATACCGCGATAAATACGCTTCCCTCCTGTTTTGCTATTATACAGGCGTCGTTCCCGTCGGAATACATGGCAAGACTTGCTTTATCACGGTAATAAAGATTGGACAAAGCGGTAAACGAAAGCATTACGCACAGAGAGATCACCGCCGCCCGCAGGGTTTTCCTTATATCCTTGAAATAAAGATAGGTAAAAACCGCAAACAGCACCGACAAAAGGCTTACGGGAACAACAAAGCTGTAATCGAGGGTAAAATAGGAGTATCTGAAGCTGCCCAAAAGCTCGATTATAAAGATCATCGCCTTAGCGCACAACCCCGAAACGAACATAAGCGCGTTTCCGTTCCCGCCCGTCATAGCAAATAAAGCGGCGCAAAGCAAAGCGGGAATAAACAGGGGATATAAAAGCAAATTGGTTACGATCCCGACTACGGAAATACCGCCGAAAAATATACAGCTTAAAGGAAAGGTGCAGAAAATTGCACAAGCGGAAGCAGCCGCCATGTTTTTTATCGGTGTTAGCCTGCTTTTATTCAGCCTATTGCAGATCAAGGGAGATACCGCGCCCACTCCGAAGGTGCCGGCCAGCGACAGCAGCAAACCCGCGTCGGTGCAGGCGTAAGGGTTAGTCAAGGTTACGGCCAGTGCCGCAATGCCCATTGAATTTATCACACTGCTTTTTCTCATAAACGGCTCTGAGCCGTAATAAACTATCAGCATTATTCCCGCCCTTATTACGGACAGTGAAAGCTTGAAAAACAAGGTAAACAAAAGAATAAGCAGGGATAAAATTATAAATTTGAAATATCTGTGGTTCTTAAGAGGGGTCAGGGAGATCAAAAGCAAAATTATATGAGAAACGACGGTCAGGTGAAGTCCCGAAACGGCGGTAAAATGGCTTATGCCCGATCTTTTGATATTATCGGAAAGAGAGCGGCTTAAATCGGATTTATCTCCTAAGAACATTGCTTTTAATAAATCGCCCTCGTCTCCCGTTAAAAGCGCGCACATCTTATTTCCGATATGGTCGCTGTAATCCGAGACCGTCCTTTTTAAATTAAATCCGCTGTTTTCGGTGATCTCCGTCTCGCCCTTAGGTGAAGCGGAAAGAAAAATTCCTTTTGATTTATAATAGCTTTTTTCGGAAAAGCTCTCGTTATCCGTCATTACCGATAATTTGCCAACAAATTTTATACTGTCGCCTATCGAACCGCCGTTATCCTCGCCGAAAAAATTGATATAAGCTTTTATGCCGTCAATATCTGTTTCTATGACATATGCGGCGGTATCGCTGCCGTAATAACGCACATCGGTAATTTTACCGTTTATTTCCGCTGTTTTGCCGTCGTAAGCCGTTACGGGAAGATACACAGTCAAGGTATAAATCCCGTGAACGCACATTGCGGCAAAGGCGGTAAACAACGCTAAAGCCGCCGCGGCTTTCCTAAGCTTAAAAACAACTAAGGCGGAAATCAGGAGAACGGCCGCGAACACAAATACACCGATCAAAGCAGTGCCGAAAAATTCAGCACAAATAAGTCCCGCAAGGTATGAAAAACCTATTAAGCCTAATTTGTGCTTCATAAATATTATTCCTCCACAAAGTGGTTAATGTTAAGACTTTTCCCGCACTGCTGCGTTACCTCTGTCATTGCTTATACCAAAGCCTTTTTAATAAGGGTAATTTTATTATATCACTGTCCGAAAATCACTCATCGGTTTCCGAAAACCGTATCGGCTTGCTGCCTATGCCTTGTCCCCGATAATCGGGATTCAGCGTTCTGTTTTCAGCAATGCGTAATAGCAGGCATCACAAATTCCTTGATTGTTCCAATCGGAACTGCGTAAAGTTCCCTCATACTTCATTCCGCATTTTTTCATAACCTTACCTGAGTTGGGGTTCCTCGGATCATGCCTTGATTCAATCCGATTTACATCTACTACATCAAAAAGAAAGTCTATAACGGCTTTTAATGCTTCGGAGGTGATCCCTTTATTCCACCAGGATTTCCCAATACAATAGCCGATATGCGCCATGGAAATGTTCTCTTTCATATCTACCACGGCAATATCACCAATGGGATCGTCCCCATGGTCTTTCAATACGATAGCCCAGTGATAATAGTTTTTGTCGGTATACTGATTTACCCAATCGTCCACCACTTCTTGGCTGATTGACTGACTTGAATGGGGAGGCCACATCAAATATTTTGTGACATCCTCATCAGATGCCCAATTTTTATACATTGCAGCAGCATCTTCGGTTACATATCTTCTTAAAATCAATCTGCCGGTTTCTAATTTTTGTGTTCCGCAATGTTTCATGAGTTTTCCCCCCCTATTCAAAATCAAATTTATCGTCCGAGTATATCACGGCCAATTTTCAAAAATTTGTCCGATTTCTAAAATCAGGCAAGCGCGGTATTAAGCTTTTTGCCGCCCAAAAGGTGGAAATGCAGATGACGAACCGTCTGTCCGCCGTCCTCGCCCACGTTGGTCACGATCCTGAAGCCGTTTTCAAGCTTAAGCTCCTTGGCGAGCTGCGCCGCTACGGTAAAAATCTTCGATACAACGGCGGAGTTTTCGGCATTCAGCATATCCGCGCCGTCAATATGGTTTTTGGGGATAATGAGAACGTGAACGGGAGCCATAGGGTTAATATCCTTAAAAGCCAATATTTCATCGTCCTCGTAAACCTTTGTCGAGGGGATCTCCCCCGCGATTATTTTGCAAAAAAGGCAGTTTTCCATTGAAATTCTCCTTTATAATCATTAGTCTTTCAGCATTTCGCCCGCAATACCCTTTACCGCAAGCAACGCTTCGTCTATCTTTGTATTATCGCCTATACCCGACATAGCCATATCGGGCTTACCGCCGCCCTTTGCGCCCGTTATCTCGGCCACCCTGCGAACGATCTGTCCCGCGTTCGCACCCTTGGCAACCGCTTCGGAGCTGCAAGCGCAGACAAAGTTGCCCTTTCCGTCGCTTACGCCCGCAAGTACCGCAATAAAGCTGCCGTTCTTGCTCTTTATGCCGTCCATGACCTTGCGCAGACTTTCGCCCGAGGTACCGTTAAGCATAGCGGTAATGATCTTTATGCCCTTTACTTCCTCTACGTTGTCGTAAAGTCCGCCAAGCTGTGAAGAAGAGATTTTCTCGTTAAGACGGTCGATCTCCTTTTTAAGCTCGTGAACCTCGTTTTGCAGGCTTACGCAGCGGTTGATGATCGCAGTGTCGCCCGACGCCTTAACTGCCGCGCCGATCTTAGCCATAATAACGTTTAGACCGTTAAAGGCGTTGATAACCTCATTACCCGTTATTGCTTCAACACGTCTTACGCCGCTTGCAACAGAGGTTTCCGCCATTATCTTAAAAAGTCCCGCCTGTGCGGTGTTTGTAAGGTGAGTACCTCCGCAGAACTCGGTGGAGAAGTCGGGAACGGTAACGACTCTTACGATTTTTCCGTACTTTTCTCCGAACAACGCCATTGCTCCGCGCTTCTGAGCTTCCTCAATAGGCAATTCCTCGGTGATAACGGGTACCGCCTTTAAAATTTCCTCGTTAACAAGCCTTTCAACCTCCGCGATCTCTTCTATGGTCATGGCACTGAAATGCGAAAAGTCAAAACGGCACTTATAAGGGTCTACATAAGAACCCGACTGGTGAACGTGGTCGCCTAAAACCTTGCGCAAGGCCGCCTGCAAAAGGTGAGCGCAGGTGTGGTTCCTTGCGGTGGCGCGGCGCAGCTCCTCGTCGACCTGTGCGGTCACTTTATCGTTAACGTAAAATTCACCGCTTTCCACACGGCATTCGCACACATACTGTCCGCCCGCGATCTTCTTGGTGTCGAGAACGCGCAGAACGCTGTCGCCGCCCGTGATAGTACCCTTATCGCCCACCTGTCCGCCGCTTTCGGCGTAGAAAGGCGTGGTTTCGATAAGAACAACGACCTCGTCACCCTCGCTGCAGGAATCGGTCAGCTCTCCGTCCTTTAAAACAGCCTTAAGCACGGTTTCGCAGGAAAGCTCCTTGTAGCCTATAAATTCGGTTGTATAATCCTTGAACGCGTCGTTGGAGGCTTCGTCCCAGCCGCCCTTAAACGCCTGATTGGAACGGGCGGTGGTGCGCTGAATCTCCATAAGCTCACGGAAGCGGCTTTCGTCAAGGGTAAGATTCCTTTCAGCAAGAATTTCCTTAGTCAGATCAAGCGGGAAGCCGTAGGTGTCGTGAAGCTTAAACACGTCCTCGCCGCTTAAAATGCTGCCCGTTTCCATTTTATCGATAAGCTCCTGCAAGATCTGAGAGCCTTTTTCAACGGTCTTGTTGAAGCTGTCCTCCTCGTTGCGGAGAACCTTTTTGATATATTCCTCTTTTTCCTTTACCTCGGGGTAAGCGGACTGATTTTCTCTTATAACGCTTTCGGCAACCTTATATAAGAAGCTTTCCTTCATTCCAAGCATACGTCCGTGACGCGCCGCTCTGCGGATAAGACGTCTTAAAACGTAGCCCCTGCCCTCGTTGGAGGGTCTTACGCCGTCGCCGATAAGGAATGTGCTTGCCCTTACATGGTCGGTGATAACGCGTATGGAAACATCGTCCTTTTCGTTAGCCTTGTACTGCTTTCCCGTAAGCTCGCAGATAGTCTTTATAATGTTCTGAGCGGTATCTACCTCGAACATGTTGTCAACGTCCTGCATTACGCAGGCGAGACGGTCAAGTCCCATGCCGGTATCTATGTTCTTGTTGGCAAGCATTGTGTAATTTCCCTTGCCGTCGTTGTCGAACTGGGTAAATACAAGGTTCCATATCTCGATTATACGGTCGCATTCGCCCGCCTGTTCAAAGTCAATGAAAGGACCGTACTTTTCGCCTCTGTCAAAGTGGATTTCCGAACAAGGACCGCAGGGACCGCTTCCATGCTCCCAGAAGTTGTCCTTTTTGCCCAGCTTTACGATCCTGTCGCGGGGTACGCCTATCTCATTCGCCCAGATCTCGCCCGCTTCGTCGTCCTCTTCATATATGGTTACCCAAAGCTTTTCTTCGGGTATTTCAAGCACCTTGGTAAGATACTCCCACGCCCACGCAATTGCTTCATGCTTAAAATAATCTCCGAAGGAAAAGTTGCCCAGCATTTCAAAATAAGTACCGTGTCTCGCGGTTTTGCCCACGTTTTCAATATCGGGGGTGCGGATACATTTCTGACAGGTTGTAACTCTTTTTCTCGGAGGAGTTTCAACACCTTGGAAGAACTTTTTCAAAGGAGTCATGCCCGCGTTGATAAGCAGCACCGAGTTGTCCCCCTGCGGCACCAAGGGCGCGGAATCCATGCGAAGATGTTCCTTGCTTTCAAAAAATTTAAGATAGCTTTCTCTTAAATCGTTAAGACTTGTCCATTTCATATAAGATCGACCTTTCATCTGAATATATTATGAAGAAAACGCTTTATAACGGCATTCTCTCACTTTGAACATTGTTCAAAACAAAGCTGACTTTGTTCTTTAAATAACCTCTAATAATTATAGCAAAATTTGGCTAAAAGTCAAGTATTGAACTTCCGCTATATTTTTTTATTCCAAAACAACATCATCTCCGAGATTTTTATAATCGGTCAGCAGATTGTTTATGAGCTCTGAAAGCCTTGAAGTGGGCCTTTCAAAGAAAATATTGTCAATATATATTATATTGTAATCCTGTACCGCGTCAAGCTGCGAAAAAACATCGTCATCAAGCAGATCGCCTCTTGTGTACTTGCTGTTTAAAAGAATAACGTCGGGCTGATTTTCCAAAAGCAGCTCCTTGTCATATTCATACCCGCTGCTCTCCTTGGCGATATTCGTACCGAAGCAGGACAGTACCGCGCTTTCAAAGGTATTTCCTCCCGCCACCGCAAGACTTTCGGTAACGTAAACAAATTTTCCTATATTCAAGGCCTCCGTGTTGCCCAAAAGCTTTGATATACCCGAATACGCTTCCTCGCCCTTTTCCGTNCCGGTAAACATTCCCTCGTAAATCAAGCCCAGTGCGGTGTAAATGGAGGAAAAGCCCTCAAGTGTGGTGGGAGCGGGAATTATAAGCGTGGCGATACCCGCCTGCTCCATTGTGAAAATATCCTTTGAAGCTATGGGGGTTGAGGTGATGACCAAGTTCGGCATCAAATGAGTTATGGCGTTTATATTGGGATTTGCCGTGCTGCCCACGTCCTCCGCCGATAAGATGCTCTCGGGATATTCGCAGTAGCTGCTTCTTCCGATAATGGTATCGCCGTACCCCATCTCAAAAATTATTTCCGCAATTGCGGGAGACAAGCAAACTACCTTTTCGGGCCCGGAAATTATCTCGGTGCCGTTTATCGTAAGAGGATAAGGCATGGGCTCCGCTTCCGCGGTAGTTTCCTCCGTTTTGTCGGGTTCTTCCTCTTCATTTTTTTTACAAGCCGAAAAAGCCGTTATTATAATAGAACAGCTTAACAGTACCGCGATCGCTTTTTTAATATTTACCATGCTTTGATTCCTTTTCATTTAATGCTTAAAAATCGGTATTAACTCCCAAACCGAGGGTAAGCTTACCCTCCAGCATATCAACATACTGCTTTGCGATTCTCGGGGAACGTCCGCCCCGTTTTAAAGCAAACCTTTCAACACCCGCCGCAAAAGCTTCTTCGTCAAGATTGATGCCTCTGTCCTGCGCTATCCTTCTCGCAATATCCACAAACTGCTCCTTATTGGGAGCGGTAAATGTGACAAACAGCCCGAACCGTTCCGATAAGGACATATTATCGTCCACCGCGTCGCTTTTATGCACAAAGTTTTCCGCGCGGTTGGCGGCGGTCTCCTTTATGATATGGCGGCGGTTGGTGGTGGCGTAAATAAGGACGTTGTCGGGCTTGGCGGACAGTGAGCCTTCAAGTGCCTGTTTCAGTACGAAAAATCCGTCGTCGTCCTCGGAAAAGCACAAATCGTCGATAAAGATAATAAAGTGAAGCGGTATCACGGAAAGCTTTTCGTACAGATCAAAAATCGCGGAAACCTGCTTTTTGTCGAGCTGAACGATCCTCAGGGTTTTGTATTCGTTTAACAAAGCCTTTATGGTGCTTGATTTTCCCGTACCCCTGTCGCCGTACAGCAAAACGTTGCTTGCGGGCTTGTCGTTTATAAAACAAACCGTGTTGTCTATGATCTGTTTTCTTTGCGTCTCGTAGCGTTTTAAATCGGAAAGCCGTATGGGATCGGGTTTTATAATAGGTACAAGCCTTTTTTCCGAATCAAGATAACTGAAAGCCTTATACTGCGCAAAAGCTCCGCTGCCGTTTTCCGCGCAGTGGCTTATAAAATACTCCGCAGTACAGGGAAATTCGCCGTTTTCGTATTCGGGAAGTGCCGACAGATCTCTGCCCATGACCTCCGAAAGATATTTTTTTATATCCGCCGCTCCAAGCTCGCAAATTTCCTTTATTCTTTTAATATCGTATTTCACCGCCGATAATATGATCGGGTCCTTTGCTTTTATATATTTTTCTATTAAGGGCTGCTCCGAATATATTAAAATATCGTGGATATATTCGCTTAAGGTTTTATCGTTTAAAAGCAGTATTTTGCACAGCTTTGTATAGGCGTTTACCGCGTTTTCCTTTCCCGACTGAATGTCGCGGTATATTTCAAAGAATTCACTGTCGTTTATTTCAAATGTAAAAAAGTCTTCCGCTGAGGGTAATTTCATTTTCCGATTGTCCTTTCAAAAATATTTCCTTTTTTAACAGGAAATATAATAAATATCCGATTTAACGAAGGTTTTCCTTAAGCACCTCGTCTTTTAGACGGAAGAAATCATCAAGAGAAGAAAGAGAACCGCATTTGTTTCTGTACTGCGCGGCGTTGCTTATCCCTTTCATATACCAGACCGCGTGCTTTCTTGCTTCGCGCATTCCGACGCTTTCGCCCTTTAAGCTTACGATAAGCTTGATATGCTCTGTAAGCACCTCAAGCCTTTCTTCAAGGCTTTTTTCGGGCAGCAGCCCGCCAGTTTCAAAATAGTGCCTTATCTCTTCAAATATCCACGGTCTGCCATAGCTTCCTCTGCCTATCATAACAAGATCGCAGCCCGTTTCCTTATACATTCTTTCACAGCTTAACGGATCGGTCACGTCGCCGTTTCCTATAACGGGAATACTCACCGATTCTTTCACTTTAGCGATAGCTTCCCAATCGGCTTGTCCCGTGTACATCTGTATTTTTGTGCGCCCGTGTACCGCAACGGCTGCCGCTCCGCTGTCCTCCGCGATCTTTGCCGCTTCGGCGGCGTTTATGCTGTCCTTGTCCCAGCCCAAGCGTATTTTTACCGTTACGGGAATATCTGTTGCGGACCTGACCGCTTTTACAAGCTCGCCTATTATCTTCGGTTCTTTTAACAAAGCCGAACCCGCTCCCGTTCCTACTACCTTTGGCACGGGACAGCCGCAGTTTATATCTATTATATCGGGCTTGTAGCTTTCGGCGATTTTTGCCGCCTTGGAAAAAAACTCGGGTTCGCTGCCGAAAAGCTGTACCGCCATGGGGCGTTCCGCTTGGGTAACGGTCAACAGCGACGCGCTTTTCCTGTCGGTGTAGCACAAGCCCTTACAGCTTACCATTTCGCTGCAAACCATTGCCGCGCCGTATTTTTTGGCCATAAGACGGTAGGCGGTATCAGCCATTCCCGCCATTGGTGCCAAAGCGGCGGTTTTTTCGATTTTTACGTTTCCTATTAGGATATAATTCATTGCTTTTTGTGTTTAGCCTGATCCTTGGCTCTTAACTCATTATTCAAAATGCGCTTTCTGATACGCACGTTCTGCGGCGTTACCTCCACAAGCTCGTCGTCGCTTATAAATTCAAGGCTTTCCTCAAGGCTCATGCGCTTGTAAGGGATAAGCCTCAAGGCTTCGTCGCTGCCGCTGGCTCTTGTGTTGGTAAGATGCTTTTTCTTGCAGACGTTGATGTTTATATCCCCCGATTTGGGCGAAACGCCTACCACCATGCCCTCGTATACCTCTGTTCCCGCGTCCACGAAAAGCTGACCTCTGTCCTGAACGTTGAAAAGACCGTAGGCACTGGCGGTACCTGTTTCAAAAGCCACAAGAGAGCCTGTGGTGCGGGTGGGAATCTCTCCCATATAGGGCTGATAGCCGTCAAATACGGTGTTCATAACGCCCTCGCCCTTAGTATCGGTCAAAAACTCGCTCTTATATCCGAAAAGCCCTCTTTCGGGAATGATAAATTCAAGGCGGGTGCGGCTGCCTACGGGGTTCATTGAAATCATTTCGCCCTTGCGTATGCCCATTTTGCTCATGACCGCGCCCACTGAGTCGTTGGGAACGTCGATGACAAGTCTTTCCATAGGCTCGCATTTTACCCCGTCTATTTCCTTGTACAGTACGCGGGGAGTGCTTACCGCAAGCTCGTAGCCCTCTCTCCTCATTGTTTCGATCAGAATTGAAAGGTGCATCTCACCTCTGCCCGAAACGTCGAAGCTGTCCGTAGTATCGCTGTCCTTTACTCTTAAGGAAACGTCCTTTAAAAGCTCGCGCTGAAGTCTTTCGCGTATTTGTCTGGAGGTGACGAATTTACCCTCCTTTCCCGCAAATGGGCTGTCGTTTACCGAGAAGGTCATTTCCACGGTAGGCTCGGATATTTTAACGAAAGGCAAGGGCTCGGGAGCGTTAACGGAGCATACGGTCTCTCCGATAGTGATATTTTCGATACCGCTGAAAGCGACTATATCGCCTACCGTAGCTTCCTCAACGGCGGTTTTTCCGAGACCGTCAAACTGATACAGACTTACTATTTTAGCGCGGTAGGGCTTTACTCTTTCGTGATGATCGCAGACCATGACCTCTTGATTTACCTTTATTTTGCCCCTTTCGATACGTCCTACCGCAATCCTGCCCACGTAATCGTTATAGTCGATAGAAGAAACAAGCAGCTGCAATTCTCCGTTTTCGTCACCCTCGGGAGCGGGAATATGTTCGACGATCTTGTCAAAAAGGGGTACAAAGTTATCGCCCATATCATCGGGGTTATACGATGAGCAGCCCATTCTTCCCGAACAGAACACAACGGGGCTGTCAAGCTGTTCTTCGGAAGCGTCCAAGTCAAGAAGAAGCTCCAGTACCTCGTTTACTACTTCCTTGTTTCGCGCGTCGGGACGGTCGGTTTTGTTGACTACCACGATTATTTTATGTCCCAGCTCCAAAGCCTTCTGAAGCACAAAACGGGTTTGGGGCATGGTACCCTCGAAGCTGTCCACCAAGAGCAGCACTCCGTTTACCATTTTCAGAATACGCTCCACCTCTCCCGAAAAATCGGCATGCCCGGGAGTGTCAACAATGTTTATTTTAATATCCTTGTAGTACACCGAAGTGTTTTTTGCAAGTATGGTGATTCCTCTTTCACGTTCAAGATCGTTGCTGTCCATTACGCGGTCGACAGTCGCCTGATTTTCGCGGTATACGCCGCCCTGCTTTAACATCTCGTCAACAAGGGTGGTTTTGCCGTGGTCAACGTGGGCTATTATTGCGATATTTCTTAAATCTTCTCTTACCAAGGTCGTTTCCTCTTTTCTTTTGCTTTTTATTTATTTAAGATCCGTATTAAAACTCTCATTAACAACAAGTCCTAAAATACCAATATTATATTATACTCCTTTTTTTGACAATTAGATAGGTACTTTTTCAATAATCTTGTTTTTTCCTTTGGATAAGTAATTGGAAAAATTGCACAATATATATTGTTTTAACGCATTTATAATTTCTTGCGGCGGTTAACCGGGCAGGTATTATCGGGCTTATCCGGCGCATATAATACTAATACCCATTTAAAAAGTAGCCAAGCTACTTTTTAAATGCTCTGCCGCGATAGCGGCAGAGTGAGGGAGCAAAGCTCCCTCAGGTATTGTATTGAACGTACATACCCACC
>JAAVIF010000012.1:0-7498 GCA_014799365.1 Oscillospiraceae bacterium
TAACATGCTGTTTTTGACCGAAACAAGGTTGTGTTTGTGTTTTTTAGAACTGCGCTTTATGCAGTCTTTTCTTTTTCTCGGAAGCGAGGTGCAGTTTGCGCTCCCGCGCGGGGCTTAAGGTGACACCAAAGGGNGGCGAAGTCGAAACAAGCTCCGAAAAAGTGATGAATAACAGCTTTAATTTTGAAATAAATAAAGACTAAGTGTTTGCGGAGCTTGTTCCGACACTCTCCCCCCTTAGGTTTCACCTTAAGAATCCTTTCCTTACCCCCCCTCTATGCGTAGTGCTGATTTTTTAGNTGTNTGNTTCAGAGAATATNTGCGTGAAATGTCACTTAGATANGTTTGTCAATTGGTAGATGCCGGTAATTTGCAATTATGCTGGCTTTGNTTGTTTTTNATTTTTTGAGGTGCTTCTTTCTTTTAATGACTGCATACAATCGTATGTTGTGCTATAATTTATATGATTATCAAAAAAGGNAAAGAATTATTATGAAATTTTATTAAAGATNGCGNTGCNGANAAAGAAAAAACGGTAAAGTAATGATCTGTTCGGTTATNCAAGNNTTTAAANCTTTAAATAANGCGGACANTGNNANNGTNAANAAAGATATAACCCGCCAAAAACCANGTGAAAANANGGCTTTGACGGGTATATTGTTATCTTAATGTTTGAAACGGCGGCGGAGCCGCTTGCGAAGCAAGCTGAAATGCGTTAGCATTTCAAAATTTTCGCTTTTAGCGAAAATTTGGCTCCGCCCCTGCTGTGGGGCAGTTATTGAAAAAGGAGCAGCTGAAGAGGATAGGGCGGCACTGCATAATTGGGTGAACCGACATAATAATACATTGCACAAACTTATTGGAGAAATTTACCGCACGGNTTTTTTAAGACAAGCGGCAAAATATATGTGCAGGTCATGGATATGAAAAAAGGACTTTTTTGGAGAGTCCCAAGCTTACAATCTTTCAAACCTCATTTCACATCGGCTCTCAACGTCATATTCTTTAAAATACTTCTCCTCCAACGGAATCCAACGTTCTTTGAAAACATCGGCTCTTTTTTCACCGTTTCGGCAAATAATGCGCCTGATCTGCTCCTCTTTGCCGATCGTCAGAAAAATATGCAGATCATAAAGTTCCCATAATTTCGGGTGACAGCTGTAAGAACCCTCCACAAAGCAGACGTCTCCCGTTTTTATCTCCAAATTCTCCGAAAACGTACCCGTTTTGCAGTCAAAGGGGCGATACCGGATAATTTTCGCACCGTTTTTTAAGGGCAAAAGCACTTCCTCTAAAAAACGTTCGTGATCNACGTTTTCACCTGCCGCGTTTAAACGTTCCTCCGTTCGCTGTTCGGGCCTGAGGAAAAAATGATCCATATGAAAAACGCTGCCGCCCGTTATTTTCTCCAGCTCAAGAGCAAGAGTGGTTTTTCCCGCCGCGCATCGTCCGTCAATAGCGATCAGAACGGGCAAAGAACCGTTTTCCGCCGCTTTGCTTTTCAGTGCTTCGGCGGCTTCGACTATCTTCCGAATCGNATTATCCATAGTCAGCTTTCCTTTGCCGTATCGGCACTCTTGTGTTTTTTAAAGGGAACAAGCCCTGTTTTGTTAAGAGCTATCATTACGGCAGGAATAAAGATAAGCTGTAAAATTATACCGGGGATAGCGTTAAGAAATGCGCCCGCCGCAAAGGTTTCCCACGTAAACTTATTTTCTCCTATACCGATCAAAACGATCTGCATTGCNGCCCACACCGCGCGTCCGCATATCATGGCGATAAGCATTGANCGGTACAGCGAAAGCACACACTGCCACCTTGAACGGTTATAGANAAGCCCCGCCACAAGTCCGTATGTCAGAAGCTCCGGAGCCATTGCGCAAGCCGTAGGGAATATCGGAGGAGTGCTGAATAAAAGCGAGCGGAAAAGAGGGAGAATAAAGCCCACCGCCGCGCCGTACTGCCAGCCGCAGATAAGTCCGCAGAGAAATACGGGAATATGCATGGGAAGCAGCATGTTGCCGATAGCGGGAATTTGCCCCGTAAAAAAGGGAAGCACGATACCTACTGCCATAAATATAGCGGATAAGGTTAAATTTTTAATTGATTTTTTCACTTTCACTGCCGTCCTTTCATTGTTTTGTGAAAAAAATATAGCATATTTTTTTCAGTATGTCAAGCAAAAACAGTTTTTTTCTCTTGACAATAAACCCTTGCGGGAGTACAATTTATAATATAGCTGATATTAGAGAACGGAAATTTTAAAAATGAAAAAAATATCATATATCATAACTTGTATTTATACCGCTTTTTTGCTTTCCTGTACGATTTTTGCCGAAGAAGCAACAAGGGAAACCGCCTCCTTTCAGATTGCCGAAATTTTGGTATCCGCGCTGTATTTTATTGGCGTCCTGGCTTTGATCTACTTAATATTGACGTTGGTAAGCAAATGGGGCAAAAAGCATCCCGATGAAAAGGAAGGCGATTCCGACAATGTTGCCGATTCGGAGGAAACCGCCGAGGAAAGCAACACTCAAAAAAACGAAAAGGAAAACACCGATGAGTAAAAAAGTTATGCTTGCGATGAGCGGCGGCGTTGACAGCTCCTGCGCTCTTTTACTGCTGCAAAAGCAGGGATATGAGGTGATAGGAGCCACCATGCGGCTGTTTGATACGGACAGCGATGTGTGCGGTTCTTTCAGGGACAGGGAGGACGCAAGGGCGGTTGCCGCACGCTTTAATATTCCCCACTACGTTTTTGACTTTAGGGACAAATTTAAAAAAGAGGTCATAGACCGCTTTAACGATCAATATTTAAGGGGGCTTACCCCAAATCCCTGTGTGGACTGCAACCGATTTTTGAAATTTTCCGCGCTGCTTGAAGAAGCGGACAGACTCGGCTGCGATTACATAGCCACGGGGCATTACGCAAGGGTGGGTTTTGATCCGGAAAGCGGACGTTATCTTTTAAAAACGGCGGCTTGTGAAGGCGGCTTGAATCCGAAGGATCAGTCCTATGTGCTGTATAATTTGACTCAGGCTCAGCTTGCCAGAGTATTGTTTCCCTTGGGTGATATTGCCAAGGAGGAGGTAAGAAAGCTGGCGGAGAAAAACGGTCTCGTTAACCACGACAAGCCCGACAGTCAGGATATTTGCTTCGTACCCGACGGAAAGTACGCCGATTTTATTGAAAATTACACGGGGATAAAGCCTCATGAGGGGAAAGTCATCGATAAAAACGGAAATGTGTTGGGCAGCCACGGCGGAATGATCTCTTATACGATAGGACAAAGAAAGGGGCTTGGTATCGCTTTCGGAAAGCCTATGTATGTTATCGGCAAAAACGCGGAGGAAAACACCGTTACCGTGGGAGAAAAGGACGAACTGTTTTCCGAGGGACTTATCGCGGAGGAATTGAACTGGATAGCGGCGGAAAAGGTTACCGAAGAAATAAGCTGCTTTGCGAAAACAAGGTATAAGCAGAAGGAAACTCCGTGCAAGGTAATTCCGCTTGAGGAAGATACCGTCAGGGTGATTTTTGACACTCCGCAAAGGGCGGTGACCTGCGGTCAGAGGATAGTTTTCTACAACGGAGAGAATGTTATAGGCGGCGGAGTGATAAAAAAACCTATTAAAATGTAATAAATTTTTAATAATCCTGTAATCTTTGTAACCGTTTTGTGATTGACATTATGAACGGTTACTTGTATAATCAAATTATGTAAAAAATTAACTCTCGTACTGTCACAAAAGCTGCATACGAGCCGAAAGGAAAAAGGAAATGGCTGTCAAAAAAAGAAGAAGAAAAACCAACAGCTCCGCCGCGTACCCCGTTATTTTAGCCATGCTTGCGGTAGTTATCGTAATACTGCTTATAATAACCGCCGCGGCAGGATCATGCAGCAAGGGCTCCGATGACAACGAAACCACTTCATCGGCTCAGGAAAGCGCAGGAACAACTCCCGCGGAAAGTCAGGGAAGCACAAGCTCAGCTCCCGAAGAGACAAGCGCGGTCAATGCCGTTGTTAAAATTAAATACAACGCCGAAGAAGATTGGGCTTTGTACGTTATCGGAAACGATAATCCTCTGCCGGAAAATTTCACCGTCGAAACCAAGGCCGTGGCGGGAGAACGCACTCTTGACAGCCGCTGCGCCGACTACGCCATTCAAATGCTAAACGCCGCCGCAGAGCAGAACGTGGGCCTGTTTGTGACTTCCTCTTACAGAAGCGTGCAGAAGCAGGCGGAAAATATGGAAAGCTATATAAATACTCTGATAAGTCAGGGCTACTCACAGGAGGAAGCCAAGATACAGGCTGAAAAGGAGATCGCTTTGCCGGGTCACAGCGAGCATAACGCGGGTCTTGCCATGGATATAGTTTCAAGCGATTACTGGAGTACTCATGACGATCTTGACGAAAGCTTTGAAAAGCTGCCGCAGTTTGACTGGCTTATCGAAAACTCCTGGAAATACGGCTTTGTATTGAGCTATCCCAAAGGAAAAGAGGAAATAACGGGTATTATTTACGAGCCGTGGCATTACCGCTTTGTGGGACTTAAGCACGCGGAAAAGATGCACGAGGTGTACGAAAGCACGGGAGAGTTTTTGACGGTCAACGAGTATATTGAACAGTACATCGATATGGAATAATTGTGAATTTCCCATATTTACAAACAGAGAAAANTTTGATATAATAACTGTAANATTTTACACTTTTCAAAAAGAGAAGCAAAAGCAAAAGAAAGGAAAACGCAAATGGATAACGAGCTTGTTTTNGTAATAGACTTCGGCGGTCAGTACAATCAGCTTATCGCAAGAAGAGTAAGGGAACATAACATATACTGCGAGGTTATTTCCTACAAAACTCCCGTTGAGGAGATAAAGGCGAGGAATCCCAAGGGTATTATTTTCACGGGAGGCCCCAACAGCGTGTATNTNGACNGCTCTCCNAGAATGCCNANGGAAATATTTGAGNTNGGNGTNCCTATTNTNGGCATNTGCTANGGNGNNCANTTTATGGTNTACGGNCTTGANGGNNTNATNGGNAANGCNAANGAAAACNCNGCNGCNGANTTNGGNAGNACNGACTGNAATTTCGATNTNNNNTGCCCNGTNTTNNAGGGNNTAAAGGANCNGTCTGTGGTATGGATGAGCCATA
Organism: Oscillospiraceae bacterium; assembly: GCA_014799365.1. Taxonomy (GTDB): domain Bacteria; phylum Bacillota; class Clostridia; order Oscillospirales; family Ruminococcaceae; genus Ruminiclostridium_E. The sequence continues at coordinate 5,160 of JAAVIF010000012.1, forward strand.
ACGATTACATAGAACAGCTTCCCGAGGGCTTCAAGGCNGTGGGTCACAGCGANAAGTGTCCTTATGCCGCTATTGCCAACGACGAAAAGAAATTCTACGGCGTACAGTTCCACCCCGAGGTAAACCACACCCAAGAGGGAAGGGAAATGCTGGGCAATTTCCTGTACAACGTCTGCGGCTGCAAGGGCGACTGGACAATGGCCAATTACGCGAAAACCGCAATTGAGCAGATACGCGAAAAGGTGGGAAGCGGCAAGGTGCTGCTGGCACTTTCGGGCGGCGNGGACAGCTCGGTTGCCTGCGCGCTGCTTTCAAAGGCGGTAGGTGAGCAGCTTACCTGCGTTTTTGTGGATCACGGCTTTATGAGAAAAAACGAGGGCGACGAGGTTGAGGCGGCGTTTAAAGACTGGAANGTAAACTTNATAAGAGTTGACGCCTCCGANCGCTTTATCGGCAAGCTTGAGGGCGTGTCCGATCCCGAAACCAAGCGCAAGACCATAGGCGAGGAATTTATAAGAGTATTTGAAGAGGAAGCAAAGAAGATAGGCAAGGTGGATTACCTTGTTCAGGGTACTATTTATCCCGACGTTATAGAAAGCGGGTTAGGCGACGCGGCGGTGATAAAATCTCACCATAACGTGGGCGGACTTCCCGACTGCGTTGATTTTAAGGAGATCATAGAACCGCTCAGGCTGCTGTTTAAGGACGAGGTAAGAAAATTGGGCACGGAGCTGGGTCTTGCTGATTATCTTGTATGGAGACAGCCTTTCCCGGGTCCGGGACTTGCTATAAGAATTATAGGGGAGATTACAAGAGAAAAGCTGCGCATATTGCAGGACGCGGATTTNATTTTCAGAGAAGAGATCGCCAACGCAGGGCTTGACCGCAGCATAAATCAGTACTTTGCAGTGCTTACGAATATGAGGTCGGTTGGNGTTATGGGCGACGGAAGGACCTATGATTATACTCTCGCTCTGAGNGGTGTGACTACTACCGACTTTATGACGGCGGACTNTGCGAGAGTGCCTTATGAGGTGCTGGAAAGAGTCAGCGTAAGGATAGTTAATGAGGTGGGGAATATAAATAGGGTGGTTTATGATGTTACAAGTAAGCCGCCGGCTACTATTGAGTGGGAGTAATGAATCAGGAGGAGATANAATGGAACTTGTTATGCAGCCTACTTCTGAAACCTGTGGTCAGGCATGTATTGCAATGATTACAAGTAAAGATATAGGGGAAGTAATAAAAGATATGAAAACAAGCGGACCGACAAGTATAGGNCAGTTGATNGAAATATTGGACTTTTACGGAGTGAAACATGCTGAAANGAATACACGCATNTCNAAAAAGAATCCTGCTCCATATGAATATTCTATTTTAACNGTACATACAAATGCGGGCTATACTCATTGGACTTTGTTATATGATGGTAAATATTACGATCCGGAATTTGGATTGATTGAGGGTGAATATACCCATGGNAAAATAACATCATTTTTGGGAATATATCAATAGAAATTTGGGGTTTACTGCGNAGCAGTTTAAAAATGGTTGTCAATTTTGAGAGANTTGTTATAATAAAANCGCNGCAACATTTTGGCANCAGAAAATCAGCANGCCGGAATAAATGATGTAATTGAAGTAAAAACAGNTGTGTATTTGCATGAAACTTNAACAAATANAGTTAATNGCTGTAAAGAACACGNCGAGTTCAAGTGATNNAATGGGATTTAATCAGAAAAAAACCAGAAGGTATGGAGGTATCTTATGACTGTTCTTGAACAGATAAGTCATGAAACAATGGTATTTATGCGTGGAAAATACCGTTTGGACGAAATCGGGGATGGTAAAGATGAATTAAAATTTAAACANGGTCAAAAGACTATTGTTACGATATACATTCATGATGATAAATTTACTTTTTTAATTATTTTTGGNAAAAAAGAGCGTGAATGTTTTGAAATGCAAAAAAGNGAGTTTTCCAAATATGTGTGTGATTATTATGATAATTCAAAAACTTATCATGATGGAAAATGGATGTTTATTGATGTAAACACTTTAGAGCNATTNGAAGAGGTAAAAAGACTCATACTAATTAAAAAGAAGCCTAATCGTAAACCTTTTCCAAANGAAAATGCGATATATTCNAAATGTGGTCAGCGTTGTGATNTGTGTGTTCATTATATTCATACAAGTGAAGAAATGCGGACTATTATGGAAACACAATTAAGTAAAATGTGGGGGCAAACAGATTGGAGTATGCGTTGNGAAGGNTGTTATNNTGANAATTGNTATTGTAAAGATGANCCNTGNAATGCGAAAGNCTGNGCNNCNNANAA
>JAAVIF010000012.1:7503-8636 GCA_014799365.1 Oscillospiraceae bacterium
TNNCAGANTGNANAGAGTGTNNGGANTTTCCNTGTATTAAGGCNACATCTGCGGATTATCGCTCNATGATACATACNGAGGTTCATTATGCTGATGANATNACTTGGGGNATNNTNCCGTATGTTCCNATGCAATATGAAATANNGTGANAAGCAATGGTAGCTATGTGGAGGATAAAACAAGCTTTTGTTGCGTAACATTTGAAAAAGGGCTGTTAATTTGCATGGATTTGTTATAATGTATGCAAGGCAACATTTTGGCAACAGAAAATCAGCAAGCTATAATAAATGAACATATTACAACATAGGCAGATATGGTGTAATGTTGTTGAGAGCAAAAAAATTTGGTGGAAATAATACAATGATATCTTTGAGATTAATGGAAGATACAATTGAAGATTATACGGCAATGCGTAATTGGTTTTTTGAACCTGAGCTTCAAGAGTGGGTATGGTGCGATGAGAAAGGTGAGCCGCCCGTTCCGTTGGAGCGAATTATTGAAAAGTACGGTGCCAGAGTTAAGAATCCAACCGATGTATTCCCATATTTCATTTTAAGAGACGGCGAAGCAATTGGTTTTATTCAATATTACATACAAGATAAAACGACAATCGGGCTTGATATGTGGATTGGAGTTTTAAAAGAAAGAAATAATGGTTATGGCACTGAAGCGTTAAAGCAGATGGTGCAGTTGATACATCAAAAATATCCGTATGTGAAAGAGGTTTTTATCAATCCCGATCCGAAGAATAAACGTGCTGTAAAATGTTACCGGAAAGCAGGATTTAAACATTGCGGCGAAATGATGGATGACGGTGATTTGTCTTTATTATTGAAAATATGTTTTGATGGTTAATCAGAAGATAGAAGCATATAAATTTCAGTTTGGCTTTTTGATTTTTATGGCAAATGAAGCTGCTTTCTTTTAAAGTTAAGAATAGCGCAGAACACGTCGAGTGGGAATAATATCGAGGTAAATTGTTGTAAAATATTTGACTAATACCAATCCCATTTTATACTAATTGAAAATCATATTGTAGACAAAATTTTACAGGGTCTACAATATGATTTTCAATTACACCCTAAGCACTAATTTCCAATCGACAGCAAAATTTGTCTATACTTTGATTGGAA
>JAAVIF010000013.1 GCA_014799365.1 Oscillospiraceae bacterium
CCAATCAAAGTATAGACAAATTATGTTGTTGATTGGGAATTAGTGCTTTGGGTGTAATTGAAAATCATATTGCAGACCCTGTAAAATATTGTCTACAATATGATTTTCAATTAGTATGAAAGGACCTGTTTTTCAAGTTCATTCAAACTTCTCCTCACAATCATACATTAAGATAATCGTTTAAAAATTCCGTAACCGTCCTTCGGTAAAGCTCAATATCCTCACATTGAGCCGCCGCGTGACCGGCATTATCCACAAGCAGCATTCTCTTTTCACCGGTACAGCTTTCGTAATTTTTAACCGTCATATAAGTCGGAACAAAGCTGTCCTCCTTTCCGTGAATGAACAGGATAGGACAGGACGCTTTTTTGACCGCTTCAAGCGTTGAATAATCCCTGAAGCCGTATCCCGCTTTCTTTTTGCACATTCTTTCGTTTATATCCATTATGGGGCTTGGCGGAAGGTGATAATCCCTTTTTAGAATGTGCTTGAACACATCATAAGGAGAGGTAAACGCGCAGTCGGAAATTATCGCTTTTACATTTTTCGGAAAATCGTCAAGGCCGCTCGCCATAAGAACCGTGGCCGCTCCCATTGAAACGCCGAAAAGCACTATTACGCTGTCGTCCCCCAATCTTTTCCTAATATAATCTATCCATTTTAAACAGTCGTATCTGTCCAGTATTCCAAAGCCTATGTATTCGCCCTCGCTTTTTCCGTGCGACCGATGGTCGACTATCAAAGCGTTATAGCCCTGCTCCATAAAGTATTCCGCCATTGACGAACAGTCGTTCATTCCGCAGCTTGTGTAGCCGTGACATAGTATTGCTGTGCGGTTTGTGGGCTTTTCCGCCAAAAACAGATCACCGTGCAGCGTCAGATCATCGCGGGATTTAATGGTTACATGCTCGGAGGTTCGCCGAAGCAGCTTATCCTTTTCGGCGTGAATTATCTTTATATATTCCTCCCATTTTTCCCCGTCCGCCATTTCGCTTATGTCAACTCTGACCTCTCCTTGGCGCGGAATAACGCGGTTAAAAAGCGTGCGCGCTCCTATAAAGCAAGCGGCCGTTCCCGCCGCTATGATCCCTCCCGAGGCTAAAAGTATAAGATAAAGATTCATTTCGGTTTTCGACCTCCAGTCGACAATATTTATTAAAAAAAGACAATTCATCAATCAAGCGGCATTAACAATTGCTGTTTGAGAATTATCAAGGGTTTATTCGACTTATGCTGAGCATTATCCTCAGGCTGTTCCCCCGAATCTTTTTGGATTGAGGATAGTATTACGGTCGAATTTCTGATTATATATTACCACTTTTTCGACTGACAGTCAAGTATTTTTTTAAATTATTGAAATTTTTATAACTTTGTGCTATAATAATTAAAAAAATCGGCAAAAACATATTCAATTTGTCTTATCAGAAAAGGAATGATACAATGAAACAGGACAAGCCCGATAAGCGCGAGCTTATATATGACGCACTTGAAGATCTTATGTACACCGTTCCGTTTAAGGAAATCTCGGTGGAATCTATAGCTCAAAAGGCAGGGATCGGAAAGGGCAGCGTTTATTATTATTTTGAAAGCAAGGACGAGATACTTGATCACGTAATAGAGCGCAGCTACCGCAGAGCGATAAGAGAATACCTTAATAACATAAAATACGAGCAATCGGCGATCGGGCGCATCAAACAGCTTTTTAAAAGCGTTATCAAAAAGGATTTCGACAGCAGCCGGCAAAACCTGATAATAACCCTGCACCTGCATGATGATCTGGTGCTTCATAACAAGCTAAAGGCGGTTGCCGTTCAAGAGCTGTCGCCGATACTTACGGTGCTTCTCGAGCAAGGAATGGAGGAAGGCTCCATAAAAATGGAGTATCCAAAGGAAAGCGCGGAAATTATCGTAACCGTGCTGACTGTTTTTTTGGATAGTACGACGGCTTCACAGGAAAAAAATTCGGTAAGGAAAAAATTGAAAATTTTCGCAAACGTGCTGGAAACCTGTCTTAAAACCCCAAAGGGGAGCTTTGATTTCTTATTTGACGCTCTTGACGAATATAATACTAATTCCTTTTAAAACTGTGAGTATTACGTCTCTTTAAATGGACTTGGTATAACGCTAATCTTTAACCGACAGATGCAGTAATGTTGGCTGCTGCATAACATCTTCACACGGTAATAAAAAACAACCTCCTGCGGCATAATGAAAGCCGCAGGAGGTTGTTTTTTTATATTATTTCTAATAAACCGAGCAAATTTCGGAGGTAGCCTTTATGCCGTTCTCTCCGTTAATAAGCTTCTCGCCCCAATCCTGTGACAGCGCATTACCGTCCCAGTCCTCCGCAATGTCAAGATACTCGACACCGCCGCCGTTTCCTTTCCACGACCAGCCGAGATAGCCTATATCATTTTCGGTGCAGTACTGCATAATATAATCCTCGTCAACGTCGCCGTCGCTGTGGTTATATCCGAATTCGCCCACAACAACGCACAGATCGTGCTTTGTGGCGTACTGCAAATTGGTGCTTATCACACGCGCGCTTTTCCCCGCCGCGCCGTACATATGAATGGAAAACATTGTGTTTTTGTTGGGATCATCATTAAAAAGCTTTTCACCGTACTGATCGATAGGCTGTGCGTGCTGTCCCCAGCCGGGCGCGTCTATCATAAGCGTATTGCTTATTCCCCCGTCACGTATTGTTTTTATCGCTTCCGAATATCCTTGATACCACAAATCGGCATTGTCCCAGCTCCCTACCCATTCATTGGCGATATTGAGTATAACATAAGCCTCGTTTCCTATAAGGGCGGACTTTATATCAAGCCAGTATTCCGCTGCCTTGCGCAATCCATCTATATCGTCCATACCGGTAAGGTCGTGAACCTCCAAAATGCAGACAAGCTTGTTTTCCTTGCAAATTTCGATTATTTTTTCCACGTCCTCGAGAGGGATCCTGCCCCACTGCTGACCGTCCGACAAAACCACTCTTACGGTATTTGCNCCTGTTTCCGCAATAGCGGGGATCGCCGTTTCAAGCTTATCCTGAAACCACGAGTGAGCATGGTTTATTCCGCGCATGACAAACTCATTTCCTTTTGCGTCATAAAGCGCNGTTCCTTTTACATGAAAGCCCACGCTTTCGGTCAGTGTTCCGCCCNTTTCCGCTCCGCCCGCGGTATTTTCGGTGATCCCGTTTTCCGCCGCTGTTCCTCCGTTGATGTCAGGCTCGGTATTTTGGCCGCAAGCCGAAACAAACANCATCGAAGCCGCGAGAATAAGTGACAATAAGCTTTTTTTAAATTTCATAAGCACTCCTGAAANAATACGGCGGCAAGANNATNTTATTAGCTTGCCGCCGTAAATAAGTCAANGTTTTTATATAAAATAGTATGAACAGTATCAGTAAAGGCTTCCGTAATTNGCGCACGCTCTGTAATCCGCGCCCTCNAAATCCTTTGTACCGAANGCCGTCCAAGCGTGAGGACGGTANATCCTTTCCTCGGAAATATTGTGNAGCGATACGGGAATACGCAGCATGGAAGCNANGGTGATCAANTCNGCNCCNACGTGTCCGTAAACGAACGCGCCGTGGTTTGCGCCCCAGTTAGCCATAACNGAATAAACGTCCTTGAAGCTGTCCTTGCCTGTAAGTATGGGGGTGAACCATGTNGAGGGCCAGGTCTTGTCGGTGCGTTCAAGCAGTATCTTATTTACGTTTTCNGGCAGTTCNNCCGTGTAGCCCTCAACGATCTGTATTGCGGGNCCCAAGCCCTTTATAAGATTGACTCTGGCNAAGGTGCAGGGCATAACTCCCTTTGTGGAATAGCTTGAAGAAAATCCGCCGCCCCTGAAATAGCCAAGGTTTGCGCAAGGCCANGTAGTAGCCTTAAGGCAGGCGTCGATGTCCTTATCGGTCATATCCCACCAGTTTTTCATGCAGTTTTCGCCCTTTTCGTTAAGGCACGCGCCCGTGCCGTCCAATGCCGCCGCGCCGCTGTTTATAAGGTGGATAAAGCCGTTTTNCGCAACACCGTCGGGCTTCCAGCCGGTAACTCTCTCAACCGCGTCGGGAGACCAATATGTTCTTACGTCCGCAAAAATAGCGGCCTTAGACGTGATCTCATGAAGCAAAAGCAGAGTTACTCCGTTAAGTCCGTCGTTCTCGGTTGCGAAAGGAATAGGCTCTCTCTTTCCGTTCCAGTCAAATGTGGTATTTAAAATAGNCTCGGTAAAGTCGGCGTTGGGCATAAAGTCCGTCCAGTTGCGCTGTCCCTGGAAGCCGCCCATAACAGCGTTTCTGCCCTTTGCTTCCTCAAGCCAGCCCATTTCCGCAAGCTTGGGGTTGCCCTTCATAATATCCATTACAATGCAGGTCATCTTTGCGATAAACTGCCAGTTTTCTTCCTTTTCCTCGGGAGACAGCACCGTTCTTTNATAGAACATTCCGTCGGTGGGGTTGATGTCGATNCCCTCCTTGCAGTTNGCCTTTATCCAAGCCAATGCCTTTTCGTACTCGTCCTTATCGTAAATACCCAATTTTTCGCGGCGGATTATTTCGGTCATATCCACCCATTCGGGNTGCATACCCAAATAGCTGCGGAAGAAATCCTCGTTGCAGTAAGANCCCGCAATTCCCATTGCCACCGCGCCGATATTTACATAGCTCTTGTTTCTTATATCGCCTACCGCCGCCGCGCAGCGCGCAAAGCGCAAAATTTTGTCCTCAACGTCCTCGGGTATAGTCTTGTCGTCGGCGTCCTTAACGTCGTGACCGTAAATNGANAAGCAGGGCATGCCGATCTGGGCGTAAGCACTCATAGCCGCCGCTAAAAATACCGCGCCGGGACGCTCCGTGCCGTTAAAGCCCCAAATCGCCTTGATCGTATTGGGATTTTCGTCGATAACGGTTGTAACNTAGCACCAGCAGGGTGTAACNGTCAAGGTNGCCACAACNTTTTCCTTGCTGAATTTTTCGTTGCAGGCCGCGCTTTCGGCAATNCCTCCGATAGTGCTGTCGGCAATAACGCACTCCACAGGCTCGCCGCTTGCGTGGCGCACCTTAGAGGTNATNAGCTCCGCNGCCGCCTTAGCCATATTCATGGTCTGTTCCTCAAGACTTTCGCGAATACCGAACTGCCTGCCGTCGATAACGGGTCTGATTCCGATTTTTGATAGCATTTGTTTGTCCTCCTGTAAATGTTTTGTTTTATATTATGTTAAATTTATTTTTAATTCAGCTTTTCGGGATTTTTNACATACGACCTTACCACCGTACCGCAGTTTACGCAAATTTCATGNTAAAGCTTTTGAGTTTTAAAGGAAAAAAACTTATCCGCGGGATAAACCTCAGCATATCCGTCCTGTTTGCCAACAACAAATTTCTTTCCGCCGCAGTAAGGGCATGTAAACGTTTTTTCCATGTGCAAATCCTGCCTTTCACAGCCAACAAATAAAGGCCGTTTTATCATTACTGTTATAGCCCGCTTTCTTATAAAAATTCAGCGTGCTTTCCTCTTTCGAGCCTGTCATAAGCATTATTTTATAGCAGCTTTCCTTTTTGGCGATCTCCTTTGCGAAATCAAGGCAAGCCGTAGCATAGCCCTTTTTTCTGTACCTTTCATCGGTGATAACGTTTTCGATAAGCGCATAGGGTCTTTGCCCATGGGTAAGATTTGGGACAATAACGCATACGCAGGAGGAAACTATTTCTCCTTTTTCCTCGTATACTATTATATGATGATTGCGGTCGGACAAAATTTCGCTCCAAAGNNGNTTTAATNNNTCGCTTTTTTCNGGNAANNGGTTTCCATGAAGCTGTGTATAAAGCTTTAACAGTCCGTCAAGGTCATTTTCCGTAATTTCTCTTATCATAACTTCAATACAATACCTTTCATTGTATACTTTGTTCGTTACAGATAAAATTTAACCATAAATACGTGAAAGCACCTTCACCAGCGCAACCACCATAGTAACTACCCCCAAGAAAATCGAAAGAATAACTTTCTCGGGTATCCCCGAAACNGCCTCGGCAGGAATTTTGTGTTTTCTTGCCCATAAGCAAAACAGCTCCACATTGGCGGNGGAAGAGTTAAGAGTAAGCGAACCGCANAGCTTTTTCCCGTAGCGGTCATAGATTCTCATAGAGCCCTCGGTACTGATTACGATTTTTTGCAGCTGTCGGGCTTCATAAGACTTATTTTTTATGCGGATAATTTCGCCGTCAACGGTTATTCTGCCGCCTGTTTTAAAAGGCTTGTCCTGCATATCCGAGATAAGGGTATCTATTATAGGATTTNCTCCNCAAAGCAGAGCTGTTAAACGCTTGATTTTGTCGTATCGCTGTTTTTCCGCAGTGCTTATTTTATCCTCCGCTTTTTTTGTCATTGCCGAAAACTCCTTTACCGCACCGCTTTCCAATCGTTTAAAAAGCTCCTTATCTGCTGACAAGGTATCATCGCACCATAGCTGAATTTACCCATAAAATTCGTGCCGCCGCCTATATTTATCCCCACTATCTCCGCTTTTTCGTTTNCAAAAGATAACACCGCGCTTCCGCTGCTCCCGGGAGCGACATAAGCATTGTGCTTAATGATATAATTTCTCTCATATCCGTCGTTTCCGGAAAAAAATGTCGTGTCGTTTGAAATGATATTCCCAAAGCTGTGAATAAAGCGTTCACCCTCGGGATTGCCGATAACCGCAATGTCGGTTCCCTTTTCCGCGTCCGATTCCGCAACGTTTATTATTCCCAGATCTTCCGAGGAATAAAAGCTTATAACCGCTAAGTCGCAGCTTTCCTCGNAATATTCGATCTTTGCGGCNGGAAATTGACCGTAGTATTCGACAATACCTCCGCTGTCGTACTGAGAATAGGGCAAGGCTGTATAAGGCTGTATAAGGAATTTGGTGTTTTCACCGGCCTCNGAAACAACATGATAAGCGGTCAGGGCGTAGTATTTACCCGCCTGCTTGTCAAAAACAACGCCGCTTGCACCCGCCGAATAGGTAAGNTGCTCNCTGTCGCCGATAATTTTGGAATTATTTTGTATAATACAGATATTGGCGTTCAGCACATCGCTTGTNAGCCTGCTTTCAAGCTCTTTATTTACCCTTGTTTTACAGTTGTTTTCNTACACTGCCGGGAAAACGAATAAAACCGCCGTTACCGTAACTGAAATCACCGCGATAAATATAAGCAAAATTCTTATATACAGCTTGGAATTATTATTTGCAGAAGCCATTAAAGCTCTCCGATTTACTTAAAGTAATCCACACCGCCCTTAAACATAGGCAGCAGCTTATTACCGTCCACATTNACCGCGCATCTCTCGTCGCTTATACGCTCGCTGTGNCCCATTTTTCCGAATACACGCCCGTCGGGAGAAATAATACCCTCTATCGCNTGCATNGAGCCGTTGGGATTAAAGCTAAGCTCCATTGTGGGGCTGCCGCTTAAATCAACGTACTGAGTAGCCACCTGACCGTTGTCGATCAGCTTCTGAATAACNTCCTCGTTGGCGACAAACCTGCCCTCGCCGTGAGAAATAGGCACGGTATAGGTCTCGCCAACCTTGCAGTGCATAAGCCACGGCGTTTTGTCGGTGCANATTTTGGTNTAAACAAGCTGNGACTGGTGTCTGCCAATGGTNTTAAAGGTCAGAGTGGGGCTTTCCTCGGTCAAGGGCTTTATCTCGCCGTAGGGCAGAAGTCCCAGCTTTATCAGTGCCTGGAAACCGTTGCAGATACCNATCATCAGGCCGTCNCGGTGATAAAGCATATCGTTTATNGCGTCCTTTATCTTGGGATTTCTGAAAAAGGCGTTAATNAANTTNGCNGANCCNTCNGGNTCNTCNCCNCCGCTGAAGCCGCCCGGAACGGCGATTATCTGCCCCTTGCCGATAAGCTTTGCAAAGGCTTCCACCGATTCNTCCATTGCGGCAGCGTTAAGATTTCTTATAACAAAGGTCTCCGCCTCGCCGCCGTTTCTGTTGAACGCGTCCGCCATATCGTACTCGCCGTTTGTGCCGGGGAATACGGGGATAAGCACCTTTGGCTTAGCGATCCTGTTAGCGGGCGCGCAAACGATCTCGCAGCCCTTTGTGTAAGCAACAGGTGCGGGCGCGGGCTGTGCGGGGGTGGTATTCTTGAAGATCGGTTCAAGCTTGCTGTTCCATTTTTCTTCAAGAGCCGCAATGTCAAGCTCAACACCGCCGCAGTAAATTTTATATTCCTCGCAGGTCTCGCCTATGCACTGCGCGTTTTCTATCTCGCCGTTGGCTTCGATGATAAATCCGCCGTAGCATGGAGTGAACAAGGTCTCGTCGTCAAGAGCTTCAAGCTTCGCGCCTATCCTGTTGCCCAGCGACATCTTGAAAATACCCTCGGCAATACCGCCGTTCGCTATCGACCATACGGAAACAGCCTTTCCGTCCTTTATAGCCTTTTCCACCGTTTCAAAAACAAACTTAACGCTGTCAAAATCGGGCAGCTTGTTTTCGTCGTAAGCGGGGCCGATATAATAAAGCTTACTGTAAGGCAGCTTAAATTCCGCGCTGATGACCTTATCCGCCTTTGCGGTGGAAACTGCAAAGGAAACAAGGGTGGGAGGCACGTCGATATGCTCAAAGGTACCCGACATGGAGTCCTTGCCGCCTATCGCGCCGCAGGAAAGCTCCAATTGAGCCTTGTACGCGCCCAAAAGAGCCGCAAAGGGCTTACCCCAGCGTGAGGGGTTGTTCTGCGTTCTCTCAAAATATTCCTGGAAGGTGAGCCAGCACTTTTTGGAAGAGCCGCCCGCCGCAACCACCTTGCCTATGCTTTCGATAACCGCCAGCATCGCTCCGTGATAGGGCGACTGCTCGCTGATTGAAGGATTAAAGCCCCAGCCCATTATAGAAGCGGTGTTTGTATTTCCGCCCGAAACGGGTATTTTTGCCGCCATGGCCTGAACGGGGGTCTGCTGGGTCTTGCCGCTGAAGGGCATCAAAACGGTAGCCGCGCCGACAGTACTGTCAAAACGCTGAATAAGGCCCTTTTGTGAGCATATGTTAAGGTCTTGTACTAAATTCTCCCAGTCCTCGGCCGTATTTTTTCTGCCTGTCGAATAGCTTACCTCGGGCTTGGGAACGGCAACATCGGTATGCTTTTCCGCGCCGTTGGAGTTCAAGAAATCTCTTGAAATATCGCAGATAGTCTTTCCGTTCCAGTTCATCTTAAGGCGGGGTTCTTCCTTTACCACCGCCACGGGAGTAGCTTCGAGATTTTCGCTTCCCGCAAGAGCGATAAACTTGTCAACGTTTTCCTTTTCAACAACTACCGCCATTCTTTCCTGGGATTCGGAAATGGCAAGCTCGGTGCCGTCCAAGCCGTCGTACTTTTTGGGTACGGCGTTCAGATCTATTTCAAGACCGTCCGCCAGTTCGCCGATGGCTACGGAAACACCGCCCGCGCCGAAGTCGTTGCAGCGTTTGATAAGCGTTGTGGCTTCGGGATTTCTGAACAGTCTCTGTAATTTGCGCTCCTCGGGAGCGTTGCCCTTTTGCACCTCCGCGCCGCAGCTTTCAAGGCTTTCAACGCTGTGAGACTTGGAAGAGCCGGTAGCACCGCCGCAGCCGTCACGTCCCGTCTTTCCGCCTAAGAGAACAATAACGTCGCCCGCCGCTGGTCTTTCGCGGCGCACGTTTTCTATGGGAGCCGCGCCGATAACCGCGCCTATCTCCATGCGCTTAGCCATATAGCCCTTGTGATAAATTTCCGCAACATGTCCCGTGGCAAGACCTATCTGGTTTCCATAGGAGGAGTAACCCGCCGCCGCGGTGGTAGTGATTTTACGGGGCGGAAGCTTGCCGGGTATGGTTTGATCAACGGGCAAAAGGGGATCGGACGCGCCCGTAACGCGCATTGCCTGATAAACAAAGGAACGTCCCGAAAGAGGGTCGCGTATCGCTCCGCCGAGACAGGTAGCCGCGCCGCCGAAGGGTTCGATCTCGGTGGGGTGGTTGTGGGTCTCGTTTTTGAACATAAGAAGCCACTGCTCGTCCTTGCCGTTGTTGTCCACGGTAATTTTAACGGAGCAGGCGTTTATTTCCTCGCTTTCGTCAAGGTCGGGAAGAAGACCGTCCTTTTTCAGCTTCTTTGCCGCAAGAGTAGCAATATCCATAAGGCAAAGGGGCTTGTTTTCTCTGCCAAGCTCACTGCGGTGTATCCTGTATTCCTTGTATGTATCCGCAATGTAGGGAGCGGCGATCTCCGCGTTGTCAATAATAGTGCCGAAGGTAGTATGACGGCAGTGATCGCTCCAATAGGTGTCTATCATTCTGATTTCCGTTATGGTGGGACAGCGGTTTTCGCTCTTGAAATAATTCCGGCAGAACTTTATATCGTCGTTGTCCATGGCCAGACCGTATTTTTTGACAAAATCGGCAAGTCCGCTGTCGTCCAGGTCAAGGAATCCGTCAAGAGTAGCAACTTCCGTGGGAATATCATATTTTATCTTAAGGGTGTCGTATTTTTCCAATCCGCACTCACGGGCTTCCACCGCGTTGATAAGATAATGCTTTATCTTTTTAAATTCCTCGTCGGTGATCTTTCCGCTTAAAACGTATATTTTGGCGTACTTTACAACGGGACGGTCGCCCTGACACAGCATTTGTATACACTGCGCCGCGCTGTCCGCGCGCTGATCAAACTGTCCGGGGAGAAATTCCACCGCAAATACGCGGCAATTGCCGTCAAACTCGGGAAGCTCCTCATAAATATTATCTACGGGAGGTTCGCTGAAAACGGTGGGGATCGAACGCCTGAAATTTTCCTCGGTGATCTCTTCCGCGTCGTATCTGTTGATAATACGCACGTTCTCCGCGCTTTCAATTCGCAAAGCGGTGCGAAGATCGTCAAGAACACCCTTTCCGTCAATGTCAAATTCGGTTTTTTTCTCCACATAAATGCGATAGACAGCCATTTTGTTTTTCCTTTCTTTTGTAAAAAGCTTGTATTTTTTGCTTTATACCGATATGTTAATATTATACTTCTTTTCTTATCTTTTTTCAAGTGGTTAAACATTAAAATTACGCAAAGTATTGAGCTTGATAAAAACAAAACCCTACACCACCGTACCAACGCAAAAATTTTCCTTTACCTCGGTGATTTTCACCTTAACAATATCATGCCGCTTTGCCTTTCCGCCGTAAATACGCACGGGAATGTAGCTTTCCGTGTAGCCGTTGATATATTCGGGCGATATTTGCCTTTCTATAAGCACCTTATGAACGGTATTCAGGTTTTTTTCAAAAAAGTCCCGCCGCAAACGCTCGGAAAGCCCGGTCATTTTGCCGTAACGCTGTTCCTTTGCCGTTTCGGACACTTGATCCGGCATTAAAGCGGCGGCAGTTCCCGGACGTATCGAATATGTGAAAACATGAACACGGGAAAAACCTATCCGCTCCGCAAATTCAAGGGATTTTTCAAATTCCTCCTCGGTTTCCCCCGCAAAGCCGACCATTATATCGGTTGTAATTGCGCAAGCGGGGAAAGCTTTTCTTAAATTTTCAACTATTTCGGCGTATTCCTCCGATGTGTAGTGCCTGTTCATTCTCTTCAGGGTCTCGTCGCATCCGCTTTGCAAAGAAAGATGAAAATGCGGGCAAAGCTTTTCGATTTTTGACAGCTTCTCTATTTGTTCGGGGGTAAGCAGCTCGGGTTCGAGAGATGAAAGCCTTACCCTTTCGATAAGCGGATTATCCGACACCGCTTGTACGGCGTCAAAAAGGGTAAGTCCCAGATCCGCGCCATAGCATGACAAATTGATCCCCGTCAGCACTATTTCCTTATGACCGTCCTTAGCGTGGAAATCCGTTTCTTTTATAATATTGGATAGACTTCTTGAACGAATACGCCCCCTTGCCGTCGGGATAATGCAGTATGAACAAAATCGGTTGCAGCCGTCCTCTATCTTGATAAAAGCACGGGTCTTGCCGCTGTGAAAAAATTCCTCGGGCTCGTAAAATTCCCTTTCGTGTGGTTCGATTTTGATTTTTTTGGCCTTACTTTCCGTAAATTCGGAAATAAGAGCGGGTATGCTTTTGTTTTCGGAGTTGCCCACAACAATATCCGCGTATCGGTTAAGAGCCGCTTCCTTCGGAAAAGCCTGCGGGTAACAGCCCGTTACCGCAATAACCGCCGAGGGATAATCACGCCTTAGCTTTGAAATAAGCCTTCTCGCCTTTTTATCTCCGTTTTCGGTAACGGTGCAGGTGTTTACGATAACGATGTCGGGGGTATCGTTTTCATCCGCCCTTATATACCCGTTTGACAGCATAGCGGCGGAAATTATATCGCTGTCGTACTGATTGACCTTGCAGCCCTGTGTTAAAATTAAAAATTTCATAATTACAACCCATATTTGTTTAAAATCAACAAAAAACACGCTTAAAAACTGTGTTTGTTTAAAGTCTACAAAAAAGTATTTCTCTTTTTCTTATTATACATTATTTTGAAAAAAATTTCAATTTTTTGACGGAAAATTTGAAAACTCACTTGACTTTGACAAAAAAAGTGATAATATAACACATGTAAAGGACTTGTCCTTTTATATGAAAATAAACAATACTTATTAAAGAAGGCGAATTGATGAAAAACGTAAAAATATCTCTTCATTCTTTAGACGATATGAAGGAGTTCAACAGGATCACCTGCGGTTTCGACTATCCCGTAGACCTTGCAATGGGAAATTACAAGATCAACGCGAAAAGCATTATGGGATTGTTCACTTTTGAAACAAATACAGACCTTGATTTGATAATCCATTCGGATAATTATAAGGATTATCTCACAAGAATAGACAAATTTTTGGTAGATTAACCAAATTTTCGGTTTTTGAAAAATTTTTTCGTTAAAGCACTTGCTTTTTAACGTAAAATTTGTTACTATTAAGTCAATAAATAACAAGGAGGATTTTGTTATGGTTGAGTACAAAGTAAGAATCAGCACCATCGATGATGTAAAGAAATTCGTAAACGCAGTGTCTAAGTACGATTTTGATGTGGATCTCATTTCCGGCAGATACGCTATTGACGCTAAGTCTATCATGGGCATTTTCAGCATAGACCTTTCCAAGGAGCTTGTTATGAAGGCTCATACCGATAACGAAGCGGTTATTAAGGCTGATTTGGCGGATTACATTTTATAAGCATTTGCTTTTATCATGCAATTTTGCCGTACATGTAATGAGAATATCTCAAATCGGGAGCGGGACTGCGTCTTGTTCCCGATTTTATTTTTACATGTCGGCGGTGCTGATGATCGAAAAAAAAATAAAAGGAGTATGATGTTTTTGACAAATATGAATCAATCGGTGGTTTTATAATGTGGGAGGTTTGCAAAAACAAATAACAGATACGCTAATAGCTTGATGAGTATCTGCCCGCATAACCTCCCTTAAGATGTTTAAAATCTTCAGGAGGTAAAACCATTGAAAAACAAAATAAACGAAAATAAAAATATAAACGGTTCCGAGGGCAAAAGTGCGGACCGCTTTATATGCGCCAACTGCGGCAAACCGATCTCCTGCGAGGGAGCCGGAAGCCGCCACCGCAATCACTGCCCCCACTGCCTTTCAAGTCTTCACCTTGACAATATCCCGGGCGACAGGGCGGCGGACTGCGGAGGAATAATGGACCCTATCGGAGTTTGGGTAAGAAGGGACGGCGAATGGGCCGTTATACACCGCTGCCGAAGCTGCGGGCATTTAAGCTCAAACCGCATTGCGGCGGACGACAATCCCGTAAAGCTGCTGTCTATTGCCTTAAAGCCGCTTGCGCTGCCGCCGTTTCCTTTGGAAAGCGTAGAGGATATGATTTCCGATAAATAATACCAATCCCTTTTTGAACTGACGTAATACCAACAGTTAAAAAAGGAATTGCACCCGAAGCACTAATCCCACAGTTCTAAAAGGGATTAGTATAAATACACATAATACGGCATCACCGCAAAACGACACGGGAAACACGGTCGGACAGCTTGAAAACGGCTGTCCGACCGCTTTTTTAGGTATAACGTTCACGTTGACACGTCCGACAATTTGTGCTATAATTTTATAAAATAATTATTCTCGCTTTGCTATAATACTAATATCCATTTAAAAAGTAGACAAGCTACTTTTTAAATGCGCTGCCGCAATAGCGGCAGCGTGAGGGAGCGAAGCTCCCTCAGATATTGTATTGAACGTACATATCCGC
>JAAVIF010000014.1 GCA_014799365.1 Oscillospiraceae bacterium
CGGATATGTACGTTCAATACAATATCTGAGGGAGCTTCGCTCCCTCACGCTGCCGCTATTGCGGCAGCGCATTTAAAAAGTAGCTTGTCTACTTTTTAAATGGATATTAGTATTACAATTTGACAGATGAATATTTTTTGAATGATGCGGATATATGAAAGGAAGACGTATAAAATGAAGGATAAAGGAAAACAGTTTCTGTTTGAAGAGGCTCCGATCTCAAGATCGGTTCTTACCTTGGCGATACCTACCGTTATCAGCGCGCTGGTAATGGTGATTTATAATTTGGCGGATACATATTTTGTCGGCATGCTGAACGACCCGATACAAAATTCGGCTGTAACGCTTGCCGCCCCCGTTTTGCTTGCCTTCAACGCAATAAACAACCTTTTCGGCGTAGGCAGCTCCAGCATGATGAGCCGCGCCCTTGGCTCGAAGGACTACGAAACGGTGAGCAAAAGCTCGGCTTTCGGCTTTTACTGCGCATTATTCAGCGGAATACTTTTTTCGGTAATATACACTGTTTTCAGTGGTTCTTTCTTAAGCATACTCGGCGCGGATTCGGAAACCTTCTTTGCGACGGCAGAGTATCTCAAATGGACGGTGACCTGCGGCGCGGCTCCCGCTATCTTAAATGTTGTTATGGCATATTTGGTAAGAGCCGAGGGCGCAACGCTCCATGCAAGCATAGGCACCATGAGCGGCTGTATTTTAAACATTATATTGGACCCGCTGTTCGTACTGCCTTGGGGCTTAAATATGGGTTCCGCGGGAGCGGGACTGGCTACCTTTATATCCAACTGCTTTGCCTGTCTCTACTTCTTTGTGCTGCTGTTTGTAAGACGGGGCAAAACCTACGTATGTATCGACCCGAAAATGTTTAAGCCGAAAAAAAGCATTGTTTTGGGTGTTTGCGCCGTAGGCATTCCCGCCTCAATTCAGAATTTGCTTAACGTTACGGGAATGACGGTGCTTAATAACTTCACCTCGGGCTTCGGTCCCGACGCGGTGGCGGCTATGGGCATTGCCTATAAGGTAAACATGGTTCCCATGAATATCGCGTGGGGCTTCTCGCAGGGCGTTATGCCGCTTATAAGCTACAATTATTCAAGCGGAAATCATTTAAGGATGAAAAAAAGTATTACCTTTACGGGAAAGCTGTCTGTAAGCTTTTTGGTAACGGTCTCCGTCTTTTTCTCGGTATTTTCCCAAAGCGTTATTCGTATGTTTATGGACAATGATGTCGTTATCGGTTACGGAAGCGCGTTTTTGCGCGGTATGTGCTTAGGACTGCCGTTCCTTTGCATTGACTTTCTTGCCGTCAACGTTTTCCAGGCCTGCGGAATGGGAAAAAAATCACTTGTTTTCGCGCTGCTGAGAAAGATAGTGCTTGAAATACCCGCTTTGTTTCTGTTGAATTTCCTATTCCCGCTATACGGTCTTGCTTATGCGCAGCTTACCTCGGAATTTGTCCTTGCTGCGGCGGCGGTGATTGTACTTTGGAGAATGTTTGCAAGATCGGGTGCAGCGAATAAAGAAAAAGAGAAGGATCAAACGGACAAGCAGGCACAAGCTTAAACGAGCTTAAAGAAACAAAGCCCTTCGGAACCGCCGCGTCGCTGCCTTCACTGCCAAATACTCCGCAAGAGGAAAGTCGGACCGCAAAAGCAAAAAAACAAGAGTACTTTTTGATCGCCGAACATTTTTATGGTTATACGAAAATGACAAGCGAAAATTTTATGCCGAGTTAAAATTTGCGTACGGGAAATTGTGCGGGCTGTTAGGTGACGAATATGAAATTATTAACTATATACAACTCAAAACTATTTTACATTTTTTTCAAAAAACACTAAAGTTTTTTGAAAAGCTGCCGATATAATATTTAGGAAAATGTAATACTTGCATAATGGTACTGCACTAAAAATCAACCTGAAAGGATTGAGGAAAATGAATCCGATAAATAACAACTTTTCAACAAGCCGCTATAATTCCTACGCCAGCCGAAAAGCGTACAGCTACAGAAAACAAAACGAAATGTCCTCTAACGATATTTTCGGACAGAATAAGACCGATAATACCGAAAAAACCGACTCCAACAAGGTAACCGGCCTTTCAAAAAAGGCACAGTCGGTGCTTGACGCTTTGATTGCCAAATACGGCAGCAATACAAGCTTTATCGTCCGCGATTTCAGCAGCACAGAAGAGGCGAAATCCATTCTCTCCGACAGCGCAAGCGAGTTTTCCGTACTGCTTACTCCCGACGAGCTGGAAAAAATGGCAAACGACAAGGGCTATATGAAGGAAAAGCTCGACGGAATCGACGGTGCTATGCGCATGTCCGAACAGATCAACGCTCAGTTCGGATATACAAACGCGGATAAAGACGGACTTACCAAAAACGATATTTCAAAAGTCGGCGTAGCGTTTGACAGTAACGGAAAAATGACCCTGTTTGCTGATTTGGAAAAAGCAACGAAGGCAAACAACGACCGTATCAATGAAGCGACTAAGAAGAGAGCTTCCGAAAAGAAGTCCTCCTCCAACACCAAGTATACCGTTAAGAAAAAGGCCACAATTACCGCTTCCACCACCGAGGAGCTTTTGAAAAAGCTTAAGGGCTTCAGCTGGAAGGACGTTGCCGAAACCGTAGAGGAATCGGACGAAAACGAATATAATTGGGACTTCAAGGCATAATGCTGTAAATATTTCTACATAAAAAATAACGCTCCTAAAAAAATGGAGCGTTATTTTTTTTAAAAAACCTCTTGACAAATATATATCGCAGTGCTATACTTAATATATCGAAGTTCGATATATCGCACCGATATACATAAAGGAAGGTGAAGCCTTGAAAAAGGAAAAAGATTCCGCAAGACAGGAGATCATGGACGCTCATCTGAAAAAGGTTTATGTGCCGATGACCGAAACGGGGTTTTATATACTCCTATGTTTGAGAGAGGAAAACCACGGGTACGGTATTGTACAAAAGGTACAGGAGCTGACCGAAGGGGAGATCATAATTACCCCCGGGACAATGTACGGAAGTCTGTCCAAAATGGAAAAGGACGGCCTGATAAAATTTATCCGAGAGGAAAGCAAAAGAAAAACATACTTAATAACCGAGCTGGGACAGGAAATTCTTGATTTGGAAATAAAGAGAATAAAACGCTTATATCAAAATATTACGGAGGGATATACAAATGAGTAATACAAAAACAATAAAACGGCGCGTAAGATTTTTCTCGCCGGTGGACTGGGAAAAGGAAGAGGAATATTTAAGAAAGCAGCACAGCGAGGGCTGGAAATTTGTCAGATATACCGGCTCACACTATGTTTTTGAGAAATGCGAGCCGGAGGACGTTGTTTACCAGCTTGATTTCAAGGGCGATGAAAAGGATATGGACGAGTATATACAGATGTTTAAGGACTGCGGCTGGGAATATTTGCAGGATATGTACGGTTACAGCTATTTCCGTAAACCCGCGGCCGAAATGAAGGAAAACGAGGAAGGCATTTTCTGTGATAACGAATCAAGGCTTGAAATGCTCAAAAATATATACCGCAGGAGAATATCACCCCTTTTCGTTATATTCTTTATGATAATCATACCTCAATTGGTAACACAGACACTTCAGGCGAGACTTCACGCGGAGGAGGGCGGCGATCTGTACTTGTTCCCGAAGCTCTTAAGCATCGTTTTTGCGATTATGTTTGTGCTTTACTTGGCGATTTTTATCAAATTCGGGATAGGTCTTTGGAAATTCAAAAAATCAATAGGCAAATAAAAAACAAAAGCAAAACCCCTTTCGCCTCAGCGAAAGGGGTTTTGTTTATTTACGCTTCATCAGCCGTGTCCTTTTTGTTCTTCTGTATTCCCTCTATGCCTTGATAGTAAAGCGTTACCAAGAAAATCAAAGGAATCGCCAGATACTTCTGAAGCTTGCCTTTTTTTCCGAAAGCCACAAGCTTTGCGATTTTTCTTCTTCTCTCCTGATCAACCACTACATCGGAAGCGTGATTGAAGTAGATCATACCTACCGCGGTAAGTCCCGACGCCATTGTTACCAGAACAAAAGCGGAAATTCCCGTGTCGCCGGTATTCATGGGCGGGTCGTAATCCTCGCTTACGTTTACCGAATCGGTGTACGCGATAGCGTAAGGTGAGAAGCGGTCCGTGGATATGGTGATCGTGTTGGAATTGTTGTCCATATCTCTCAGAATTGCGGCTGTGCCTTCATGCGCTCTTATCATTCTGAATCTTCTGCCGCCGTTCCTTAAGCTGCTCGGTATATCGATCGTTATTGTTATAGGCGAGCTTGTATGAGTTATTCTCTCTCTTACGCCGTCTATAACCTTGTACAAGCTGATGTCCAGGTACTCGCCCAGTTTGTACTCGCCCAATGCCGCGCTGATTATAGCACGGTCTCTGAGACTTACAGTGCCGTCGCCCTCGGTAACGGAAAGAATTATCTGAACAGTCGAAGTGCCGTTAACCAGCTTATCAAGCTCCTCCTGAGTGAGCACCGCGGAAAGGAGCTGCGACGTGTTGTTCGCAATGGACGCGTTAAGAGCGTTATTCGCCGGTTCCGTGCTTAGATTATAGTTTCCGTTAAAATTCGACTCGTTGGGAATATTGCTGCCGCCGGGAGGATTGGTTACGGGAGGCGCGGTATTCTCCCAGGGCTGAGTCTGCGGAGGCGTTGTGGTGTTTGTGCCGCCGTTGTTTCCCGTGCTTGGCGGATCTACCGTGCCGCTGCCCGTTCCGGGAGGATTGGTCGTGCCGCCGCCCGTTGAGGGAGGAGAGGGAACGAAACCGCCGCCACCGCCTGTTCCTGTTCCTGTTCCGGGAGGAGTAGGATTGTCGCCGGTTCCCGGAGGATCGGGGTTATCGCCTGTTATGGGAGGATTGGGATTGCCCGGCTCGAGCTTGGGAAGTGTGGTCGTCTTTTCCCTGCCGCACACATCGCAGCGGTAAAGTATCCAGCCCTCCGCGCTTTGCGTAGGTTCTTTTCTGTCGACCTCCGTCCAGTCATGATCCTCGTAGCCGCTGCCGTCAATGATACCGTCCTTTATCGGGCTGTAATCGCCTCTTTCGCAGCCATGCCAGTGACCGTTGTCGTCGCTGCTCCACGAGTCTTCCCAAACGTGAATATAAGTTACCTTTCCGCAAATGAGACATTCGGAGCTGTGACATTCGTCGGTGTCCGAATCCTCATACTTATGCTCATGGCCGTCCTGTGAAACGTACTTTCTGAAGTCGGCGTAAACCTGTCTTACAGGTATGCAGTTTATTGTCTTGGGCAGAACTATTGTTTCAACGCCCTCGGGGAGATCGATTCTTGTAACGTCGGCGTATTGCTCGCCGTTTTCGTATTGTCCTACGGTATAGAACACCTTTTCAATATCACGGCTCAGCTTATCTCTGTCCGCCTGACTGATATGAGAAGGAATATACATTCTGCGGATAGTGCAGCCCGCAAAGGCGTTGTCTCCAATAGAGGTAATGCTTTGTGGAAGCGTTATCTCGTCGAAGCTTCCGCAGTTAACAAAGGCGTTGTTGCCGATAGAGGTTACGCCCTCTCTGATAATGATATAGTCGATTATTTCCGCGTACTGGGTCCAAGGTGCGTCAGCGTCGTTGTAATCGTACATTACGCCTTCTCCGTCGATAATAAGACGGTTGTTTTCCTCATCTATATACCAGTTTGTGTTGGGGCCGCATTCACCGCTTATTCTGTCGCAAAGCGTACAGCGGTTGCCGTCCTCTTCGGTATGATAGTGGCTATGCTTATCGGAAACGTACTTTCTGTAAGCCTTCTCTACCTTTACTACCTTATGTGCCAGTATATAGTCGGGAATGTCGGTCTTTTTGCCTGCTACGGGAACGATCTCGGTTATTACCGCATTGCTTCCCTCAAAGTGATACTTGATGACCGCCGTATTCGAGGATACGTTCAAGGGACCTGTCTTATCCGAAAGAATGATCTTTGTTAGTTCGGGACAATCCGCAAACGCGTTTGCTCCTACCTCTGTGATATTTTCCGCGAGAACAAGCTCACCGCTGAGTCTGACGCAGCCTCTGAACGCGTTTTCGCCTATTTTTGTGATCGTGGAGGGGAATGCCTCGCTTATGTCGGTCAAGGCGGTGCAGTCTCTGAAGGCGTTCGCGCCGATCGATACTGTACCCTCTCTGATTACGAGCTTTGTGATTTCTCCCGCTCTGTCGGCCCATGGCGTGGGGGTCGCGCTGCCGAAATCATACATTTCACCTGTATCTTGATCGGTTGCACCCAATCCGTCACGGCGTTCTATCACAAGTACTCCGCCGTTAAGCGACCACAGCAGGCCGCTTCCGCAAAGTCCGCCGCTGTCGTTGCACAGCAGACATACGCCCTGATACCAGCAATGCTCGTGATTGGGGTCTACCTCCATGCCGTTTTTGTCTATTGTATTTCTTCCGCTGCCCAAGCTTGCCTTGGTTATGCGCTCTGCTTCGTTGTAGCTTACAAGGGTCGCTGCGGGGAAGTAATTACGGTTGATAACGGTATTCTCGGGTGCGATAACGGTTTCAAGCTTCTCGCAGTCAGAGAATGCGCCGTTTCCTACCTCGGTAACGCTGTAAGGAATCTTGACCTTTGTGATGCCGCAGTTCTTAAAGGCGTTTTCGCCGATAGTTTTAAGACCGTTGCTGAGGTTAAGCTGCGCAAGAGATACGCAGTCCGTAAACGCGCCGTTTCCTATTGCTTTTAAGGACTTGGGAAGAGTTAAGTATGTAAGATCGGCGCAGCCCTTGAATGCGTTGCCCTCTATTACTTCAACTCCCTCTTGAATGGTTATCTGCTTTATACCCTCGGTATAGCCGCTTACTACGTCTCCGCCGATAGCGACAACTGTCTTTCCGCCGATGCTGCTTGGGAATTTCAATTCCGACTTGCTGCCGCCCAACTCTGCCTTTACTATTTTCACGCCGTTTTCAACGGGTTCGTATCTGAAAACGTTGTAGCTGCCGCGGTTGATTTTTGCGTTGTTTCCTGCGGCGATATAGTCAAGAGTGCTGCTGAAAGCGTCGCTTGCGATCAGAACGTCATTATCGCCCAGTTCGATATAAGACAGCGAAGTACAGCCTTGGAATGCGCCCGATGAAATATTTGATACAGAATCGGGAAGCTTGACGTTTTTGAGTGATGAACAGCCCTTAAAGGTGTTTTCTTCTATATTTTCAACACCGTCGGGAATTACGATCTCCGTAAGCGATGTACAGCCCATGAAAGCGTTTTCGCCGATAACGGAAACAGTTGCGGGTATTACGGCTGTCTTTACGTTTTCACAGTTAAGGAAACCGTTTGACGGAACATTTGTAATACCGTTTCCTATCTCGATCGCCTTGATGAAATTTCTCAATTCGGATGCCAGCCAAGGAGCGGTCTCGTCGCCCAGGTAGTCCTTAAGCTCGCCTGTACCCGTAATATAAAGTGTGCCTGTTTCTCTGTCTATTCTCCAGAAAGCGTTTTTGCCGTCTACGGATTCATCGCCTCCGCAGCTTCCGCCCGCGAAATCGCACAGTGCGCAGTAGCTGTGAGAGTCATTGATCCAGCAATGCTCATGCAAAGGATCGACGATCATGCTGTTGGGAACGGCAATGGTTATCATTCCGTCGCCCAGCTTTGCCTTCATTACAGACTTTATGCCGTCCTCTTTTACACGGTATATAAGGTAACCGCAGTTATCCTTTGAATAATCGTAATTTTCCGCAAGCTGCTGGGAAATTGCTATAACGGCGGTATTCGATACGCTGCCGAAAGCCTTTTCGCCCATTTTCTCAACTGTGGAGGGTACGATTATAACCGATCTGTCAAAGTTGCAGCCCTCAAAGGCTCTGCTTCCTATTTTCTCCAGGCCCTCATAAAGCGGTATGGTCTTAAGGCTTACGCAGTTATAGAACGCCCTGTTGCCTATTACCCTGACAGAATCGGGAAGCTCCGCTTCCTCAAGAGAGATACAGTTTTCAAATGCCGAATCGCCGATAGTTTCGACTCTTCCCTCGAACACTATCTTCTTGATGTCGGTTCTGTCCTTAAACGCGCCGTTTCCTACTGCCGTAACCGTTTCGGGGAAGGTTACCGATATAAGTCCCGTTTCTCCGCCGTCATCATCCAATACACTCGCGTAGCCCGAATTTTCGGGCGCGAACGCGTTATCGCCTATTGAAACAACTGGTCTGCCCGAAATTTCTTTGGGTATAACAAGGTGGTGAATGTTTCTTCCGGGTCTTGCGTAGGTAATGGTAACGCCATTGCCCTCGGGCGCGTACTTAAAGTATGTGGCGTTTACAAATTCGTCGCCGTTGAAGGTGTAGTTGCACTTATCGGGTGCTACTATATAAGTAAGATTTACACAATCCTTGAAGGCCTCCTCGGAAACACGGCTTGTGTTTATGGGAAGCTCAATGGTGGTAAGTGAAGTACAGCCGCTGAACACGCCGGTTTCAACATATCTTAAGTCCTCCGGCAGCTTAACGGTTCCGAGAGAGATACAGCCCTTAAAGGTGTTGCTGTTAAGTCTGCTTATGCTGTTTGGCAGAACAACCGATCTTAATGTAAGATCGCCCTCAAACGCGCCCTCTCCGATATTTATAACGCTGTTGGGTATCTCTATCGCCGTAAGCGCGATACAGTCGCTGAAGGCGTTTTTCCCGATCTCTTCAAGAGTATTGGGAAGCTGTGCGCTTATCAGACGGCAGCTCTTGAAAGCGTTGTCGTCAATAGAGGTTATTCCCTCGCCTATTTCAAGACGCAGTATGCTGCTTCTGAAATTATCCCATGTGCCGTAGTATTCGGGGTTGTCGTGATCGATTGCACCTGTACCCCAAATAATAAGGTTGCCTGCCGAGTCAAGCTTCCACTGAGCGTTTACTCCGCAGTAGCCGCCTCTGTCGCCGCAAAGGATACACTGGTTGTGAATGTTGAAGCATTCCTTGTGAGGAGGGTCTATTCTTAACGTAAAGCCCGCGGGCATTTCCAGAACTTTCTCATAGGTGCTTCGAGGATCGCTTGTTGTGCCGTCGAATACCTTAAATACTTCCTTATTATTGTTGTAAACGGCAATACGAAGTTTGTATTTTCTTGCGTCCTGCTCCGAAACCGCAGCTTTTACGCTGTCCGCGTCGCCGTCGTCGTCTGTTACGGCGTCTGCGGTAGGCACAAAGAGCGCGGCAAGATTGGTGCAGCCGTCAAAGGCAGTGAAATTGATCACGCCGTTTCTCATGCTGAACGGAATAACCGCATATTTAAGCTGTGCGCAGTCCTCAAAGGCCTTTTCCTCGATTTCGGTAACGCCCTCGGGTATAACGATATACGCCAGCTTGGAGCAGCCGTTAAACGTTGACTCTTCGATAGACGTCAGAGAATTGGACAGAGTAACGTTTTGCAGGTTGGTACACATCTGGAACGCTTCCTTGCCCAAGTACTCAACGCTGTTGGGTACAACGACCTCGGTCAGCGTCGTACAGCCCTCAAAGGCCTGCTTGCCTATGTATACTACGCCGCCCGAAACCTCGGAAACACCCGGGATATTTATTTCCTTGAGCCATGTACAGCCCTCGAAAGCGTAGTCCTCTATTCTTTCAAGAGTTTCGGGAAGCTGTACCGAGGTGTTTTCCTTGTCGTACGCGCTGTTTACCGTAAAGGCGTTTCTGGATATTACTCTTACTGTATTATCCATTATCTCGGCAGGGATCACTATTGTTTCTCTGGGTAAAGTAGTGTGCGCGTCGGTGATTCTCGCAATACCGTTTTCCGCGTTGTATTTTACCACCGTGATCTGCGGAGACGTAAAATTGCTTTCGTTAAAGCTTTGAGGTATCACCGCGTATACGATGTTGTCGCTGCCCTTGAATATATCGGTACCCGATGTTGCGCCGACAGGTACAACTATCTCGGTCAGTGAAGTACAGTTTGTAAAGGCTTCGTTTCCAAAGGTGCTGAGTGCCGTGGAAAGTCTCGCAAACGCAAGCCTTGTGCAGTTTGAAAACGCCTGTGAACCGATAAAGGTCACGTTATTGGGAACGGTAATGCCCTTAAGACCCGTACAGTCCATGAACGCCTTGCTGCCTATCGATGTAAGAGACGGAGGCAAAGAAATATTTTCCAAGGAGGTACAGTCGTTAAAGGCCTCGTCGCCGATCGTGGACAGTACGCTGCCCTCGGCTATGGCAACCGTGTCAAGCTTGGGGCTGTTACCGAATGCGTTTCTGCCGATAGACTTAACGGTAGCGGGAACGGTAACAGTGTTTAATTCGGGGCAGTCCGCAAAAGCGTTTGCTCCTATTGATTCAAGTCCGCTGTTAATCTCGACCTTCTGTACAATGGGCTTAAGAGTGCTCCACATTTCATCAAAGTGAGTGTCGCCCTCTATCATATCCCACATTTCGCCTGTACCGCTTATAACTATGGTATATTCGTTATCCTTGAATATCCATGTGGCGGTATCGCCGCACTTACCGCCCTGACGTCCGCAAAGCACACATCTGCGCTTGCTGTTAAAGCAGTCGTCGTGTCCCTCCCAAACGGGATAGCGAACGAGATTGTCATTGTCCCAACGCTGTTCCTTACCCAAAACGGCACCGGTTATCTGATAAACGCCGTCTATAAGGTCGTAAATTATCACCGTGGTCTGAGCGGGAGCCAACGTTTCCTCCAAAGCCTCGCTGAAGCAGTGCTTGGGTATTTCCAGCACCTCCAAGCCCGAGCAGCCGGCAAACGTTCCGGGAGCGATAGGATCAATTACTCCGTAAGGAATAACGATCTTTTTCAGGCTTTGACAGCCCGCAAAGGCAATATCCTCAATAATGGTAACCGTATCGGGAATGGTCAGCTCCTCCAATCGGTTACAGGACGCAAACGCACCCTCGCGAATCGCCTGCAAGCCGTTGGGAAGTCTTACGGTTTTAAGATTGGGGCAGATGTTAAATGCGTTTTCGGGTATCTCCGTTATTCCGTCGGGTATATTAACGTTCTCGAGTGCCGTTTCAGAGAAAGCGGCTCTTCCGATGCTTGTAACGCTGGTCGGAATATTCAGCTGTCTGAGAGAGGTAAATCTTGAAAACGCGTTTTCCTGAATGGATTGAATGGTCGAAGGCAGCACGACCTCCGATATTTTATCGTGGTTGCCGTAATCATCACTTTCGATGCTGTTTCTTATAGCAACTATCGGAATGCCCAAAATCTGGCTGGGTATGGTGACCTTTACGTCGCTGCGTACGGGATCGTTGGGAATATAGATTCCCATAATAACCTGACCGTCATACGCCAGAATTGCCGCGTTGGGATTAGGCAAAGCCCACTGTGCGGGATTTGTCGTAACCGCCAGGCTGTTGTCAACGGCAAGAGCCGTTATATCATCGCAGCCGGTAAACGCGTCGGGAGCTAAGTCATTAACGCGAATGGGCAGAACTACGATGCCGCTTAAGCCCGTATCTTTAAAAGCCTCGCTGCCAATTTTTCTCAGATTTCTGGGGAATGTGATGCTTGTTATCTTATCACAGCCGCTGAAAGCTCCGCTGCCGATATTTGTTAAAGCAGAATCGGTTCCCAGTCCGACATACGTGAGCATTTTGCAGTTCTTGAAAGCGTCGTCGCACAGAGATGTGATCCTGTCGCCTATAATTACTCTTTGTATCTGATCTTTATACAGACCTATCCACGGATGAGAGGTCACTTCACCGTCTCCCGAGATTTTAAGCTCTCCGTTCAGCTGGTCAAAGGACCACTGTGCGTAAGGACGCTGTTCGATAGGACCGCAGTAGCCGCCGATCGTACCGCAAAGAATACATTTATTATCGCTCGGCTTGAAGCAATGCTCGTGATTTTCGTCAAGAGTAAAGCCGTCGGGAAGCGGTACTCTGTCGCCGGTGTATTCGCCGACAATGCTTGCGCCTACTATTAAGTTGCCGCTGTAAAACAGAACAACAGCCTTTGTGTTATCCGAAGTGGTGAAAAGTATATCCTTACAATTATCGTAAAGAGAGTGGGGCATTATGATCCTGAAGGTATCGGTAAAACCGCAGCCGACAAATACGTCGTCGCCCATTCTGGTAACAGTATCGGGAATAATGATCTCCTTCAGGTTCACACAGCGTGCGAAGGCGTGACCGCCTATATCGGTAACGGTACCGGGAATGTTGACGGAGGAAAGATTCTGCGCGCCGTCAAAAGCGTAAGAGCCAATGGAGGTTACGCCGCTGTCAATTTTGATCTCGTTTATTTCGGGCAAATGAGCCTTCCAGGGCGGAGCCTTTTCACCGTCATTGGTGAAGTTCTGCATTTTTCCCTTGCCCCAGATGTGCAGAATACCTTTTCCGTTTTCGTAATAAAATTTCCATTCAACGGTTTTATCCAGGTCCTCACTGGCGTCGCCCTGAACGTTTCCGCATATCTGACACACGTTTGTATCTGGGTCGATATACTTATGAGGACATGTTTCCTTGTTTACCAGATCGCGGGAATCTTCCTCAACGAAAACGACCTCCTTGCCGCAGATTGTTTCGGGAACGGTTACAAGCGCGCCGGGTGTACCGGGCTTTATCTTTGTTATCTCAACCTTATTGTCGGGATCGGCAGCATAAGGCTGATACTCTAACTTAAAGGTTTCGTTCGGTATAGTTCCGTCGGTAGGTATCGAACCGCTTATAGACGAAGGATATGCGATCTGATTAAGTCCCGAGCAGTTTATGAACGCTTCCGCGCCAATGACTTTAACGCTTTCGGGAAGCTGAATAACAACTACTCTGAGGCAGTTTTTGAACGCGGCCTCGCCTATTTCCGTAACACCGTCGGGGATAATGATCTCGGTAAGCTGTCTGCAATCCTCAAAAGCATGATTGCCTATTCTTGTTGCCGATTTGGGAATCGTAATATTGGTTATTTTGGTAAGCCCCTGGAATGCGAAATCTCCGATCTCGGTAATATTACCGCTGATGCTGAGCTTTAAAACATCCTTTGCCGTTTGTCTGTAAAGCTTCTGCCAAGGGTTGGTGTCGCCGACATCGGCCGCCGAGCCGACTATGGTGGGAGCGGTGTAGTCCTTTATTTTGGGATCAACAACACCGTCCTTTGTCAAAACAAAAACGGTGGAATTGTCGTCCGACCAGTACCAATAAACATCGTCGGGATTTGTTTTTCCTATATTTCCGCCCCAAACCTCATGACAAACGGTACAAAGTCCGAATTCACTTTCAAAGCGGTGATTGTGAGTGCTGGGAATAACAGGCTTGCCCTGCCATTCCGACGGAAATTCATATGTACCTCCGTTTGCCAAAAATTTCTCGTCGTCAACCTCGGTTATTCTTATAACGTCGCCGTCGTCACGGTATTTCATCTTTACCACGTTTTCGGGGAAAGCCATAGGACCTGCGGGAAGAGATTCCGGGTAAAGTATTATGTCAACACCGTTTATTCCCTCAAACACGTAGTCGCCTACGTTTGTAACGCTCTGAGGAAGCCATACGGCCTTATTGTCGGGGTTTGTGACTGTAACATTGCCGAAGGCATGACTGCCTATCTGAGTAACTGTCGAGGGGATCGAAATGCCTTCAATGCTTAAATCATAGAAAGTGTAGTCGCCCAAATATATAACGCCGTCTCTGATCTGAAGCTTTTTTATTTCACTTTTTTTGGCATTCCAGGACGGCAGAGCGGACTCGGTATAGTTATCCATTCTGCCGTAATTGTCGGTAATACCCTCTACCGCGCTTATCATAAGCGTTTCGTCGGTAACGGACCAGCTTGTGTTATAGCTTAAGCCGCCGTCCTTGCCGCATATCGCGCACTTATCTCCGCCGTCGGGTATAACGTGGCTGTGATTCTGCGACACCAGATGGTGATACGCTTCATCGACCTTAACAACAGGCAGTCCGTTTATGCGGGAGGGTATATCCACCGCTTCTCCGCCGCCGCCGATCGCAACTATTTCAACGCTGTCGGCATTTTGCTTGTATAATACTTTAAAGGTAGGTATCGAAACAAGGTTTGTGTAATTGTCAAAGCTGCTGCTTGCCGTATCGGGAATATAGACCGCGGTCATGTTCGAGCAGCCGTTGAAAGCAAAATCTCCGACCTCCGTAACATTGTAGGGGACCGTCATTTCTTCAAGAGAGGTACAGCCCGCAAAGGCGGATAAACCGATAGAGGTTACGCTGTCCGGGATCGTGACCGACTTTAACGAAGTATTGTTCAGAAACATAAAGTCGCTGATCTTTTCGATGCCGTCGGGAATGTCTATCTCTTCGAGAGAAGTACAGCCCTCAAAGGCATTTGCTCCGACCTCCGTAACATTGATCATTCTTACGGAGGTAAGACTTGAACAGCCGCTGAAAGCCCCTGCTCCGATAGAAGTGACCGTTCTTGAGATAGGAGCGTTAACAAGGCTTGTGCAGCCTTTAAAGGTATCGATCCCGATAGAATCGATGCCCTCTATATTAACACTGGTGAGAGAGGTACAGTTTTCAAACATTCCGTCTCCCATTGCGTCAATTGTGCCTTGGGTGGAAGTGCCCATGGGAAAATCAACGCTTGTCAGCGAGGTACAGTCCTTAAATACACCGTTTCCGAATTCAAGACCCGTGATACCGAATGTCCCTACCTCGGTAAGACCGGTACAGCCTTCAAACGCGCCGTCGTCTATCAAGGCCGTTAAAGTCTGAACTCTTACCGACGTTAACGACGTACAGCCCGCAAACGCATATTTGCCGACAACGCCGCTTCCGTACAGGCCGCTGGATTCAGCGGGAAAATCCGGCAGATTTTCCAAAGACGTACAGCCGTAAAACGCGTAGTCGCCGATAGTGGTAAAAGTGGTACTCATATTTATAAAGGTTATCTGATCTCTTATATGCGACCACGGAACGTCGTCGGGCGACTCAAAATTAGGCATCGGCTTAGATTGATTGCCCTTAAGGCTTATGGACAAAGTGCCGCCGATAAGCTCCCAGTCAAAAACAGCCATGCCGTATTCATCGTAGTAGGTTCCGCTGCTTGTTTCATCATCCGCCGCAACCTGCACACATACAAAATTAAGTGTTATGGCAAACGCAACAAGTAAAGAAATAAATTTTTTCATTGGAATAACCATTCCTTTCCCATTTGTGACGCAAAGTAATTTTATTAAAAATGCGCCCTATGGTATTTTATAAATGTTATAGCCGTAAACGCCGTTTTAACGAAATAAGCTTTCATTAAACAAAGCGGTATCAAAAAATTAAATCAATATTCCGCATTTCCAACGGTTCTTGGGAAGGGCAGCACGTCTCGGATATTGCCCACGGCGGTGATATACATTATCAGACGCTCAAAGCCCAATCCGAAGCCCGCGTGCTTTGTGCCGCCGTATCTTCTGAGATCGAGGTACCAATTGTAGTCCTCTTCCTTTAAGCCCAATTCCTTCATTCTTGAAAGCAGCACGTCAAGTCTTTCCTCGCGCTGGCTTCCGCCGATTATCTCGCCTACGCCCGGCACAAGCAGGTCGACCGCCGCAACGGTTTTTCCGTCGTCGTTGAGCCGCATGTAAAAGGCCTTTATCTCTTTGGGGTAATCCGTTACGAACAAGGGCTTTTTGTATACCTGCTCGGTCAAAAATCTTTCATGCTCCGTCTGAAGGTCGACGCCCCATTTTACCGGGTACTTAAACTTATCCTTATGCTTTTCAAGTATTTCTATCGCTTCGGTGTAGGTCACCTTGGCAAAGTCGCTGTTTATAATATCCTGTAACCGCTGTATAAGCTCCTTGTCATAAAAATCGTTAAAGAACTTCATTTCGTCGGGGCAAAGGGTCAGGACCTCGTTCAGCACGTATTTTATCATATCCTTTGCCAGATCCATATCGTCCTGCAAGTCCGCAAAGGCTATCTCGGGCTCTATCATCCAAAATTCCGCCGCGTGTCTGGTGGTGTTTGAATTTTCCGCGCGGAATGTGGGGCCGAAGGTGTAGATCTGTCCGAACGCCATCGCCATAGCCTCGCCCTCAAGCTGTCCCGAAACGGTAAGACTGGCGGGTTTCCCGAAAAAGTCCTTGCTGTAATCTATCGCGCCGTCCTCGGTTCTGGGCGGATCGGCGGGATCGAGAGTAGATACTCTGAACATTTCTCCCGCGCCCTCGCAGTCGCTGGCGGTGATTATGGGAGTGTTTACGTATA
Source organism: Oscillospiraceae bacterium (assembly GCA_014799365.1). Classification (GTDB taxonomy): domain Bacteria; phylum Bacillota; class Clostridia; order Oscillospirales; family Ruminococcaceae; genus Ruminiclostridium_E. The sequence goes on from JAAVIF010000014.1 coordinate 16,187, forward strand.
CGAAGCCGCGCTGATTGAAAAAGCTGTGTATGGCGTAAGCGGCAACGCTTCTTACTCTGAGTACCGCGCCTATGGTATTGGTTCTTGCTCTCAAATGGGAAATGGTGCGAAGATATTCAAGTGTATGCCGCTTCTTTTGCAGCGGATAATCGGAGGGAGCCAAGCCCTCGATCTCCACTTTATCGGCGTGTATTTCAAAGGGCTGCTTTGCCTCGGGCGTCAAAAGCAGCGTTCCCTTAACGTTGACCGCGCTTCCTACGCCCAGCTTGCTGAGTTCCTTAAAATTATCGACCTTTTCCTCCTCGAAAACCACCTGTACGCCCTTGAAGCCGCTGCCGTCGGACAATTCCATAAAGCCGAACGCCTTGCTGCCTCTGACTGTCCTTACCCAGCCGCACACCGTTATTTCCGCGCCGTTTTCGGGAGTATTCCTGTATAGATCCGATATTAAAGTCCTTGACATTTTCAACATTTCCTTTCTATATATATGGCTTTTATGTTATACCGATCCCATTTTAACCTTACAAAAAAATCAAAAGGTCAAAATGGACCGCACCTGAAACACCAATCCCCACTTTATAAAGGGTTTAGTGTTGATTACAGACAATACGACAATTATATTTAAGTCTATTATAGCACTTTTATTGTCAAAATGCAATATTTTTACGTATATTTTTGACAATTTCCTGTTGACTATCTTTTCCAAATGCTTTATAATTTAGATAAAGGAAATGTTTCCCATCAACGGGAAATATCGGCGTAAACCAAACGTTGGCTTGTACCTTAAAAACGAAAGGACAAAAAACATGCTTCTTAACAAAAACTGGAAAATGCTTTACAACGGAGAAACCCTCCCATGCAAAGGCTTCCCCGTTTCAATGTATCAAACACTGCTGTCAAACGGCAAGATCGACGATCCTTATTACGGCGAAAATCAGTATGAAGCATTGGAGCTTTGCCGAAACAGCTGCGAATTTACCTGCGAGTTTCAGCCCGAAGGGGAGCTGTTCACTAACGACAAGGTATTTCTGCGCTTTTACGGCATCGACACCGTTGCGGAGGTATATTTAAATAACGACATTCTGTTTACCTCCGATAATATGTTTATTACCTATGAATATGAGGTAAAGAGCCTGCTCAAAAGAGGCCTGAACACGATCAGAATTAAAATCTTTTCTCCGCTGACCTATGCCGAGGAAAAATTCAGGGAACGCCCCCTTTACGGCGTAGAGGGTACTATCCCGGGTTATCAGCATATACGGAAGGCACATTATATGTACGGCTGGGATTGGGGCATGCAGCTTCCCGACATGGGAATCTGGCGCGATGTTGAATTGGTGGGAAAATCCGTCTGCGAGATATGCGGAGCTTCCTACAAACAGGAATTTAAGGACAACTACAAAAAGCTTGTGCTTACCGTAACTCCCGAGCTTCGTCCCTTTGTTATAAAACCCGTACAACTGCTTACCGAAATAGAGCTGTCCGACGGAAGAAGCCTTGTTTCGAGAAAGCCCGTTCATCAGTGTGAAAAGCTTACCTTTGAGGTTGAAAACCCGCCACTGTGGAATGTAAGAGGATACGGAAGGCAGCCGCTTCAAAAGGTGCGCTTTACCCTGCTCGAAGACGACGAGGTAATAGACAGGCTGGAGGAAAAAATCGGATTCAGAGAGCTTACGGTAATAAACAACGAAAAAGACGGTAAATTCTGCTTTGTCTGCAACGGAACGGAAATTTTCGCCATGGGCGCGGACGTTATCCCCGAGGATCAGATACTGCCCCACATTACCGAAAAGCGTACCGAATACATGCTTAAGCAGTGCGTAAGAGCCAATTTCAACTGCATAAGGATATGGGGCGGCGGCGTATATCCTAACGACTACCTGTTAAGCCGCTGCGACGAATTGGGTCTGGTGCTGTGGCAGGACTTTATGTTTGCCTGCGCCGCCTACAAGCTTACTCCTCCCCTTGCCGCTTCGATCAAGACGGAGCTTAAATGCAATATAAAAAGGCTCCGCAATCACGCCTGCTTAGGTTTGTGGTGCGGAAACAACGAAATAGAAAGCATGTGGGAGGGCTGGGGCGTTCCGGAGGACGAGGAAGCAAAAAACGATTACGTGGAGCTGTTTGAAAAAATAATCCCCGCCGCGCTGAAGGAATACGACCCCGACCGCTTTTACTGGCCCTCCTCCCCCTCATCGGGCGGCGGCTTGTACGGAGGGAAATGCTTTAAAGGCAGCTCGGACAACCACAGGGGCGATCAGCATTTCTGGGCGGTATGGCACAGCTTCAAGCCGCTTGAGGAATTCAGAAAATTTGACTTTCCTTTCTGCTCGGAATTCGGCTTCGAGTCCGTTCCCTCAATAAAAACAATAAACTCCTTTGCCGGAAAAAAGGACCTTGACCTATGCTCCCCCGTTATGGAGGCGCACCAAAAATGCACATTGGGCAACGAAAAGCTGCTGTTTTACGTGGCGCAAATGTGCCGTACCCCCAAAAGCTTTGAGGAAATGATCTACGCCACTCAGCTCGTACAGGCGGAATCCATACGCCTCAACGTGGAACACATGCGCAGGCAAAGGGGCAAGTGCATGGGAAGCTTATACTGGCAGCTGAATGACAGCAATCCCATTATTTCATGGTCGGCAGTAGATTATTTCGGCAGAGAAAAAGCACTTTACTATGTAACCAAGAGGTTTTACTCGCCTGTTTTGGTATCCTGCCTTGAAGAAAACATAAACGACGTCCAACTTCATATTTCCAATGAAACCACCCAAAAAATAAAAGGCACTCTGAAATGGTCGCTCAGAAAAAACAGCGGCGGCAGAATAAGAAGCGGAGAATGCGAGACAGAGATCGATGCTCTTGCCTCCCGTCTCGGAGCTTCAATTGATCTATCCGAGGAGTTAGGCTCAAGGGAAAGCAAACGTTCCTGCTTTTTGGAATACAGCCTTATTGTCGGAGACAAAGAGCTTTCCAAAGGAACAACCATTTTTGTCAGACCCAAGGCCTTTGAATTTTTGCCGCCCGATTTTTCCCTTACAATTGAAGAAACGAACAGAAGCTATATACTTAAGCTTAAAAGCAGAGCCTTTGCTAAAGGTGTTATGCTTGACTTAAAGGACTGCGACTGTGTTTTCTCGGATAACTTCTTTGATTTCAGCGGCAATTACACCGTTACCGTTGAAAAGGACAGTCTTACAAAGCCCTTGACGGCGGACGGATTCAGAAGAAGAATGGGAGTTATGAGCTGCTACGATTTGGGTATGAACAGGTAAAAAAACTGATTATGCTTAACAAAAAATAACAAGCCGTAAGCTTGCGGTCAATACTAAAGAAGCAATTAGTATAACTGCGAGCTTACGGCTTGTTTATTATTCAGCTCATCTTATCCCCGCGCTTAAAGCATCTCGCCACAATAAGCCCGAAAACCACGGCCGCCGTAAGTCCCGCGGCTCCCGCCGTAAAGCCCCCGGTAAATGCGCCAAGCAGACCGTCCTCCTGAACGGCGGTTTTTACTCCCTCGGCAAGAGCGTAGCCGAAACCCGTTAACGGCACTGTTGCCCCCGCTCCCGCGAAATCGACCAAGGGCTTGTAAACTCCGCAGCCGCCCAAAACGACGCCTGCGATAACATATATAACAAGTATTCTTGCGGGCGTCAATTTTGTAAGATCGATCAGCAGCTGTCCTATAAGACAAAAGCCGCCGCCTATTACAAACGCCCAAAAATATTCCATAAACATTTCCATAATGTTTTTCCTTTCCTGTTTCACAGCTTATACCATTTTAAAAAAAGTGTATTAAAATGCGGAAATATGCACCGCGTGGCTTATTCCGGGAATACTTTCCCCCTGCTGTACTATGGTGGGCGACATTAAAGCCCCTGTTGCGGCAAAGAGAACATTTTTCAAATTTCCCTTTGCGATTTCGGGAAGAATATGACCGCAAAGCACTGACGCACTGCACCCGCAGCCCGAGCCTCCCGCATGAACGTCCTGTTTTTTAAGGTCGTACAGCATTAAACCGCAGTCGTTGTGCTTGTCCGAAATATCCACGTTGTCCTTCTGAAACAGCTCTATCAAAATATCGCTGCCTACCTGACCCAAATCCCCCGTTAATATCAAATCAAAGGAATCCACACTTTGCTCGGTATTGGCAAGGTGCCGTGAGATAGTATCGTAAGCGGCGGTTGCCATTGCCGCGCCCATGTTGTTGGCGTCGGTAACGCCCATATCCTTGATTTTTCCCACCGTTACCGCTTTGACGTAGGGCGGCGCGCCGTGAGGAGAGACTATCGCGCAGCCCGCGGCGGTTGCCGTCCACTGAGCGGTAGGTGTGCGCTGGCCTCCGTAGTTTACGGGAAGCCGAAATTGCCTTTCGGCCGAACAAAAGTGAGATGATGTAACGGCGGCGGCGTTTATTGCGGTACCGCTGTCCACAAATATCGAAGCCAGCGACAGGCTTTCCGCCATGGTGGAGCATGCGCCGAACAATCCGAAAAAAGGTATGCTGGTGTCCCTCGCGCCGTAAGCGGAAGCAACGCACTGATTAAGCAGATCTCCGGCAAAAAGAAAATCTATATCGGTTTCGGAAAAATTGCCCTTGCTTAGGGCATTGGTAAAAGCATACTGCTGAAGCTTGCTTTCGCTTTTTTCCCAACTGTTTTCCCCGAGAGATACATCATCGGCTATATAATCAAAGCAGTTAGCCAAGGGTCCCTCTCCCTCTTTTTTACCTGCCGCCGCGGCGTAGGAAGCAATGCTGGGCGAAGTCGGCAAATTTATTGTGCCGTCTTTTATAAGATTGGACATTGTTTTTTCCTTTCCTTATGACACATGAGGAAAAATAATTTTTTACCTGCGCGGTTTGTGCCATAATTTACTGCATTATCTGAAAAATATACAAAATAATTCCGTACAGCACCGACGTAACGATTCCGTAAACGATAACGGGTCCCGCTATGATAAACATTTTTGCGGCGGTTCCTAAGATAAAGCCCTCGGTTTTAAACTCCAGAGCGGGAGACACCACCGAGTTTGCAAAGCCCGTAATGGGAACTAAGGTACCCGCCCCGCCGTGCTTCGCTATCTTATCATACAGCTTTAATCCGGTAAGCAATGCGCTGAAAAATATAAGCGTTATGGACGTTACCGAGCGGGCGTTCATTTCGGTCATTCCAAGGTAGGTATATAAATTAAAAAGAGCCTGTCCCAAGCAGCAGATCAAACCGCCTATAACAAACGCCTTAGGCAGAGTCAAATACAGCTTTGTGTTGGGTGAGTGCTTTTTGGTAAGCTCGTCATATTCCGTGTTAGTCATTTTCATTGTTTTGCTTTCCTTTCTTAAATGTTTTATTTTAGTTTTTCTTGTTTTAAGTTAAATATTCAATATCGGATAAAAATAAAAGGGGCTGTAAAAATATTGTGCTCAGTGCCGCACGGACTTTTACGTTGTGCTAATTGCTTAGAATTGCGCTTTATATAATGCTTTTTTTGCCTGAAGCAGGCGGCACCGCTCCCGCGGGGGGCTTAAGGCGACACCAAAAGGGGGGAGACGGTTCTGTAAAAAAGCACTCGATTGTTTGTGCAAAAACAATGTTTTTTCTGTTATATTAAGCTTTTTTAAGAAAAAATTTTTTTCTTTGTGCTTTTTCACAGCCCCACTCTCCCCCCTTTAGGTTTCACCTTAAGAATCCCTTCCTTATCCCCCCTCTGTTATGTAGTGCTGATTTGTTTGCTGGTTTCTCTTTGTAAAGTAGTCGGTTTTTGTTTAATTTTAAAGGGACTGTGTTTTTTACAGCCCCTTCAAATCAATATTTTTTCCGAAAAAAAGCCTATCTGTAATGCTGATTTCCGGTCATAGTATAAACAAATATTGCTGCCGATCGAAAATTAGCGTTTAGCCCTTATTCACCCTATACAAATGATACATATCTCCTCCTTGATTTTTTCTGTAATAAAAATCGGCGACCAATTCAAAGTCATGTTCGAGAAGCTTCGTTAAAACAAATTCGATACCTTTTTTGTTTTCCGATACATATTCTCCGTTCTCATGACTCGTTATAGTCTCAAAAATCAGATATGCCGATTCGGCACCTATCCCGTTCTCGTTTATTATGCGAATCAGAGAGTCATAAAGCGCGTGAGCGGGATAAACCTTATCTGAGCTTAAAAAACGGTGCAAACAGATGTATGATGCGCTCCCGATCGGGTATATAGTAAAATGTTCCGCCGTCTGCGGCGTTCGAAATAATGTGGTTAACTTCGGGCGAATTAAGGCTTATACCAAAATACCCGTTTTCGTTCAATGTGTTGTTCATTACTGTTAAAGCCATAAGTACCGCGGCAGCCGTCTGAAAACAATATTTACGAATTTTAAATCGGCTTGTAAGCTTTTTGATAAGGAAGCAGATCGGCAAGCAGTGTTTTATCGTAATACGCGAACCCCGTAAAATCCTGTAAAAGATATGTGAGCAAATAGCGTCCGACCAAAAAGCTTGTCAGTCCGTTAACCGTAGTGTCGGTATAACACCCTTGAGTAAGATGAATAACGGCCGCGGGAAAAGCAAGTATTGCCGCGCCAACAGAAGCAAGCACCGTAAAAGCGTATATCAAAAGCTGTTTTATCTTCTTTTTAAACAACAGGTAAATACAAACCGACGCGGTTATAAAAAACGAAAATGAGAAAAAGCAGCGCAAGCACGTTTTTTCATGGTTGTTTGAAAGTGAGTGGGACCAAATCTCGTCAATATGAAAATCTTTTTTCTTCACAAATCAATAACATTACACGATCGCAAATAATAATCAACAGTAAAATTATATGTTTTGCGGTTGTGCCGGTTTGTTTTCATCATTTTAATTTTCTTATCCTTTTCGCAAATAAAAATCAAGCTGTTCTTTAATGTTCTTTATCCGGAGTTCCCTTTTTCTCCCTGCGGGATTTTCTTTTAATAAACATCGGTCGTCTCTTTGATTCGGAATATGTTTTGGAAACATAAAGTCCCACAATCCCGATACAGAAAAGCTGTATCCCCGCCACAAAGAAAATTATACAGGCCAAGGACGGCCAGCCGCTGACAGGATCGCCGAATATCAGCTTGCGTACAATAATAAGAATTATGAGCAGCAATGATATAAAACAAAAAAGCAGGCCGATAAACAGCGTTATCGACAGCGGCTTTGCGGAAAAGGCTATTATCCCGTCCACCGCATAAACAAACAGCTTGAAAAACGACCATTTTGTCTTTCCCGCGATACGCTCGATATTTTCGTATTCAAGCCACTTTTTTTTAAATCCCACCCAAGCAAATATTCCCTTTGAAAAACGGTTTCGTTCCGAAACAGCCAGAATCGCGTCGGTCATTTCGCGGCTCATAACACGAAAATCCCTCGCGCCGTCCATAAGCTGTACATCGGAAAGTCGATTCATTATCCTATAAAAGCATCTTGCAAAAAAAGAACGGATTGGAGGTTCACCCTGTCTTGAAACACGTCTTGTTGCCACACAGTCGCACTCGCCCGATATTACTGACTTAACCATTTCGGGAAGCATAGACGGCGGATCCTGCAAATCCACATCAATGATTGCCGTTAGATCACCCGCCGCTTCAAGCAGCCCCGCATACATAGCCGCTTCTTTTCCAAAATTTCTTGACAGCTCGACAAGCTTAACCACCGAATCAATATCCTGAAGTTCGTAAACCTTTTGGACGGTTTTGTCTGACGAACCGTCGTCCACAAATATTATTTCGGTTTTAACGCCCAGTTCCAAAAGCTTCTCATATTGATCAGTCACTGCTTTGTAAAACAAAGGGATATTCTCTTCTTCATTATAGCACGGAACTACCAATGACAGCAGATGCTCCAATATAATCACCACTTTTCAGAAAAACAATAAAGTAATAATATATCTTGTCCATATATTTTATTATTATACCAATTTTTATATGTTATGTCAATTGGCAATGTAAAAATATAATACTAATTCATATTATACCGACCTTCATCTACTACCAATCCCTTTTTAAACTGATGTAATACCCACAGTTTAAAAAGGGATTAGTATAAATGCGGCATCCATAAAAAACAAAAACAGATTGCCGATTCTCGGCAATCTGTTTTCACTATCATTAATCTAAACCAATTTAAACCAACTCAATAATGGCCATCTCAGCCGCGTCGCCGCGACGGGGACCTACCTTTATGATTCTGGTATATCCGCCGTTAACGTCCTTATACTTGGGAGAAATTTCGTCAAACAGCTTTTTGCTGACTTCCTCCTTTGTAATGTAAGCGAATACCTGGCGTTTGCTGTGCAGATCCTCGTTCTTGCCGAGGGTGATCATCTTCTCAGCTTCGCTTCTTACTTCCTTTGCTCTTGTTACCGTGGTTTCGATCTTGCCGTTTTCAAGCAGGAACGTTACCATAGCTCTGAGCATTGCTTTTCTATGATCGCTGGTTCTTCCCAGTTTTCTCATTGGCTTATACTCCTTTCTGTACAGAGTTCGCCTTCGGCAGATTTAAACGCCGCCGAAAGCATTACAAGTCTTATTCCTCGGGCTCCGCAAGGTCAAAGCCCAAAGAATTAAGCTTTGCTCTTACCTCGTCAAAGGACTTTTTGCCTAAGTTGCGTACCTTCATCATTTCCTCGGGCGACTTGGTTATAAGATCGTCAACGGTGTTGATGTTAGCACGCTTCAGGCAGTTGAAGGAACGTACCGAAAGCTCCAAGTCCTCGATAGTCATTTCGAGTATCTTGTCCTTGCTCTTGTCGTCCTTTTCAACCATAAGCTCAGGCTGGTTGGCTTCGTCGGAAAGCTCCACAAATAACTGCAGATGCTCGCAAAGTACCTTTGCGGCGTAGCTTACCGCTTCCTTGGCGGAAATGGTTCCGTCAGTCCATACCTCGATGATAAGCTTATCAAAGTCGGTGCGCTGTCCGACACGAGTATTTTCAACAGAATAATTTACCTTAAGAACAGGTGTGTAAATGCTGTCGACCGCAATCACGCCGATTGGGGGCTGTACCATTTTAGACTTGTTCTTTTCAGCACTTACATAACCTCTGCCTCTGTCAAAAGTAAGCTCCATATAGAGCTTTGCGCCTGCTGTAAGGGTAGCGATGTGCATACCGGGATCGAGAATTTCGATCTCGCTGTCGGTTTTGATGTCGCCCGCCAATACCTCGCATTCGCCGTTTGCTTCAATGTATACCGTCTTGGGGCTTTCGCCGTACATCTTAGCTATTAAACCTTTAATATTCAGAATTATCTCGGTTACGTCTTCTTTAACTCCGGGGATAGTGGAAAATTCATGCTGTACCCCGTCGATCTTAACGCTTGTAACCGCAACTCCGGGCAATGAGGAGAGCAATACACGTCTCAGGCTGTTGCCCAGCGTGTTGCCGAAACCGCATTCCAACGGCTCTAAGGTAAACATTCCGTATTTACCGTCGGGCTTGAGCTTTACGGTTTCTATTTCCGGCTTTTCAATTTTTTCAAGCATTCTGTAACCCTCCTGATAGTAGTATTATACGACAGCCTCGTTCAATTGTCTTGCTAAGGGGGAATCCTACCTATGGGCAGAAAATATCGGGCATTTTATCACCCCGATTAATTTTAAATTACGATAAAGACTTATTGTAAATTAAAAATAACCGCACCACTGTTTCGTTCTTCCCAAACTTCAAATAACAGCCTATGAAATTTAAGCTATTATTTAGAATACAATTCGATTACGAGCTGCTCTTCGATCTCGAAGTCGAGCTCATCTCTCTGAGGAAGACGTGTAACAACCGCGCTGGACGCTTCCTTGTTTACATCCAGCCAAACAGGAATAAGTCTGCCGTTTGTAGCTTCCGCAATCTGAGCAAACTTGGGGCTCTTCTTGCTTTTCTCCGAAAGAGCTATAACGTCGCCTGCTTTAACTCTGTAAGAGGGAATGTCCACTCTCTTGCCGTTTACGGTGAAATGACCGTGACCAACAAGCTGACGCGACTCGCGGCGGGTAATTGCAAGACCCATTCTGAATACAACATTGTCAAGACGGGATTCGAGGAGCTTTATGAGGTTTTCACCTGCAACGCCCTCTTCCTTGATAGCCATTTCATAATAATGATGGAACTGCTTTTCAAGAACGCCGTAAATGAATTTCAGCTTCTGCTTTTCCTTAAGCTGCATTCCGTATTCGGAAACCTTCTTGCGGGGATTTCCGTTGCCTTTTCTGTTGGTTTCCTTGCTGTATCCCAAAACTGCGGGGCTTATTCCCAGTGCTTTGCATCTCTTAAGCACAGGTGTTCTATCTACTGCCATTGTAATATATCCTTTCTTTCAAGGAATACCGAAAATCGGTTTTCCCTACGTTTTTTAATGTTATATCGGAGCTTTTTCTCCGACGCCGAGCAACGACGCTCGGATAGCGACTATACGCGTCTTCTCTTGGGAGGACGGCAGCCGTTGTGAGGAATGGGGGTTACGTCTTTGATCATCTTTACTTCAAGACCTGCTGCGGAAAGTGCTCTGATAGCCGCTTCACGTCCTGCGCCGGGTCCCTTTACGTATACCTCGACGGTTTTGAGGCCGTGAACCATAGCTGCCTTAGCCGCTGTTTCAGCCGCCGACTGTGCTGCAAAAGGAGTGGACTTTCTGTTGCCTCTGAAACCAAGTCCGCCTGCGCTTGCCCATGAAAGGGTGTTGCCCTGAAGGTCGGTGATAGTAACGATTGTATTGTTAAAAGTGGACTGGATATGAGCCGAGCCGTTTTCGATGTTCTTGCGGTCGCGGCGGCGAAGTCCTGCCTTTTTAACATTAGCTTTGTTGCCTGCCATGTATTAGCTTCCTTTCTGTAATAATTACTTCTTCTTGTTAGCGATGGTCTTTGCGGGTCCCTTGCGGGTTCTCGCGTTTGTCTTGGTTCTCTGACCTCTTACGGGGAGACCCTTGCGATGACGAACGCCGCGGTAGCAGTTGATTTCAACCAAACGCTTGATGTTTAACGCAACCTCACGGCGAAGGTCGCCTTCTACGCGGTAGTTGGCGTCAATGACCTCACGGATCTTTGCTTCCTGATCCTCGGTCAGATCCTTAACACGAATGTTAGGGTCAACGCCTGCCGCTGCGAGAATGTCATTTGCGGATTTTCTGCCGATACCGTATACGTAGGTCAAGCCGATCTCAACACGCTTTTCCTTAGGCAGATCCACACCAGCAATTCTTGCCATACTTTAAACCTTTCCTTTCCAATGAAGGAGCTTTCTCCTTCGTTTACATTAAGGGCAGCTTAGCCCTGTCTTTGTTTATGCTTGGGGTCCTTGCAGATTACCATGACCCTGCCCTTGCGCTTAATTACCTTGCACTTGTCGCACATAGGTTTTACTGAAGGTCTTACTTTCATTTTTAATCCACCTTTCCTCTGGAGGAAGTGTCGGTGACGAAGCCGCCGACACGACGGGTTTGAAAGAACCCTTTTTCGGTTATTTCAAACTGAGGTTCTTCCTTTCTGACATAACAACGGTTTTGCGTTTAGGAGCAATATCCGTTCTTACTTGGCTCTCCATGTAATTCTTCCCTTGGTCAGATCGTAAGGCGACATTTCGACCGTTACCTTATCGCCGGGAAGAATACGAATATAATTCATACGCAGCTTACCGCTTACATGAGCCAGAATAACGTGACCGTTGGAAAGCTTAACGTTGAACATTGCGTTAGGCAACGCTTCCTGTATTATGCCTTCTACTTCGATTACATCTTCTTTGGACAAGCTATGATCATTCCTTTCCTTGGGTTAATTCAGCAGCCTTGATCGGTTTAAAGCAATCGTTATTATCAATTATAACACGACCGCTTTAAAAATTTTGCCGTTTTTTGCGAATGATAAGCGGAATTAGCGGCTTGATCATTTCCATGGCGATGCTTTGCTTTTAAGCAGATAAGCTTTTGAGAAAAGCTCTCAGCTTTTTATCTGTCAGCTGCTCCAAATCAATAGTATAATTGGTTTTTTGCAGATGCTTAGGATTTTTGCGTTTCGGTCGTTCAAGCGGACGTTCCTTTCCGTCGGCCACGATAACGAAATCCTTTTCCTCATCAACGCCGACCACCGCCATAAAATAGCCCTTGTCGCGTCCCGCCTTGCTGATGACCACATATCCTGTTTTAAATTCCATAAATTTTAAGTTACTGTAAATTTTGTTTTGATCAGTGGCTTGGCAGCGTTAAAATCATCGGCTTGCTTTCGGTGATCAATATGGTGTGTTCAAAGTGAGCGGACATTTTGCCGTTGGCCTCAACTACCGTCCAGTTGTCGCTTAAGACCTTTACCTGATCGGTGGTCTGATTCACCATGGGCTCGATCGCGATTGTCATTCCGGGGATCAAACGCGGACCTCTTCCGGGTTTTCCGAAATTCGGCACCTCCGGGTCCTCGTGCATTTCACGCCCTACACCGTGTCCGATGTATTTTTTTACAACGCAGTAGCCCGCGCCCTCGACATACGTCTGAACGGCGTTGCTTATATCGCCTACTCTGTTTCCCTTGACCGCCTGCTCTATCCCTTTGTAAAGAGCCGTTTCCGTGGCTTGCAGCAGTCTTTCCGTCTCGTCGCTTATTGTGCCGATACGGAAGGTCTTGGTATTGTCTCCCATGTAACCGTCCAGCTCGGCAACTATATCGCAGGAAATAATATCTCCCTCTTTAAGAATTTTCTTCTTGGAGGGTATACCGTGAATAAGCTCCTCGTTTACCGAAAAACAGTTGTGTCCGGGAAAACCGCCGTAGCCCTTACAGGGGGAATGACCTCCCTTTGAAACGATAAAATCGTTAACGATCCTGTCCAGCTCCCATGTGGAAATCCCCGCCACCGCGTTTTTGCCCGCAAGCTCCAGTGCCTGTGCCGCAAGCTCTCCCGCCTTTATCATCTTCGGGATCTCCTTAACGGATTTTACCTGTATCATCTTAACCCTCGATTGCCGCCAAGGTAAGCTTTGCGGTATCGGCGATCTCATTCTGTCCGTTTACCGTTACGAGAATACCTTTTTCCTCGTAATAGCCCTTTAAAGGAGCCGTTTTCTCACGATAGGTCTCCAGTCTTGACAAAACCGTTTCGGGTTTGTCGTCAACACGCTGAACGACCTTTGCCCCGCAAGCGTCGCAAACGCCCTCGACCTTGGTGGGTTTATGCTCCAGATGATAGGAAGCACCGCAGCCCTCGCAAACTCTTCTGCCTGACATACGGGCAATTATTTTTTCGTCGGGAACGTTTATTTCGATAACCTTATCGATTTTTACTCCCATTGCCTCAAGAGCCTCAGCCTGCTCCACCGTTCTGGGGAAGCCGTCGAGAATAAAGCCTTTTTTACAGTCGTCCTGTGCGATTCTGTCCTTTAAAATACCGATAACAATATCGTCGGGAACCAAATCGCCCCTGTCCATGCGCTCCTTTGCGGCAAGACCGGCGGGAGTACCGTTCTTTACGGCCTCACGCAGCATATTGCCCGTAGAGATAGCGGGAATACCGAGCTTATCGCATACGATCTCCGCCTGTGTGCCCTTGCCCGCTCCGGGTGCGCCTAAAAATATAAGATTCATAATGCAATACTCCTTTTTAAATCACCTGTTGTGGGTTTATACAACTTTTTTCGGTTTATTCCAAGAAGCCCTTGTGATGACGCATCATCATCTGGCTTTCCAGCGAGCGTACCGTTTCAAGCGAAACGCCTACTACGATAAGGATCGTCGTACCGCCGAGGGAAAGTCCCTGGATACCGCTGAGATTTTGGAAAATAATCGGGAAAATTGCTATGAAGCCGAGGAAGATCGCGCCGATAAGCGTAACCTTCGACAGCGAGTTGTTGATAAAGTCCGCCGTGGGCTGTCCGGGTCTGTAACCGGGGATAGCACCGTTGTTTTTCTTAAGATCGTTGGCGATCTGTATCGGATTATACTGGATAGCTACATAGAAGTAGTTGAAGCCGATGATCAGGACAAAGTAAAGAACCGCGTACAACCAGCTTGAAGTGCTGAACAGTCTTACAAATCCGTCCCAGAAGCTTGTACCCGTACCGTCTATTCCAAAGAAGAAGCAAATCGTTGAGGGAAGAGACATAATGGACATTGCAAAGATGATAGGCATAACGCCCGACATTGCAACCTTAATGGGAATGTAGGAGGACTGGCCGCCGTACATTTTTCTTCCGACAACGCGCTTGGCGTACTGAACGGGAATTTTTCTCTCCGCGTTGGTCATTAAAACAACCAGTGTTATCATTGCAACATAAATTACAAGGATAATGGGAACGAAGATCGCGTTTTTAATATCAGTCTGAATGGTATTGAACAAGCCGATAATGTCGCTTGGAATACGTGATACGATACCCGCGAAGAGTATCATGGAAATACCGTTTCCGATACCCTTTTCGCTTATCTGGTCACCCAGCCATATGATCAGGGACGCGCCCGCAACAAAGCAGCCTACTATCGCGATAGCCGCAAGCACTCCCACAAAGCCGTCCGTGTACTTTACTACTCCGCCGTTGCGCAGAGTGATATAGAACGCGACCGCTTGGAAAATTGCCAAGCCCAATGCAACCAGCTTGTTGATTTTGTTCAGCTTTTTTCTGCCCTCGTCGCCTTCCTTTGCCAAACGCTCCAACGGCTTTATCGCAACCGTTAAGAGCTGAATGATAATGGAAGCGTTGATATAGGGTGTGATTGACATTGCGAACAAGGTACCGTTACTCAGCGAGCCGCCCGTCATCTGATCCCAGTAGGAAAACAGACTTCCGTTTCCGCTGTCCATTCCCAATACCGATGAAATACGGTCGGTGTCGAGAAAAGGAACAAATATACTTGCTCCCAAACGGAAAATCAAAATGATCAGCAAGGTGTATAATATTTTTTTCCGCAAATCGGCGAGCTTCCAAGCGTTTCGGAAAACTTCAAACATTAGATCACCTCAGCCTTTCCGCCTGCGCTTTCAATCTTGGATTTTGCGCTCTCGGAAAACTTGGCTGCCTTAACTGTCAATGACTTGGTGATTTCGCCTCTGCCGAGAACCTTAACACCGTCAAAGGTCTTTTTGAGAAGTCCCGCTTCTACGATAGCTGCTTCGTCGATCACTGCGCCGTTATCAAACTTTGCTTCAAGGTCGGACACGTTTACGGTAGCGTAAACGGTAGCAAAATTCTTGTTATTGAACCCGCGCTTAGGAATACGCATGGCAAGCTTGGTCTGACCGCCTTCAAAGCCGGGCTTAACGCCGCCGCCCGAACGAGCCCACTGACCCTTGTGACCCTTGCCCGATGTCTTGCCCCAGCCTGAACCGTGTCCGCGACCGATGCGCTTAACTTCTCTGTTGGAGCCGGGTGCGGGGGATAATTCGTGTAGCTTCATTTTTAAGCTCTCCTTTCCAATGAAATTGTTATTCGTCAGTGACCTCGATTAAATAACCGATGGTCTTGATTTTGCCGTTAGTTGCCGCATTGTCGGGCTGAACCGTGGTATCGCCGATCTTGTGAAGACCGAGGGAATTAGCTGTGGCGATATGACTGTCCTTGCGGCCGATCAATGATTTGACAAGCTTTATTTTCTTAGCCATTTCAATGACTCCTTTCGTGACTTTCCTTCAGCTTTAGTTGAAGATCTCCTTAACAGTCTTGCCTCTTAAAGCTGCAACCTGCTCGGCATCTCTGAGAGATGTAAGACCCGCCATTGTAGCTCTTACTACGTTGCAGGGGTTATTGGAACGAAGAGACTTTGTTCTGATGTTCTTGATTCCCGCCATTTCGATTACGGAACGAACGGGACCGCCTGCGATAACTCCGGTACCTTCGGGAGCGGGCTTCATAAGAACCGCGCCTGCACCGAACTTGCCTATAACCTCATGGGGAATTGTGGTACCCTTAAGAGAAATTTTAACAAGATTCTTCTTTGCGTCCTCGATTCCCTTGCGGATAGCGTCGGGAACTTCGTTGGACTTACCCATACCGAAGCCTACGATTCCGTTTCCGTCGCCAACAACAACAAGTGCGCTGAACTTCATGATACGTCCGCCCTGAACGGTCTTGCTGACTCTGTTAATGGCAACGACCTTTTCGGAAAGCTCCAGTTTTGATGCGTCTATAAGTGCCAAAATTTTTTCCTCCTTCTTAGAAATTCAATCCGCCTTCACGAGCACCCTCTGCGAGTGCCGCTACTCTGCCGTGATATACATAACCGGAACGGTCGAATACTACGTCGGCGATTCCCTTAGCCTTTGCCTTTTCCGCAAGAGCGAGACCGATCTTTTTAGCAGCCTCAACATTGCCGCCGAAGCCCTCGAAGCCCTTATCCATGGTGGAAGCGGAGCAAAGTGTTACGCCCGCCACATCGTCGATAAGCTGCGCATAAATGTGCTTTGCGGAACGGAAAACGTTAAGGCGGGGGCAATTGGAGGTGCCGCTTACCTTGCTGCGGACTCTCTTATGACGCTTAATTCTGTTTTCCTTTTTATCGATAATCTTTTTCATTCTTTTTTACGCCTCCCTTACTTCTTGCCCTTAGCGGCTTTGCCTTCCTTGCGGCGGATTACTTCGTCGGCGTACTTGATGCCCTTGCCCTTGTAGGGTTCGGGAGGACGTATGCCGCGTACTTCTGCTGCAAACTGGCCAACCTTCTGCTTGTCAATGCCCTTGATAATGATCTGGTTAGGCTGAGGAGCTTCTATTGTAATGTCCTCTGTATCGGATACTACAACGGGGTGAGAGAAGCCGAGAGTAAGGTTCAGGTCCTTGCCCTGCTTCTGGCATCTGTAACCGACGCCGTTGATTTCCAATGTCTTGGAAAATCCGTTTGTAACGCCTTCGATCATGTTAGCGATAAGGGTTCTTGTAAGTCCGTGGAGCGCACGGTTTTCCGCTTCGTCGTCGGGACGGGTAACATGTACCTCGGCACCGTCAACCGTTACGGTCATCTGGGGCTTAAACTCCTTTGTAAGAGTGCCCTTGGGTCCTTTTACTGTAACTGCATTGCCGTCAACCTTAACTTCAACGCCGGCAGGAACAGCAATAGGCTTTCTACCAATTCTTGACATATTCTGTTCCTCCTTACCATACAAACGCAAGGACTTCGCCGCCAACGTGAGCCGCTCTTGCCGCTCTGTCGGTCATAACGCCCTTGGAGGTGGAAACTATTGCGATTCCCAGACCTTTCATTACCTTGGGCATATCCTTGCTGTTCGAGTAAATTCTTAAACCGGGCTTGCTGACTCTGCGCAGTCCCGTAATAACCTGCTGCTTGTTCTCGGTATACTTAAGTGTGATTCTGATGATACCCTGCTTGTTGTCCTCGATAACACGGAAGTTCTTGATGTAGCCTTCGTCCACAAGGATCTGCGCGATCTGCTTCTTCATGTTGGAGCAGGGAATATCAACAGACGGGTGCTTCGCAGAGTTTGCATTGCGTATTCTGGTGAGCATATCTGCGATTGTATCGGTGATCTGCATCTTTATGCGTCCTCCTATATAATAGAGATCGGAAATCGGTAGTTAGCCGCAGCGGGTGCGGAAGCCGTTACCCCGCGTCTGAGGGAAATCAACCGCCCGTTTGGCTCTTGCCGTTTCAGGTTTAATTTACCAGCTTGCTTTCTTGACGCCGGGAATCTGTCCCTTGTAAGCAAGCTCTCTAAAGCAAATTCTGCAAATTCCATACTTACGGAGGTAAGCATGAGGTCTGCCGCAAAGCTTGCATCTGTTGTAAGCTCTTGTGGAGTACTTTGCAGGACGCTGCTGCTTTGCAATCATTGATTTCTTTGCCATTTCTTAGTATCCTTTCGTTACTTAGAGAAGGGCGCGCCCATAAGGGTCAGCAGCTCTCTCGCTTCCTCGTCTGTGTTGGCGGTGGTTACGAAGTTGATGTCCATGCCGCGGATCTGATCGATCTTTTCGTAATCAATTTCAGGGAAAATAAGCTGTTCCTTAACGCCTACGCTGTAATTTCCTCTGCCGTCAAAGCTGTTGGGGTTGATACCTCTGAAGTCACGTACACGGGGCAATGCAACATTAAAGAAACGATCCAGAAATTCGTACATGGATTCGCCTCTTAAGGTTACCTTAACGCCGATGATGTTGCCCTCACGAAGCTTGAAGTTAGCGATAGCCTTCTTAGCCTTGCAGATAACGGGCTTCTGACCTGTTATGGCGGAAAGATCGGCCATGATCGCGTCAACCTTCTTGTGGTCGTCCTTTGCTTCGCCGCAAGCTACGTTCACAACGATCTTGTCAAGCTTGGGAACCTGCATAACGCTCTTGTAGCCAAACTTCTTGAACAGTGCGGGAGCAACGTTTTCCTTATAGTAGGTTTTCATTGTTGACATAATTTTTTCTCCTTACTGCGGGTGACAGCAGGAAGTTACCTTATCCTGCCCCTTCACCTGAGTTTATTGAAAAGAGTTTGTTTTAGATTTTCAGGTACTGTCTCGCCTTGGCTTCAGATTAAAGCTCCGCGCCGCAGTGCTTGCAAACTCTTACCTTTTTGTCTCCGTTGATTTTGTGTCCGACTCTGGTAGCCTTGTTGCACTTGGGGCATACAGGCATTACCTTGCAGGCATAAAGAGGACCCTCGGCCTTAACGATTCCGCCGAGCTCGCCCTGTCTTCTGGGCTTAACATGCTTAGTTACCATGTTTCTGCCCTCGACGATAACCTTGCCCTCAGAGGGGGAGATTTCCAGAACCTTGCCCTTTTTGCCCTTGTCCTTGCCGGAAATAATCATTACTTCGTCGCCTTTTTTAACGTGTAAAGTGTTCATTCCTGCTCCTCCTTAAAGTACTTCGGGAGCAAGGGAAAGGATCTTCATATATTCCTTGTCACGAAGCTCTCTTGCCACAGGTCCGAAAATACGGGTTCCTCTGGGGTTTTTGTCTTCCTTGATCAAAACAGCTGCATTTTCGTCGAAACGAATATAAGTGCCGTCATCACGTCTAACGCCTGTCGCGCTGCGAACGATAACGCATTTTACAACGTCACCCTTCTTAACTGTGCCGCCGGGAGCTGCTTTTTTAACGGAAGCCACAACTACGTCGCCGATATTGGCGTACTTTCTGCGTGTGCCGCCCAGCACTCTGATGCACATAAGCTCTTTCGCGCCTGTGTTATCAGCCACTTTAAGGCGTGTCTGCATTTGTATCATTGGTTTTTACTCCTTCCGTTATTATTTAGATCTCTCAAGCACTTCAACAAGTCTCCATCTCTTGTCCTTGGAGAGAGGTCTTGTTTCCATGATCTTAACCTTATCGCCTACGTTGCAGGTATTTTCCTCATCGTGAGCTTTAAGCTTAATGGTGCGCTTGATGATCTTCTTGTACAAGGGGTGGCGAACATTGTCCTTTAATGCTACTACGACGGTTTTATCCATCTTGTTGCTTACTACAACGCCAACTCTTGTTTTTCTAAGGTTTCTTGTGTTTTCCAAAGTTCGTTCCTCCCCTCTTACTTATTAGCTTCGATTTCGCGCTGGCGGCGAATCGTTTTTACAACTGCGATTTCCTTCTTAACCGCTTTGATCCTCATAGGATTTTCAAGACGGTTAACGGCAAGCTGAAAACGGAGGTTGAACAGTTCCTGTTTAAGCTCGGACTCACGTGTGTCAAGTTCTGCCGCGCTCAGCTCTTTGATTTCCTTTGTAGCCTTCATTACTGCTCTCCTCCTTCTTCCTTCTTAATGAACTTGCACTTGATGGGAAGCTTGTGCATTGCAAGACGCATAGCTTCTCTTGCAACCTCTTCGCTTACTCCTGCAATTTCAAACATTACTCTGCCGGGCTTAACCACCGCTACCCAGTACTCGGGAGCACCTTTACCGGAACCCATACGGGTACCCATAGGCTTCTTGGTTACGGGCATATCGGGGAATATCTTGATCCAAACCTGACCGCCACGCTTGATATAACGGGTCATTGCGATACGGGCAGCCTCGATCTGGTTGCTGGTGATCCAAGCGGGCTCCATAGCCTGCAAACCGAAATCACCATAGCATACTACGTTACCACGTGTTGCTTTACCGGTCATACGACCTCTTTGCACTCTGCGGTGCTTAACTCTCTTAGGAAGCAGCATTACTCGTTACCTCCTTCTTTCTTCTCTGCTCTGGGTGCGGAATTTCTTCTGTCACCGCGGTTTGAACGGCGATTATCACGGTCGTCGCGATTGTCTCTTGCTTTTCTTGCGGGTCTCTCGGGCTTTCTTTCCTTGCCGATCTCGCCCTTAAGAACCTCGCCCTTGTACAGCCAAACCTTAACGCCGATAATACCGTAGGTAGTGCTTGCTCTTGCTACACCGTAGTCGATGTCGGCACGAAGTGTCTGAAGAGGAATTGTACCCTCATGATAGCTTTCGGTACGCGCGATTTCCGCACCGCCGAGTCTTCCGCTTACCTGAGTTTTGATACCCTTTGCACCGCACTTCATGGTACGGCCGATGCAGGATTTCATTGCTCTTCTGAAGCTTACACGGCCCTCAAGCTGAGAAGCGATGTTCTCTGCGATGAGCTGTGCGTTCATGTCGCGGTTCTTGACCTCGATAATATTGATGTTGACGGGCTTGCCCTTTGTCATCTTTTCAAGCTCTGTTCTGAGCTTTTCGATCTCCGCGCCCTTTTGTCCGATTACCATACCGGGCTGTGCGCAGTGAATGTGAATTTTTACTCTTGCGGCGTCACGCTCGATCTCAATGTCGGGAATGCCTGCCTTATAGAGCTTTTTCTTTAAAAACTCACGAATCTTAAAGTCTTCTACCAATGTGTCGCCGAAGGTTGCCTTACCCGCATACCAGCGAGAATCCCAATCCTTGATAACACCCACTCTAAGACCGTGTGGATTAACCTTTTGTCCCATTGTTATCCTCCCTTATTCTGCTTCCTTGACAACCAAAACGATGTTGGATGTTCTTTTTAAAATGCGGTGTGCGCTTCCCTTAGCGGCGGGTCTTATTCTTTTCAGTGTAACACCCTCGCCGCACCAGCACTCGGAAACGTAGCAGCTTCCTACGTCCATGCTGTGGTTGTTCTCCGCGTTAGCCATAGCGGACTTGAGAAGCTTCATAAGCGGCTCGCTGGCAGCCTTGGGCGTCAGCTTTAACGTAGCCATAGCCACGTCGCAGGGCTTGTTTCTGATAAGATCAAGCACGATCTTCACCTTGCGGGGCGAAATACGAACGTGTTTGAGTTCTGCTCTTGCCTCCATACGTTACTCCTCCTTACTTCTTTGTGGTCTTGCTTCCTACGTGACCCTTAAAGGTTCTTGTGGGAGCAAATTCGCCCAGCTTATGACCTACCATATCCTCGGTAACATAAACGGGAACGTGTTTTCTGCCGTCGTGTACTGCAAATGTGTGTCCTACGAAATCGGGGAAGATTGTGCTTGAACGGCTCCAGGTCTTAAGGACTTTCTTTTCGCCTGCTTCGTTCATGGCAAGTACTCTTTTGTAGAGTGCTTCCTGCACGTAAGGTCCCTTCTTGATGCTTCTGCTCATGTTATATTTATCCTTTCAATTGCAAGTTAATCGTACTTTTCGGCTTTGCCGAAAAGTACGTCCATTCCGTTTTGCGGACGCTGTCCGCAATTTCGCTTCGCGAAACCACTACATGGACACGTTTATTCACGCTCTTAAGCTGCGGTAATTACTTTTTTGTCATGCAGCCTGCGATAAACGCTTATTAACAATTGCGGTATTATTGTAATTGAGTTTTTTATGAATGAAGATCGGCTTACTTGCCGTTTCTTCTCTTGACAATGAACTTGTTTGTGCTGTTCTTTGTCTTGCGGGTCTTGTAACCCATAGCGGGCTTGCCCCAAGGTGTAACAGGGCCGGGTCTGCCGACAGGAGACTTACCTTCACCACCGCCGTGAGGGTGATCGTTGGGGTTCATTACGGAACCTCTTACGGTAGGTCTTACGCCCATGTGACGGGTGCGTCCCGCTTTACCGATGTTTACGTTAGCGTGATCCGCGTTGGAAACGACGCCGATTGTAGCCATGCAGTTTTCGGGAACGTTGCGAAGCTCTCCGCTGGGAAGTCTTACCATTGCGTAGCCGTTTTCCTTAGCCATGAGCTGAGCCATGTTGCCTGCGGAACGTACGAGCTGCGCGCCCTTGCCGGGGTGAAGCTCAACGTTGTGGATAACGGTACCAACGGGGATATTGACCATAGGAAGCGCGTTGCCGGGCTTGATGTCCGCATCTGCGCCCGCTCTTACCTTGTCGCCTACCTTAAGTCCCTCGGGAGCGATGATATATCTCTTCTCTCCGTCCTCGTATTTTACAAGAGCGATAAAAGCGGTTCTGTTGGGATCATACTCAAGGGTCATTACCTCTGCGTCCATGCCGAGCTTATTTCTCTTGAAGTCGATGATTCTGTACTTTCTTCTGTTTCCGCCGCCCTTATGTCTTACGGTGATTCTGCCGTAGCTGTTACGTCCCGAGTGCTTCTTGACTGTTTCAAGCAGACTCTTTTCGGGAGCAACCTTTGACAAACCGCTGTAATCAATAACAGTCATGCCTCTGCGACCGGGGGTCACGGGCTTATAGGTTTTTATAGCCATTTAATTCAACTCCTTACTTAAATCATGCCGTCGAAGAACTCGATGGTCTTGGAATCGGGTGTTATTGTAACGATAGCCTTTTTCCACGCAGAGGTGTAGCCTTCGCTTCTGCCCATTCTCTTCTTTCTTCCGCGAACGTTCATGGTGTTGACCTTTTCAACCTTTACGTCCTTGAAAAGCTGCTCAACAGCCTTCTTTATTTCGATCTTGTTGGCATTCTTTGCAACCTTGAAGGTATACTTTCTGTCAGCAAGCGCATCCATGGAAGCTTCGGTTATAATGGGACGGATAATAATATCCTGTACTGTTTTTTCCATTACGCATATACCTCCTCGATCTTTGCTACCGCGTCCTTAACAACAACGAACTTGCTGCAGTTAAGAATGTCGTATACGTTAAGAGTACCGACCTGAGTTGTCTTAACGCCGGGAATGTTTGCCGCGCTCTTGATAACCTTCTGATCAACGGTGTCAAGAACGATAAGAGCCTTTCCGTCTACGTTCAGTGCCTTAAGCATATTAACGATGGTCTTTGTCTTGAACTCGTCGGTCTTTATGCTGTCAACAACTACGATCTCGTTTTCCTGTACCTTAGAGGACAGAGCGGAAAGGAGAGCCAGTCTCTTTACCTTTTTATTAAGTGTGTAGGTGTAGCTTCTGGGCTTGGGTCCGAGAGCAACGCCGCCGTGACGCCACTGAGGGCTTCTTGTGGAGCCTTGTCTTGCATGACCTGTACCCTTTTGTCTCCAGGGCTTTCTGCCGCCGCCGCTAACCTCTGTTCTGGTTAAGGTGGACTGTGTTCCGTGACGCTGATTAGCAAGGAAATTTACCACCGCCTGATGCATAGCGTACTCGCTGGGTTCGATACCGAACACCGCATCATTAAGCTCAAGCTCGGAGACCGCATTACCGTTCATATCATAAACTGATACCTTTGCCATTATAGATCCTCCTCCCTTAAGCCTTAACCGCATCGGTGAGGCATACCAATCCGCCCTTGGGACCGGGAACTGCACCCTTGATTGCGATAAGATTGTTTTCCGCGTCTACCTTTACTACTACCAGATTCTGTACAGTAACGGTTTCCGCGCCCATATGACCTGCCATGCCCTTGCCCTTGAAGATTCTCGAGGGGCTGGAGCACGCGCCCATGGAACCTGCCTGTCTCGCAACAGGACCTGAACCGTGGGTCTCTTTCAGTCTGTGCTGGTTGTGACGTTTGATCGCGCCCTGGAAGCCCTTACCCTTGCTGGTGCCCTTAACGTCGATAATATCGCCTGCCGCGAATACATCGGCTTTAAGAATGTCTCCCACGTTTACCGCGCTTGTATCGTTCAGCCTGAATTCCTTTAAGAATCTCTTGAACGCTACGTCATTCTTCTTGAAGTGTCCCTGCTCGGGCTTGTTTACGCCCTTGGGGGAGATGTCGCCGAAGCCGAGCTGAACTGCGTCGTAACCGTCGTTTTGGGCGGTCTTCTTCTGAACTACAACGCAAGGACCTGCTTCAACAACCGTTACGGGAACGACCTTGCCGTTCTCGTCGAAAATCTGTGTCATACCGATTTTCTTAGCGATTAAACCTTTTGTCATTTGTTGACCTTTCCTTCCATTGGTTATTGGTTGCCTTTGCAACATGACCAAGTGCAGCGTATCTGCCTTGGTTAGAGGTAAACGGCATGATTTTCCGATATGTCCCATATATAAAGAATACGGAACGGTTTTTACCGCTTACTTAACACATTCTTGAAATTTCGTAAGGTCTCAGATGTCCATTGAAATTTCAACGCCTGCGGGAAGCTCGAGGCTCTGGAGAGCTTCAATTGTCTTATTGGTGGGTCTGATAACATCGATAAGACGCTTGTGGGTTCTCTGCTCGAACTGTTCACGGCTGTCCTTGTACTTGTGTACGGCACGGAGAATGGTAACAACTTCCTTATCGGTAGGAAGGGGCACGGGACCGGCTACTCTTGAACCTGTGCGCTTAGCGGTCTCAACGATCTTTGCTGCCGCAGCGTCTACAACAGTATGGTCATAGCCCTTTACCTTAACGCGAACCTTTTCCTTAACTGCCACTTTCGTAAACTCCTTTCCGAAATATTTGTTTTGAAAGCATCTGCATAAATGCAGTGATTAAGCGCATTGTCAGAAACACACCGACGGTAAAGCCATTAGTAGTTTGGGGGAATTTTTGGAAAATATACTTTTTATAATACATACATTTTCTTTTAAATCCAACGTCCCCATGTTTGCTCAAACAAACGGTCATTTTCTTAAAACGTACCGTTTTTGGCTCAACCGTAAAGCACACGCCACCGGGTGTTTCACCGCGTCCCGTAAAACACGCTCGGCGGAAACCAAATAGGGGGTATCTGCTTTTGCAGGTCCTTCCCTGTTCCCCGAACGAAATCTTTTGGGATAACGGCAAGCTTTTTCGGCTTAATGCGCCTTTTCGCCCGATTTTAAACCGAACATACTCCGCCGAAATTACCGATAAAAATTACCGCAACCTTCGGCATCAACGCATTATCAAGCAGTTGCCGCACATACTCGGACAAGATGTCCGCAGTCGTGCAACAGTTATTATACTACATCTCAAAGCGCATTACAAGGAAAATCGAGTAATTTTTCGGAAAATGAGTGTAGAAATTTTTGGCTTTTATGGAATTTATTTTATGCAATATTAACAAATTGCTTAAAAAAGTAAATTTTTTGAAAAAACCTGTCACAAAATTTGATTTTTTAGGATTATACATTATATAGTATAACCAAGCACTTAATTTGCTGCAAATTTTAATGAAAGAGGTGATTCCAATGTGGAATATTAAGTGAAGCCGATAGTTTATATCGACTTTAAAGGATATAAAAATAAAATGTGTTAAAAACTTTATATCAGAAAGGAAAAAATTATGTTTAAAAAAATAATTTCGGTTTTGCTTTGCGCAGCCATGTCGCTTTCGTTATTTACTGTAAATATTTTCGCCGAGGAAACGATACTCGAACCCCTATCGGAAAACGAGGGAATCATTGAAGCACTTCGCTTAATTGAACCCGTTAAGGAAAATTACGGTTTGACCGACGAAGATTTGATAAATATGAGGGTTTCTGACCCCATTAAAACGTACGAATATACAAGCGGGGGACTTTCTTTTCTTCGCAATTATATTCCCCTTATCTCCGGCAACGGCTTGTCCGCATGGGCCATAGAAGATACAGAAGATGACGAGGTATTTTATCAGATTTCAACCGCTTATGTTGACGAAATCAATAAAACGGTTGACAACACAACACAGTTTGTGTTAATATATGATCAAAACAGCTGTTACCTCTTCGACGGTTTAAACCTGCATAAGCTTGGCAGCTTTGAGGATATTGACGACCGTTTGATTTTAACGGAAAACACGTTAAACGCTTCAGCCGTTGAATTAAACTCTTTAAACAAAACATGTGATTTGGGATATACACATAAGCCTGTTGCATATGGTGTATCTTTGCCGGTAGATACATATATGTGTAATGTAAGTTATGTTACCCAAAATGGATACAGTTACGATAATTTGTGTTGGGCCGCTTCTATTGCGTGTATTGCAAACTATGTTAAAGGTTACCATTACACTGCTTTGAATGTATTTTTATCACATGTATCAAGTACCGATAAATATAACAGATTACCTTACGGAAAGGAAGTAGAGGTCTTGCGGGAATATGCATTGTACTATCAATGTAAAGGATATGTACCTTCTATTTCCATTATCGAAAAAAATATTCAAAATGGCTATCCTTTATATGGTTATTTTGAATATGAGAATGGAGCTCACTCTTGCACAATATACGGCTGCTCAATAAATAACCAAGATATAACATTAAGCTGTATTTATATTATGGATCCACAATCTGATTTTGAAACAGCTCGCTATTCTTCAGGTACATATAAATACGAAAGCGGTCATAATGGAGTTGAGTTAAAGCTTTCCAGTACAACTTGCAGGTATTGATTATGAAAATTATTAAAAACATTATACCGTTCTGCGCGATTCTTTTCGCAGTCGTGCCGTGTTCCTGCTCCGTATCAGAAAATACAGTGTTGTCCGAAGCAACATCGGAACAGCAAACCATCTCGCCATTCCAAATTATCCTCGCAGAAACAGCCCCAAGCGAAGAGGAAGCGGCGCAAAGCAGAGGCAAGAAAGAATCGGAGCTCTACCACTCCCTTGAAAATAACGATGCAACAGGGGAAATAAAACAAGTAAGCGGTGAAAACCTAAAGTTAATAGATTTCACCGATTGTTCCATTGCCGCATTGGACAACTATGGTGTAAAAATTTACGAACGATTGTCTGATGAAAAAACGAAAGAATTTATCGATTGTATAACCGACGCCGAAATAAGCCCCGAGGAATACGGCGAGCTGCCTAAGTTTGTGGGAGGAACACTGCGGGAATTTCAAATCGTCTTAAACACAAGCGAAATAATATATATCGGTACGTGGGAATTTGAAGACACTCACTTGATAATAATAAACGGAGAGCACGGATATACATGTGACAAGGAGAGTCTCTATCAAATAAGAGAATGTTATCAAGAGATTTATAAAAGATTTGTGGAAAAAGCTTGGCAGCAATAATTTCCTCGTTATAACGTATAACAGTGTACATCACAATATAACTTTCCAATAAAACACTGCGGTTTTGTCCTTTCGGGCAATGCCGCAGCTTTTTGTTTTTAAAAATTTTTGAAAAAAATAAAAAAATTTTTTGAAAACCTGTCACAAAATTTGATTTTTAGGATTATTAGATATGAAGGATCAAAAAAGCCCTCTTTTGATCCTCAAATTAAAATTCATAAAAGAGGGCGTGTCGCGCCGAGCCTGCTTTACGCAAAAACAAAAGCTCGGTCAAAAAGAAAGGCAGGTATAAAATGAAAAAGTTTATTTCCGTTTTGTTGTCAGTTGTTATGATGATGTCTGTTTTATCGGCGAGTGCGTATGCTGCTGTCGTTAATCCCGACAATGGTAGGGTTGGGTTAATGTATGAAAACAGTGATACATTTACATCTTCTTTGTCTTATAAAGGCGGCATCGCTACATGTAAAAGCACTGTTATTCTTGCTCAAAACGAAAAATGGATAAGCATAACGCAAACCCTTGAAAAGAAATCCTCTTCCGGTTCTTGGTCTTCGACAGGCAATGTCTGGTCAATATCCGCCTCAAAAGACAGCAATTATTACCTGTTCAGCAATTCAAAATCACTTAACGTAGCAGGAGAATATCACTTAAAAAGTGTAATTGTCGTTAAAAACTCCTCAGGAAAGCAGGAAACCATTACAAAGTACAGTGATTCAATAACTGTTAATTAAGTTTAACTTCAATCTGCTCCGCCAGATCTACCAGTTCATCATTGGAAAAGCCGCTTGTGTGGATAGAAAAAACATATCCGTTTTCTATCCATATGATAAAAGTGCTTCTTTCGTCCGAGTCACTAACAATACGAGAAACAACAAAGCCGTCATTATCTTTAACTTTTACATCATACACGTCGGCAAATTCTGTATTTACTCCAATAGAATTATTGACATAATCACCTGCATGCTGAACAAACAAAACCTGCTTGCCGTCCATTTCATATTCTTGTATAACCTCTTCGTTATCTCCTATTTCGGAAACATATTCGCACCCGCTTTGGGAAGGCAGCCAATAAAATTCAGTTATTTCCTCTTTAATTTCATACAAGGCCGGATCAATCGTCACATCGGAATGCGTGGTATGCACCTCAAAAATAAACCCCCGCACGGAAATATAAGCAACCCAAGCCGCAGCGGTAAGGAACACCGCCGCAAATATAACCGCCATTATCAGCACAAGCCTTTTCAGCGGCATATACCTGCGCTGCGGCAGATCGCGGGGAGCCGTTTTCTCGGCTTTCCTCGCAAGTCTTTCAACGCTTATTTTTCTGATATAAAACGCAAGGGAAAATCGGTGCGGCCTTTCGTTTTCGGCTGTATCATACCGAGAAAAATGCTCGTCCGCCGTTTGAATAAGAGCCGCCTTTAATATCTCGTCGCTTGTCATAACCGCACCTCCTCTTTTTCCAGTATTTTTTTGAGCCGCAGCTTCGCCCTGTGAATGCGCTGACGAACAGCGTCCTCTCTTATATCAAGCTGCCGGGCTATCTCTCTGTCGGTAAGCTCATTCACCAACGAGAGAAAAAGTATCTCATAATCGTTTGAGGACAGCTTAAGCAGTGCTTTCCCCACACGCTCCGCATCATAAGCGGTAAATAGTGATTCCTCGGTCAAATCTCCGCTTTCAAGTGAATAAAACTCGTCAATATCCTCCGCGGCCGTTTTCTTCCGCAAATTGTAAAGCTTTACCGCCGCGTTTTTTACAACTGCCGTTATGTACGCCCTTTCCGAATGTCTGTCAAAGCCCTTGATCTTTGACAGACCGTCTTTTCTGATAATGTTTATAAAAGCGTCGTGAACGGCGTCCTCGGCATCATAGCTGTTTTTTAAAATAGCAAATGCTATTTTATACATCATATGCTTGTAATCGGAGTATAGTCTGCTTATAAGTGATTTTTCCTCAGGCGTGTCTACTGCTGCAAGATAAAAGTTCAGCATGCCGATAAACGCTCCTTTCCTTCGGAAATACATATATCTATTTTAAATAATGTAACAAAGTACAAATCAGTATAGCACAATTATAAAAATATGTCAACAAATAAACATTAAAGGAGAACTGTTTTGAAAAAAAGATTTACAGATTTTCTTAAGGCTTTGGAAAGCATTGCCGACGGCGGAGCCGCGCCCAACAAAAAGATTTTTTCAAATTTTTCGGGACTGCGTCCCGACGAAAACGTTTTTTGGAACGTTGAAGGCACGGACAACGCGGGCTTTATAATCCCGATAGAAAGATACAGCGACATAGGAGAGCTGTATTTGCAGTCAAAAAGGCTGATAAACGGTCAAAGAGATTTTTTGCGGAAAATAACATACTGTGGTATATCCGATGAAACATCAAACGGAAAATTTTACCCGGTGAACAAGAATGATTTTTTCGGCTGCGGCAGTATGAAAGAGCTGTATGAACATTACCTGACAATTTTTGAAGGCAGAATCGGATTTAAGGGATTCTGCGAATTTTTTGAGGGGTATTTAAAGGACGAAAACGGCTTATTAAGCGTTAAACGCTGCGTATCAAACAGTATTTCTAATTTTTACGGCGAGGAATGGGAAAGCAGGGTCGTTCTTATTTATGATGTAACCGACAGTGCGGCGTCAATAATAGTTGCACTGCCAAATGTAAACGAAAGCTCGGAAATCGATGATTCGGATATAACATATAGGTTTGAGGCCATGAAAATGAGAAAAAGAGAGGCAGGCTGGAGATTGACCGATTCGTCGTTGTTTGTTAATTGAAAAAATAAAAAAATTTTTGAAAAAACCTGTCACAAAATTTATTTTTTTGGATTATATATTATGAAAGAATAAAAATTATTTGTAAATATTTTTTAGAATTATATTTGTATTATGTTATATTAAGTAAAAAACAAGTGCAAAAATTGACTTGCTTTAAAGTGCCTATTCAAATGAAAAATGTCATTATCTGCAAATATTACAGATTGGCATTTGGATTTTTTAATAGAGAAATTTTTTGAAGGGAGGACAGAAAATGATCGAATATATTGAAAGACGCATTGCCGGTTTAAGGCGTAATGCTTTGTTTTTCAAAAGAAACGAATCTACTTTCGGGTTTGGTTGATCAGGCTTTTTAGGCGCAAAAGTACATATGTTATACCACTATTTTATACTTGAAAAACAAATGACTTAAAAAATGAAAGGAGTTTCATCATGAAACGTAAATTTAAAATTATGGTAGCTTCTGCTTTGGCAGCAGTTTGTCTGGCTGTTCCTGCAAGTGCTTATTTTTCAATAGGAAGCGGAGTGTCTTACGAAGTAAGCACAGATTATAAAAAATGGAACAATAAAAATACCAGCAGCGCATGGATGCTTAATTCATCATCAAATTGTGTATTTTCCGCAACCAGAACAGCAGGAGACGGAAAAGCGACATTCACGGTATATCAGTGGACAACCGGCAACGATTACGAAAGAGGCTCATGGTCAAGCGAATACTCTTTAAGCAAAAAAGGACTTACCGGAAATCCCGTACCCGGTGATGATTACTATGCAACGGTTGAATTAACCAGCGGCACGTCAATGAAAGGAAAAGTTACATTAGCATATGAAAGCTAAATTCATCGATTAAAAGCATAATTTCCATCAACAAAAAAATTAATTGAAATCATATCGGTTACGGGCTGCTGTTGTTATGCAGCAGCCCGTTACCTTATGATAACTATATTTTTTGAGGTATACAATGAAAACGCTTATAATCAATTTAAAATTCCTTTATAAATCGGTATGGGTATTAGCAGCTTTTATCCCAGCTGTGATGTTATCATTTTTTGCTTTTAACAAAACCGCAGGCACTGTTGGTATTTTCGCTGAATGCCTTGGTGACGTCAACATATTCCTGTCTGTGCTGATCTCTATGGTTTCCGTAAATACTCTGCACAAAATATCGGATATTGAACCCAGCGTAATATCTTATCCAAAGCTTATTTTATCCAAATATTTGTCCGTTGTCTTTTTTTCTTTCTCATTTATATTTGTTCCCGTAGTATTTTTAACCGCTTCAGCATTATACCGTAAAATACCCTTTTTTGTAATTATGGGATATATCGCTTACCTGATTTTCCGAACACTCGCACAGGTGCTTTTCCTTACATCTTTAGGCTTTACTGTTGCTCATTTGATAAAAGGCAAATGTGCATATATTGTAACTATTATTATTTCGCTTATATTTACCCCACTTATACAAAATTATGTTCGCAGCAATGCTCGGCAAGCCAGTGATGAAAGCTTTATCGCGGCAACATTGAACTTAATAAACATAGTATATGACGAACCGTACAAAATTAAGCTTTACGGCGGCGGAGCACCCATTAACGCAGAAAATGTATTAAGCTGGATAATTGCCGCTCTTATTGGCATAATTATTATTTTAATGCTTATCTATATAAATAATCCCGCAAAAAAATCAGCTGTCGTTTTCCCCACAACGGCTTGTTTGCTTACTGTATCGCTTGTTTTCTGCACGATCGCGTATTATCAAAATATGCCGATAATATGCGATTACACAGAACACGAATCATTGCCCGAAAAGATTGACGGATACATTGATGACGGCAGTACTGCACAGACTGATGATTATTTTATTAACATCAAATTAGGCAACACATT
This sequence comes from Oscillospiraceae bacterium, assembly GCA_014799365.1. Classification (GTDB taxonomy): domain Bacteria; phylum Bacillota; class Clostridia; order Oscillospirales; family Ruminococcaceae; genus Ruminiclostridium_E. The sequence continues at coordinate 48,047 of JAAVIF010000014.1, forward strand.
AAGCTGTAACGGTACCCTAACGGTAAAAAAACACCGTCAAAAACCTTTGAGCTTAAAATTAGACGAGGCTTTTAACATCAGCGATTTTACGGTTAACGGAAAAAGCTTTCCTTACACAAGGGACGGCAATTACATAATTTTGGAGGATTATGCCTCCTCGGAAAATGACATAGTAATCGGATATAAGTACAGTGCGCGTCTTAATTACACCGATTTGCTTCACCACAAAACAAGCTACTGCGATTTTTATTCCGCTTATTTACCCGAAATCTTTGCTTGGTATCCCAAAATTTTGTCTTCCTCCAATAATATTGACAAAAGCTTTACCCTGAATGTTGACCCTAACAATTCATTTGTATGCAATCTGAACGGCTGTAAGCTGATGAACAATAAAAGTACCACAATCATCGGAATTGCTCCCGACTTATTTATTTTCAGCGGATATATAGGTGAAACAAGTTATAACGGAAAACCCGTAATAATGCCGCTCGAATTTATAAACAACCATCGCGCTTTGGCTAACGTCGAAACACTCCTTGAACAGGTAACGTTGTATGAATCTGCAATATATCCTTTATTTGCCCCTATGCCCGACAATGCAACCGAGGAGGAACAGGAGGAAATATGGGAATCCCTTCTTCCTACAAGAGAGCAAATAGACAACCTTAATTCATTTCTTTTCCTGCCTGTCAGCTATAATACCGCCAAAAGATATGTCTGGAACACCTCATTTATATCCTGTGATTTGATACAAGATTATTGAACAGTATTTAAAGAAAGGGACAATTTCCGATTATGTTCAAACTTGACCTAAAAACAATGCGTTTGCCGCTTCTGATTTATTTTTTCACCTCCCTTGCGGCTGTGGGAATCGCGGTTTTCATTCCAAGCCTTTTTGAACCTCACCCAAATGGAGACGAGGTTTACAAAAGCTTTATGTTTTACTTCACCGATTTCTTTCTTCCCTTTTCAGCCTGCGCCGCTGTAATAATGCAGATAGGCGGCACATTGGAAAAGCAGACCTTTTCGTTTTTCTGCTCGCTGCCCGTTAAAGAAAACGTTTTTTTACGCTGGCTTATTACCTTTTTAATATGCGCCGCGATTTTTGCGGTAACGGTAATTACAATGTTTTTCTCTTTAAAGAGCCGTTTTAATTTTAAAATCGAATTGGAAAGAATGTTTTTTATAAGCTTTTCAAATTTGATCTATTTCTGTTCCCTGTCATTGCTGCTGATAATAATTACACGTCAGATATTTTACGCTTTCAGCTTTTTATACGGGTACATGTTTGTGGACATGCTTGTAGGCGAAAATCTAATGAGAGAAAAATCGGCTTTTGTAAATATTATTGCACAATGTTCAAAGGAAGCGATAGATGTAAACAAAAAGGTATATTATATCATTTCTTTGGCAGTGCTTATAATTTCATTTGTGCTTGTTAAAATCGATTTTATGAGAAAAGTAAACCGCAGAATATAAAATTTTAATGTACAAGAAAGAAGGAACACTATGACAGAGCTTAAAATAACAAATCTTAATTTCGCCTACAACCGCAAAAAGCAAGTTTTTAACGATTTCAGCCTAACATTCGGCGACGGCATAACCCTTTTGCTCGGTGCTAACGGTTCGGGAAAATCCACCCTGTTTAAGCTTATCTGCGGAGTACTTATCCCCAAAAGCGGTAATATCGAAGCCTTTTGCGACGGCCAGCCGATCAAAAGTCCCAAAGCCGAGATTGCTTACATTCCTCAGAACTTTGACGCTTTCCCCTCGCTTAGCGTAAGAGACGTTCTGACATATATCTGCGGACAAAGAGGAAAAGGTCTGCAAAAATCGGAGATAAAAAAACAGGTGGACAACGCGATCGAGCTTGCAGACATAATGGAATACACTGACAAAAAGATGCGCACCCTTTCAGGTGGCACAAAACAACGTGTCGGAATCGCCCAATCGATTTTAGGTGACCCGAAAATAATAATTGCTGATGAACCCACCGCGGGACTTGACCCCGAACAGCGCGAACGATATAACCGAATAGTAGCCAAAACCGCTAAAAACCGCAGTTTTATTATTTCAACCCACCTTTTTGACGATACCCGTTATTACGAGAATTTGACACTGATCTCCGAAGGAAAGCTGAAATTTCAAGGCAATAAGGAGAAAATGACAAGATCGGTGGCAGGAAAAATTTATCTTTTGACCTGCAATGTTCAAGAGCTTGACGAGGACGCTTTGCCAAAAGGCACAATGCTGTTAAGCACTGCCACAAACGAAAACATTGTTGAAGCAAGATTGTACTCGGAGAAAAAGCCGGATATTCCATATGGAAGAGTACAGGAAGCAGAGGGAACATTACTGGACGCTTGGCAGCATTACTGCGCAAAAAAATAATGTAATACCAATTCACAATCATCTTGCAGACAAAATTTTGCAGGGTCTGCAAGATGATTGTGAATTACACCCAAAACACTAAGGGCTATCTGAAAAGTCGCAATTTGCACAATTTCTGCCAGTTGCGTTTGTGACGGCTTTGGGCAATCACTGTACTGATCCCATGCAGTAACGCTTTCTGCGTCAAAAATGCTCGAAATATTACCATATTTCTCCGCTTTTTTCCTTGAAATTGCCGCGCAGCCGAATGTCCCGAGAGGAAGCTGCAAGCATCACCTCATAATTTCCGCCGGAAGCCTTCCAACCGTCCGCCCATACCGAAAAGCACGGGTATTTCTCCAATTTCAAATTATCCGCTAAAATTTCGCGGTCATTTTAATTTGAAAACAGCGTTAAAAAAGATTGATATTATTTCGTCAAATCCACAACCAGCTCTGAGAATATTCCCGAAATACTGATCTGATTTTCACTGTCGGCAGCATTTTCACACTCTGCCGCTTTTCCCTCTTTTACATAATAAACATTACATTTTCTGCCCTTATTTATAACATTTACAATATTTTCTTTCGGAATGTGAACGATCGCTTTTGCTTTCCATTGGTTAATATCCAATCTTCCCGTAATCTTATCAACGGTAATTTCATAATCCGTCTTTGACGTAAATTCCAGACTTCCGCTGCTGTCCGAAATTATGATCTGCTCCGCCTCACCGTCATATTCCAAACGGTTCAGGTGAAGCTTTTTTATTGTAAGAAGCTTAACATTGGCCGCGATCTCACAATGGTCGGAATATTTATTAGGAAGAGTGATCTCAACTGTCAGCGATTCCTCCGCTTCATAGCGGCTCAGCTTGTTCTTGTTAAGACAAATTACATCAAGCTTGTTTTTCCTGTCATCAAGCTTTATCTTAAACATGGATTCCAGATTCTCAAGAATTTCGGAGGACAGCTTGATATGCAGCTTCTCATCATTGCCCGATGACAGTATGATCGCTGCCGCACTGCCGATATTGACATCAAAATGTTTCTCGCAATCTATGTCGTAAATCGTTTCGCTGGTATACACAGATGCTTCGGGAACGGTTTTTGTGGCGGAATCCATAAGCAGTTCATCTATGGTAGTCTTAAAAATCTCCGCTATTATCACCATATTTTCAACATCGGGCAAACCTTTCCCTGTTTCCCACTTAGTGATAGCCTGCCTTGAAACGCCGATTTTTTCGGCAAGCTGCTCCTGCGAGATACCCTCTTTTTTTCGTATTTCCTTTAATTTTTCAGAAAAATTCATAATTATCCTTTCCGAAGATTTAATACTGTTTTTAAATTACCCATTAAAATTTTGCAATAATTCTAATTTATAAACAGTATCGGTTACTCCTTTAAAAGTGAATATGCGGTTATTTTTTTGATAGGTGCAGAAAGAANCACGCTTATCACAAATGCCGCTGCGGTGAANATAACGGCAAATACGATCAATATCCATACAGATACTTCAAAATGATTTTTTACGGCCCCGATCATGGAAAAAATCATTTTGTTTATCGCCGGAAGATACCATAACCCGGCTATCGCCGAAATGATTGACGCCACGGCAACAACGGGCATAAAACCAAGTGCCGTCTTAACTGTAAGCTGCCTGTTTGTGTATCCNATNGCNTTATATATGCCAAATTCCTGTCTGCGTCTGCTTANCATTGAATTTATGATCACATACATCACNAGCAGCATCATCAGAACGGAGATCACAAACAGAATAATCACAATCACGGATACAATACCCGTATACATCTTTCTGCCATTTTCACTCATCTGTTCATAATTTACCGATGATTTTATGATCGCGCAATGATTTTCTTCATACTCTTTTATAAATTCATCGGCATTTTTATCATATAAGTAAACATTTACGGAATTGGTTTTTTCGCCGATTTTTTCGTATCCCTTGCTTGTCAGCTGACATACCGCTCCGGCATTATTAACACTTTGAATATAGCCTGTTACAATGTAAGCTGCCGACTTACCGTCAACCGTCAGCTCTATTTCATTACCGACAGGATAATTGTCCGAAAGCGCATTTCCTACCGCAATTTCATTATCCNTCNCNGGGCTGCGGCCTTCATAGCATATATCGTTCGCTGTCTTTGAGAAATCCTCACACACAAAAGCAGTAAGACTTCCGTCCGCATAACTTACAGATGCGGAAGCATATTCCAAAAAAAGGCTTACCCTGCNGTCGTTTTGAAGAAGTNCCTTAAGCTCCGTCATTTTTCCGTCCTCTGCCGTAAAAATAACGGACGGTGATTCCTCCGAAAGTGTATTCATAAAATTATCCGGCTTGACATTTACGTTGTATAGGAGCGTTCCCGCAAAGGACANCAACACCATTATACCAGATGCGACAGTAAACAGCAATACGTTTTTTCCNGCCGATTCATTTTTGGTGATACCTCTTATGGCATTTATAGGCTCTAATCTATGTATTTTCCTTGCCGAAAGATAAGAAAAAAGCGATATTGCGAACGTAAGCGTCAGCAATACGATCAGCAAAGCCATTATATCAAATTCGGGAGTATAGGAAAACCCCGATTGGATCGCCAAAACGTCTGCCGCGATCGGCAAGACCGCGTATGACAAAGCTATTCCGATCACCGCGGAAAGAGTACCTGTAATTATGTAGGGCATAATCGCCGAAGCGATAATCAATCTGCTTGTATAGCCGACGGCTTTCAGCACCCCCATCTGTGCCAGCTCATCTTCGATCGCGCTTCGTATCCGAAAGTTGCTGAGAAAAATACTCACTGCAAGTATAATTGCGGCAAGTGCCAAAAATATAACGATAAGCAGGGTACATACCATTGTTCTGGTCTGCTTTGAGGCGTCTTTGTCATTGATATTTAATAACGCGACCCCNTTTTCCCTTAAAATTTCGGTGATTGTATTTTTGATCTCGCTTATATCAGCGGTGCCGCTTATTTTTAAGGAGTATTCCGCAATGACATTATCACTGTATTCATGTGCAAAATTCTGATAGACAGCCTTGGGAAAATATCCGCCGATCAGCCCCGTGCCGTAATTTCCATACTGCATTTCCGATACGGTCCCGCNAATAACATAGGTATGCTCCTTACCGTCTATGGAATAAACAATACTGCCGCCCTCCGCAAAACCGCCCAATTCCTTCATATACATGGGAATATAAACAGNACTGCCGCTTTTTTCGGAATATTCCGTTACATCAAGCAGATTCANNGTTCTTTCCTCATCAATATCGTAAAAAACAGTATTCATGTCAAAATCGGAGCCTGCAAATTCACGTACCGTTACCGATGTAAATACCCCGCTATGCTTTTCGGCAAATATTACCCCGTCAATTCCTTTAACTTCCGTGAGAAGATCTTTATTATCCCGGATCTGCGGAATGATAAAATTGACGTCCGCTGTGTCAAGCTTATCAAAAAGGCCGTCATAAGCTTTAAACGTTTGAAAAGCAAGCACAAGAGCAATATTTATAATAAATGAGGTCAANCAGATAAACACCCCGAAGGATATGTATTGTCCCTTTGCTTTTTTCAAATTGTGCAGAGTAAAAGCGGATATTTTGTTCAATATTANCACCCCATTTCTTTAATGAATTTATCAAGCTTTTGGGTTCTTTCAATATTATCTTGTTCAAATTTCCCCAAATCACACTCACCGAAAATTTTTCCGTCTTTAATATATATGATACGATTTCCCCGCAGTGCCGATTTTTTGTCGTGAGTAACCATGACAATGCTCTGTCCATTATTGTGAAGCGAAGTAAAAACGTCAAGCACCGCCGCCGAATTTNCGGAATTTAACGCACCTGTCGGCTCGTCCGCAAAAAGTACGTTGGGCTTGTTGATAACCGCCCTGACGATACCTGCCCTTTGCGCCTCGCCGCCTGAAATCCGTGACGGTGTTTTTCTCCAGGTTTTTTCGGGAATATTCACCAAAGAAAACAGCTCCTTTGCACGGTTTTTGACGTCTTCCCTATCCCTGCTTGTCAGTACCCCTGCCGCAATGACATTATCCATAAGGTTCATCTTTTCAATCAGATAAATCTGTTGGAATACGAATCCGCACTGCTTCCGCCGAAATACGGCCAACCTGTCATTGTTCAGTCTCGTNATGTCCGTTCCGTCAAAATTGATCTCTCCGCCGNCGGGCTTATCCATTCCCGAAAGGGAATACATCAGAGTAGACTTGCCCGCCCCCGATGAACCCATGATAACGGTAAAATCCCCCTTGTAAATATCGATGTTCAGGTCCGAATAAANAACCTGAACGCTTTCGCCTTTGCCGAAAGCNTTTTTCAAATGCTTTGCCGATATGACCGTTTGCTTGCTCATAATGCAGCCGCCTCTCTTTNTTATTATNTGGNAATAATAACAAAAAAGCCTGAGCTGCGCCACCAACAGTTGCTTACATTTGATTTTTTTAATGCTACTTTCCGTTTGCNCCTTTTCGTGAATGGCNTTATTTTCTGCGTGAAAGGCCCCCNCCTCTCAATATCCGCTCAAAAAGCAAGCCGAGCCGTATTTCCAAAATTANCCNAACCTTGACATTCTCCGCCATTTTTATTATAATTGAAATATCATTCAGCCTCACGTCAAGCTCGGGAGCCGTGTGCTTGGCGCGTTTGATACTATTCTCAAACTAAAGATACCGCAAAAATATATATTTTATACTAAACCCTTTTAAAACTGTTGGATCAGTGCTTTGGGTGCAATNCCTTTTTGAACTGCGGATATTACGNCGGTTCAAAAAGGGATCGGTGTAATCTCAATCTGAAATAATGATTTGAATTTTAGATTTAGATCAGTATGAACGGATAATCGCGGCTCAATTTATATAAGGAGATTGCGGTGTTAAATTTTATTATAAAAACATCATTTACGGAAGCAATTATTTTTTTGTCCTATATTTTGATNTGCACGGCACTGTTCAAGCGGCGGTTTTCGCTGCGCACCACCGCGATCGCGTTCACGGCGGCGGGGATCGTNATCGTGGGAGTGCAGGCTGCGATCATACTGTCGGGTGAGGAAATGCTTGCGTTTACTATGCTGCCGCTGACGGCGTATCTTCCGTTCTCGGTGCTGCTGTATTTTTTGTCGGATTGCGGACTGCTCGAGACGGCAGCGGTCTGCTCGGTCGGAATGTTAGACGTGTTGATNTTGAAATTGCTGTATAAGATATTTTACATTCTTGTCATCAAGGTAAACTTGATAAATTCCGTGCAGTTTGCGGCAATCAATGCCGTTATCGCTNTCGCGGCGGCAGGTCTTGTCTTTGCTGCGTTTAAGTATATCGGCAAGGCGTTCCGCTTCTGCGTTATTGAAAATCGTCAGAACAGACTGCTGCTTTTGGCTCCGATAGCTTTGATATTTGTGATGTCGTCCTGGTTTCTGAACAGTACTGCCACTCCAATAATTCTGTTTTTAGCAATGCTGATCGCAATTTTGATTTTTCTGATTATTGCCAGACTGCTTGGAACGGCCGCGGAGCTTATTCGGACAAAACGCGCGGAAAAGGAAATGTCCGAGCATATGGAGATNCAGCTGCGGGACTACGACAGATTACTCCGTAAAATGGAGGCGGGGCGTGCGTATCGCCACGATATGCGCCACCATTTAAAGACCATTGAGGGACTTGTCAAACAGGGCGATTACGACAAGGTCATAGAATATACGGGCAAAATGAGCGGCTCGCTCACCGAGATAGAGAGCATACGCTACTGCAAANGCCCAGAGCTGAACGCGGTGCTGTCGGAATACATAAGCCGCGCGAGGNACGCGGGGTGCAGGGTCGCACATAACATTGCCCTGACGGATAAGCTGCCCTTCGCNGAGGACGACGTGTGCATTGTTATTGCGAACTCTGTTGAAAANGCGATCAACGCCTGCGCCAAGCTTCCNGANAAACAGCGGTATATCAGCATTTCCGCCCAGTGTGCCGATAATCACCGGCTGCTCGTTTCCGTGAAAAATCCCTGCGCCGATACACCCGAGTTTGACGGGAANGGGCTGCCTGTTGTTGAAAGACCTTCGGAGGAACACGGTATCGGGCTGCGCTCCGTGAACAGTATAGCCGAAAAGTACAACGGCTTTCTGCGATGTAAGGTCGAAAACGGCGAATTTGTATTCCATGCGGCTTTGTTCTGCGATAAGAGCGTTTCCGCGAAAAAGGACGCAAAATCCGAAAACGTATCCAAGCGGGCGGTTTCCTCGCTGCTCGGTTTCGGGTTGGGAACGCTGATACTGCTGAATATACTGCCGTCCACGGCGGGGGCGGCTTCATCGCTGCTCTCGNTGAATATCCGCACAATAGGGAGCTTTGATCTCGGCTGGGACAGCNGCTTAATGTCTATCGGCATTCCCGCATTTANCGGAGGCGGCTCGGAGGAATTGAACGGTGCGGTAAAAAACTACAACGATGAAACACAGGAAAAGTTTTTATTGTACTTTAACCAAAAGTACAACGGCTGTGCGGCGGAGAATATACAATATACCGTTATCCGCAATGATGAGAAATATTATATCGTACAGTTCAAAGCGACGGTAAACACGGGCGGCTCAACGAATTACAGCCGTTGGGCGGTTTATGACAAGAGNNCGGGCAAGGTATTGGAGCTTTCCGAGCTGTTCAGGGACGGCAGCGATTATGTGGGAGTGATCAGTGCCGAGATACTGGAGGATATGGAAAGGAACAAAGTAGTATACGAGCACATGTACGGCAGTATCTTTTACGAAGGCGGCAACGCTTTCACCGAAATAAATGAGGANGCGAATTTCTATATTGACTCATTTAACAGGCTTGTTATCGTTCTTGACGAATACGAGAACNCNCCCGGNTCCACGAGCAAGAGCAGTCCCGAATTTTTCATTCCATACAATGATATAAAGGATATTGTGAGGTAATGTTTGAGAGAACTTGAAAATTGGGTTCTTTCAAACCCGTCGGGAGGCACCTGATCGGTGCNTCCTCTCCTCAAGAGGAAAGGTGATTTTAATTGATAGAAATAGCATTATGTGATGATAACGACGAGGACATTGAAAAGATCAGATCATTTGCCGAACGCTTTGCCGCCGATCATTCGGAGCTTCCGATACGGCTGAGCGCGTTTACCTCGGCGGCGGAGCTGCTTAAAGCCCTTGAAAGCGGCAGCGGCTTTGATCTGTATATACTTGATGTGCTGATGCCGGANATGTCGGGAATACAGCTTGCGCAAACAATACGCAGCGGCAACGAGCAAGCTGAGATAGTGTTCCTGACGATCTCGCGCGAGTACGCCGTAGACGCGTTCTCCGTCCATGCGTCGGGGTACCTGCTTAAGCCGGTGAGCATGGCGGACTTTGACCGGGAGGCAAATCGGGTCATTCAGCGGCTCACACGGGATAAAATCGCAACATTTACCGTTAAAACCAAGGACGGATTGCGGAGAATACAGATACAAAAGCTCGTGATGGTGGAGAGCTTCAACCACACCCAGCTGCTTACNATGTCNGACGGCAGNNTGCTGGAGACNTCCGCCACGCTCTCGGAGCTGTTTGAAGCCCTGAGCGGTCACGAAAACTTCTATATGCCGCACCGCGCATATATTGTGAACCTCGACTATACAATGGGGATAAAACGCTTTGAACTGCTGATGCACGGGAATCACAGCGTACCCATACCGAGAAGGCAATATACGGCAGTGCAGGAGGTTTTTTCAAATTATTTTTTTAAGTAACCTAATTTTTAATATTTTAANGGAAGTCATTATAACACACGCTCACAGATCGGCACAAAGCCGCTTTGTGAGCGTGTTTGTACATGTACGGAATTTTTTCCGTTCTTATCGTACTTTCGCGAAGGAAAACAGANCATTCACGAAAATATATTGATTCATGTGATAGATTCGGCTATAATGAAAAAACAAAAAATGAAAATGTCGGCGTATATCTGTTATGTTATTAGTATAAGGCATTTTGTTTACAAGCTCGCAAAGGAGAAAATTTTTATGAGGAAGATTTTTANGAGNATCGCAGCGGCGGTCACGGNTGCGGNGGTCATACTGACGACGGCNGTGTTTGACGTGCCGGGAAGAATCTTGGCGGCGTCCGTTGTGGCAAGCGGCAGCTGCGGTNCAAACGGCGATAATGTAAAATGGTCGCTTGACAGCAGCGGAAAGCTGACTATCAGCGGCAGCGGAGCAATGGNTAANTTCGGTGCTTCTTTTCAACCGTGGAGTGACTATCGGAACGACATTACCACAGTTGTAATTGAATCGGGAGTTACCGCAATTGGAGATGAAAATTTCTATGGATTTTCAAAAGTCACAAGCGTAATTNTTAATGAAGGTTTACAGATTATTGGTTCAAANGCTTTCGCATANTGCAGGTCGCTTTCNAGCGTAACTATTCCNGCTTCGGTAACGGAAATCAATTCCGCGGCTTTTTATACCGCTAATCTCTCTGAAGTATATTTTAAAGGAAAAAATCCGCCTTCTTATGTCGGCGTACTTGTCTTCATTACAATAGGTTCCGGTTCAAGTGAACAGGTTGCCGATATTTATGTTCCATGCGGAGCGGTAAATAGTTATTGGAATAAATTTCATGCAAAAGACGATGAGTACCNGCAGAGCAAATTCATAGCTTACCATATACCCTATACGAAGACATCCGCAAAAGCGGCGACCTGCACCGCNAACGGAAATATNGAGTATTGGACCTGCGGCTGCTCAAGCAAGATAAAATTCTCGGACGCTGCCGGTACAACGGAGGTGACCAATGTTACGATCAGTGCTCTCGGTCACAGCTACGACACAACTACTTGGAGCAATGACGGCACAAATCACTGGCACGACTGCACAAGATGCGGAGCTAAAGGCGATAATGCCGCGCACACGTGGAACAGCGGCACGGTAACAACGGCCGCGACCTGNACCTCAACGGGCGTTAAAACATATACCTGTACCGCATGCANTCGGGAAAAGACCGAAGATATTGAGAAAGCGGCACACACGGCAGTGAAAACAGCNGCAAAAGCNGCGACCTGCACAGNGGACGGCAATGTTGAGTATTGGCACTGTTCANAATGCAATACAAATTTCAGCGACAGCGCATGTACGAACGTACTGACCGATACGGTTATCGGCAAAACGGGNCACAGTGCCGCGAAAACNGCGGCAAAAGCGGCNACNTGCACCGAGGACGGCAATGTTGAATATTGGCACTGTTCAAAATGCAATANAAATTTCAGCGACAGCCAATGTACTAAAGAGATAACCGATACGGTNATTGGCAAAACGGGTCACANTTACGGAGNNGCTTGGACAACAAGCGATACACAGCATTGGTACGAGTGTACCGAATGCGGTAACAAAAAGAACACAGCNGCGCANTNTTTCNCGCAGAACAAGAACGCTTCCANCCACTGGCAGGAATGTGTCTGCGGTTATACAAAGGACATAACGGCGCACACCTTCATTCAGGAATACGACGGCACAAATCACTGGCAGGAGTGTACCGAATGCGGNNCCNAAAAGGATACGGAAGCGCACATTTTCACGGAGCANACGAANGAAACGTGCCGCTGGAAGGAGTGCGATGTTTGCAAATATATAACGGGAATGCAGGAACACGTTTACAGNCAGGNATATGATANAACAAACCATTGGTACGAGTGCACCGCATGCGGCACTANAAAAGGTGAAGCGGAGCACTCCTTCACGCAGGAAAAAGATGACGACAGCCACTGGTTAGAGTGCGGCTGCGGTTATACAAAGGACAACGAAAAACACNATTGGATCGAAAGCGTAATAATACCCGCCACATGCACCGATGCCGGAACGGAAAAGTGNGTCTGCTCCGACTGCGGCACCGAAAAAANCGATAACATTCCCGTTGACCCCGACGCGCACGACTGGGGAGACCCGACGATAATTCATGAGCCATCCAAGACAGATAAGGGTACGATACGGCGCATCTGCAATATAGACNCCGANCATATTGAAACCGAGGAAATACCCGAGCTTACCGACGATGATTTCTGGACATTGACCGATTCGACAGCACCGAGCTGCACGGANAACGGCTATGAGATATACGAATGTGCTTACGGANAAGTCACTGTAACGCTCCTGTCGGCGGGGCATATTTCCGTGACCGATGATAAGATNGAGCCGACCTGCGTTGATACCGGGCTTACCGANGGAAGCCACTGCGAGGTTTGCGNCGAAGTGTTTACCGAGCAGAGAGCNATTGACCCGCTCGGACATGATTGGGACGAGGGAGAGATCACAGCTCCGTCAGATTGNACTCANAGCGGCNTTAAGACGTTCACCTGCTCCCGCTGCGGCGAGACCGAAAACAAGGATATAGAAGCGGCGGGACATACGGAGGTGCCGGACGAAGCGATTCCCGCCACCTGTACGGAAACGGGCAAAACGGCGGGAAGCCATTGCGGCGTATGCGGTACGGTAATTGAGGCACAGGAAGAGATCCCCGCTCTCGGTCACAGCTGGGACGAGGGCAAGGTTACTACTCCTGCGGGAGAGGATACGGAAGGTGTAAGAACATACACTTGTACCGTCTGCGGTACGGTCAGAACGGAAACAATCCCCGCAACCGGCGGTTCAACCGCACCTGTGAATCCGGATAATCCCGACCCGGACATACCCGACCCCGACAATCCCGATCCGGATAATCCCGACCCCGACAACGGAAACATTTTAAAAGAGGTCCAGCCCGGGGAGAATGTTCCGGATACCGAACTGAAAACTCCGCTGGACGAGCTTGCGGATGCGGTTCTTACCCCCGAGGAGCAGGAGCTTATTGATGACGGTGTCGACATAAAAATAGTGCTTACAATAGAGGACGGAACGGACTCCGCTCCCGACGATGATAAGGCAAAGGTTGAAACGGCTATAAGCGAACTTTCCGACTATACGATCGGACAATATCTTGATGTTAACCTGCTGAAGATAATCGGAAATTCTCAAGAGAAAATTACCGAAACCAACGTACCGATAACCATAATGTTTGAGCTTCCCGAGGCACTTCGCGGCGAAGGACGCACATACGCGGTTATCCGCATTCATAACGGAGAAACGGCTGTTTTATTCGATTTGGACGGCGATACGAATACCGTAACGATCGAAACCAACAGATTTTCCACCTACGCGCTGACATACAGCGAGAAAACAAACGCCGCACCGTCCAATGGCGGAAGCTCCGGCGGCAGTCATTTCACATCGCCCGATGAAAGCGGCTCTGACGGCGTCAGCACTGCACTGAGCGAAAGCGAACCCACTAACGGCGGCAATTCCTCGCCGAGTGAAAGCGCGCCCACTAACGGCGGCAATCCCGCACCGAGTGAAAGTACGCCCGCCAACGGCAGCAATCCCGTGTCAAGTGAAAACAATTCCATTGGCAATGGAAATACACCCTCCGAGAACGGCGGTTCTTCGGATAATGACACAATACCGCCGAGCAATGAAGCTTCCTCCGCCAATAATAACGGTACAAATTCGGACGGTACGTCGATCGATAACAGCAGCTCCGCATCAAACAAAAGTGCGGACACCGATAATAATAACAATAACCCTCCGACGGGTATAGCAATATCACTTATTCCGTTGGCGGCAATTACCGTTATAACGGCGGTGTCGGTGAAGAGCAAAAAGAAATAATGGGTGTTCCCCTTTTCGGGAATTACACACTTATGAATTTACAGACGCGTACCACATAACAATTAAAAAAATGACGGGATGATTTGTCCCGTCGTTTTTTATGTTTTATACTAATCCCTTTTAAAACTGTGGGATTAGTGTTTCGGGTGTAATCCCTTTTTAAACTGTTTACAACTCAGCAGTTTAAAAAGGGATTAGTATTATAATACTCATTTCCGATCAAAGTATAGACAAATTTCGCTGTCGATCGGAAATGAGTATCATCAGATAGCCCCTATTTTACCAAAATATCCGCTGTTCACTTGTATACCCGCCAAAACAAATCCTCCCGTTCCGGGGTTTCATTCTCAAACGGTACCTGAAACACCGTTATACCGGCAGGATAGTCAAAATCGAAGCTTGTCCAGGAATTTTGATCTGTTGCCCCGAAGCACACATCCATTTTCTTCTGTGTTGTGTTGAACACCATACTCCTGATAGTACCCATTCCGGTACTGTAATAATGACAACAAGGTCCATCGGGATAGCCCTTCGCCAAGATTTTCTTTATCCCGTTTTCATGAAGCCTGCCGGCGTTGACAAGAAGCTCCTTCCATACAGCGGAATACCGCACCTCCGAGTTCCACATGTGATTTAAGTCAAATTCTCTCATACTTTCCGCCGCATAGTGGTTAGTGGCTGCCAACAGACCGAATCTGGGATATCTGACCTCAAGCTTTCTTTTATCCGCTGCAAAACTTGCGTATTCAATGACCGCCGCCTTTCCCGCCGCATCTGCCACCATGAAGTTGCAGTTAGCAACGATCGGCGTTTCACGTATATAGGCCACAGCGTCTTCCACATTTCGGCAGTTTTCCAGAATAGCGCGGATAACCACCCAGAACGCGACGCCATTTCCCTCAAGGGAGTTTCGGTACATGACGCTGGACATAGATACGGCCAAGCCGTATTCATTCATTCCCTCTGTCCTTCCGGCATTATGCAGGGAGAATCCCATATGCTTGGGCCTGCCCTTTACTCTGGTTATGCAAAGGCTCCTCTCGTCTGCATCATAGTACTCATAGCTGCGTCCCATGTAGGTGCATTGATCCACGGTATGTTCGGGCGAAACAAAAATCTGACAGCAATTGGGTGCCTCAAAATGGGAAAATGAATAGAATACCATCTTTTCCGGATCAGTATTGATCTCCGAAGCAAACCCTTCAATTTCTTCCGTCAGGCCGGGACACGCTTTCTCTATGGCCTTCATTCTGTCATGAGCCAACCTTGCGGAAATGACACCGTTTCCGCTTTCGGTCGACTGTACAAAATATCCGATATCATCCGGCATGGCTTCTTTCATTGTGAGTGCCCGTTGTCTCCCTATCTCATAATAAGTTCCTTCTGCTGCAAAAATATCAAATTCCATCTTTCCCATATTGTTTTCCTCCTTTTTTTGGCGGCATACCGCCCATTCTTTCCAATAGACGAAATATTCAAAATACATTTGTGATCAATGTCTCATGCAGAAAAGTGTTTCTGTTATCATATCTTCTCAACCGGTATCCATATTTCACAGTAGTCGTCCTTGGGATCATTGTGCGTCGGTGCAAAGTAAGCTTCGATATTATAATTACCCACAAGTTTGTACTCTCGGCAGTTCGGCAGCCATTCGTTCCATATTCTTGTATTTGTACTTTGCAAAGTATCAACCATAGGTCCTCTGCACGGGAAGATTGCCCATAATCCGGCAGGCAGTGTATAGGTCGCATACCCATCGGGAATATCCTTCTGCGGGCAATAATTATCCGCAATGTAGTACTCAAAATCCCTCTCCTTGTTATCAACGGAAAGACCGTACATGCCAATAATATTTGCAGATTCGGGACTTTTCATATGCTCCTGCCAGAATTTCGGGATCTCCTGATATGAATTTTCATACAGGAAACGTCTTGATCTGCCGATTACCGTAAAAGCAGCTTTTTTAACGATTTTGTACTCCATAATAGTACCACCCTCCAAGGTTAGTTTGATCTTTAATGGCGCAAATGATTTGAGTTGCGCACCGTTTTCCTTTGCAGCAGAGGGAGAAACGCCATGGAATTTTGTGAAGGCACGGGTAAAGCTGTCATGGGATTCATAGCCGTATTTCAGAGCAATATCTATTACCTTAGCGTCGGAACGAGACAATTCCTGCGCGGCGGCACTGAGCCGTCGGCCGCGTATATACTCTCCCACCGTAAAACCGCAAAGAGCACTGAATATCCTTTGGAAATGAAATGACGAAACATAAGCCTTTATAGCAATGTCGTCAATGTTCAGTTCCTCTGTGAGATTGTCCTCAATATATTGTACCGCATTTTGAATTCCCTCCGCTAAACCGTTCATGTTGCCTCTCCTCTCTTATGCCGTGATCTCAGCATATCATAATCAATAATAGTTTGCTCGACTTTTTGTGCTTTTAGGTGTAGAATTTCCCGATATGCAAAAGTATAGTGGTTATCATTCAAATATGCGGCTAAGCATTTCGCAGAAATTAAACCTGTTTTTTGTTAATAAAAACATCACTATTTCAAAAATATGCCTTAAAGTTGAACATTTTCAACCTCCGAAAAATTTTCCTAAAAAACAGATAATGTAAATTGTAAAATTGAAAATATGCAATAATTTTAACACATTCATTAAAATTTTACAATATGTGTTCTAAATTAAAAAGACGATCAGAAGCTAATGAAAACGCCATTTAGCTTTTGATCGTCATTAAAATTTTAATAAAGGTAATTATACAAATTTTAAGGAACTGCCGTTTTTTAAATGCCGAAACACTCGCGAAAAGGGTTGAATGTTTCGATTCCAAGAGGTTATGGATTGATGTACGAGAAAGGTTTTCCCGCTATTCATATTGGTTCGGGATTTGCAGTACCGAAAGAGAAATTACGTCTTTGTCCCAAGATTTCAATATGACCCGTCCCACAGAGTACGAAAAGCGTACCGCTATGCTGAGGGAAATGTTCGCCGAGATCGGCGATGGCTGTTATATAGAGCCTCCGCTGCACTCATATTTCGGCGGCGGTCATGTGCATTTCGGAAAAGGCGTATATGCCAATTTCAATTTAACTTTAGTTGACATACGCATATCTATATCGGGGATTATACCATGCTCGGTCCGAACGTTACCATTGCCACGGCGGGACACCCTATCTTACCGAAGCTGCGCCAACAGGGTTATCGGTATAACATGACCGTACGCATAGGCAAAAACTGCCGGCTCGGTGCGGGCGTAATTGTTATGCCGGGAATAACGATTGGCGACAACGCGGTTATCGGAGCGGGAAGTATCGTAACAAAGGATATTCCCTCAAATGTCGCAGCGGTTGGCAATCCGTGCCGTATTCTGCGCGAGGTCGGAGAGCGTGACAGGGAGTACTGCTTCAAAAACAGGAAGATAGACTATGATTCTCTGAAATGAATACGGCACTCATTTACTTATATCCAGATAAAACAGAATATCGCTTTTGCCCTCCTGCGACGTACCCGTGTATACATGGGTATCCAGTCCGCCAATGGCAAAACCGTTTTTCAGGTAGAATAAACAAGCACCGAGATTATTATCCTGCCCCTGTGTATAAATTCCACGGTACCCTGTTCAAGGGCTACCTCTTTTGATTTCTCTATCAGCATTGCGCCGATGTGCTTTCCCCTGTAATCCGCGTTGATCTTCAGGTCATACAAATACATATATTTAAGCATCGCATGCTGCAATACTGCAAGACCGATACATTCATCGCCATCGTAAGCACCAACAAAAACGCTGTTTTTTGAAAGCATATCGTAATCATAATTTTCGTCCGGGAAACACATTTCCGAAATATCCTCTTTCGCAAAGCATTCGGTTTTATA
Source organism: Oscillospiraceae bacterium (assembly GCA_014799365.1). Lineage (GTDB taxonomy): Bacteria > Bacillota > Clostridia > Oscillospirales > Ruminococcaceae > Ruminiclostridium_E. The sequence continues at coordinate 66,008 of JAAVIF010000014.1, forward strand.
ATCCCATTTGCCGTTATTATACGATATCCGCATCAGTCCAAACAGCGGGAACGGCTGATTTTTGATATTGATGTCTTTTTGATGTGATCTGTCAATTATTTTTACTGTTATCATAATTCTTTCCTAACTCCTGTATTTTTTATAAAGCTGCCGCCCTCAAAAACTATATCGTTTCCGTTTTCGTCTTTGTTAAAAGAAATATTTTCGGTTTTGGTCAAAATAAATCCTAACTTTTCGAGCAGTCTGCGTGACGGTATATTTTTGAGTGCCGTTCCCGAGGAAAAAGCTTTTACGGCTCTTGTTTTTTCGATATATTCCATTATGGCACGGCATGCCTCGCCGGCATAGCCCTTGCCTTGATAATCGGAATGAAAACAGTAGCCCAGATCGTAAATCCCGTTATCCTCATGAAAGCATATGTAGCCTATCATAATTTTTTCAAGCATAGCCGCAAAAAACAGGTGAGATTCCGCAAATTGCTTTGTCAATGCTTTGATTTCCTCATCACGTGTGGGCAGAGGCATATCGTACACCGCGTATTCCGATTTTTGAAAATCGGCGGCGATCCTCTGCATATCCTGCCAATCTTCCGAAATAAGCTCTCTTATCAGTAATCTGTTTGTGTATATCATAAGGTTTCCTTTATGTATCTATCCGTATCATTTCTACAAGTGACATATTTCGATAAGTCAAATCGTTTCTTAAGGTAAATCCTTGTTTTTCCCAAAAAGCGTTCCCTTCCTTGTTTTTTTCAAAAACCACAAGTGCCGCTTTGCTGATACCCAGCTGCTTTAGTGAATTTAACGCTGCCTGAACAAGCATTGTTCCGATTCCGCGCTTTCGGTAAGACGGATCAACCGCAGTATGGTAAATATATCCCCTCCGACCGTCGTTTCCCGTCATGATCACCCCGACCGGTTTTCCATCCTCTTCGGCGACAAAGCAAGTATCGGGATTGCGGGCAAGAAATTTGGCGATTCCGTTTTCCGAGTCGTCAATATCATTCAAACCCATTCCTTTGCAGGAGATCCACAAATCATATATTTTTTGATAATCTCCGATCAGCATTTTCCGTATCATAACACCCTCCCGTTTGTGAGTTTTCTTGACATTACCGTTATTCGGGGCCGAAAGCCGTATTTTTCATAAAAATAGGCATTATCACACACGAAATGTCCACTCAACACGACATTACCTCCAGCTCAATTCAACATCGTCAATGTAATATGCCGTAGTCGATTCAAAGCCCGAATCGGTACCGATAATAAGATACACTTCTCCGTTCTCATTCGCGGCGGCACTGACGGTAAGCTCATATACGTTGAAGTCATAACCGTCGGGATTCATCTCGTCCTGCTTTGCCATAGTACCAACGACGCTCATATCCTTTCCGCTCTCGCCTTGACGCCCGCCGTCTATATTAAGTCTGAAATGTCCAATATCATCAACTGAGTTTTCCGGTTTTACTGCGGCAATTCCGCTTTTTACATATACCGATTCTCCGGGAGAGCCTCCAACTCCAAACATACCTCCGGGCACATTGGTGGCTATTTTAAACTTTATGCTGAATTCATAATTCTGACCGCCAACAAGTCCGTCTATTTTTTTGCAGTATCCCATAAAGAGGTCATCACTGTGGTTATTGCCGGAGATAAACAGTCCTTTGCCCGCCTCGGAGATCGGAACTTCGCCGTGTTCGTGCTTGAATTCGTAGAATTCTTCCACATCCTCTGAATTTGGGTAATCCGAAAAGATCGGAACAAAGCCGCAATCCCCGTCCTCAAAGTCAAATCTCAAAGTCGAAGGCTTGTAGTTTTCGTCCCCGCCGCTGTCCTTTGCAGGCTCCGAGGGAGCGGAAATACTGCTTTCATTGTCCGATACGCTCTTTTGATCGGAACACCCGACAAGAGATGCGGTAAGTACCGCACCGATTAAAAATAACAGAAAACCTTTTTTCATTTTGTATTCCTCCTTGTAATAGATATATTATTTTAGGTTTCTGTATATTAGATGCGGTTTTGTTTCCGTTTTGTTGGCAATTTGTCGGAAAAATTTAAAAAAATTATGAAAGCGGCGATAGACAGCAACAGCAATGCCCCGAATATAATAAGCCACGGCGATATTCCTGCGGGCTGCGGGTCAAATTCCATGGCACCTATCTGACCTTCTTCCGGTGCATTTGAAATATGTTTGACAAGGTTATACGCAAAGCCGCCTCCAAAAAAGAGAATAAAGCCTGTGATCGCACCAAGTGCGCGGCGCAGTTTTTTGACAGACATATTGTATATCCATTGAACCGTGCCAATAGGAATTGACAAGACCCCCGCAATTTCTTTGTGTGTCATTCCGCCAAGCACTTTCATAGAGACTATCTGTTTTTGCTTATTGTTAAGCGACGCTGTCATAGAATCAAACGCGTCCATATCAACAAAATCCTCGATTTCAAGGTCTTGCTCGGGAAGCTCCTGCACCTCATCGAGAGGTACAGTCTGCTTTTCCTTGCGGAGATACATGAGTGCCTCATTTTTTACGACCGTATGAAGCCATGCCGTCTCATGATCGCCGGGAAACAGCCGCTCCTCCATTGTATATAACCGCAGCATTACGTTTTGGATAACATCATAGCAATCGCTCTCTTTATTCAGTACGGAGTAAGCAACACCGAACATAAAACGAAAATATTTATTATAAAGAATATCGAAGCCCTCCGATTTGTGCTGCTTTATAAGCTGCAAAGTATTTTTTATTTCCTTTTGATTCGTGTCTATGCACCTCCTTCTATATATAAGATGCAGCAAAGTTCGCGATTTGTTGGCAAAAAGTTTTTATTTTCAAAAAAACATTAAAATAGTTATAGCTCATCATTTGCTCCATAGGTATCCCTCTTATAGTAAGTTTTTTCGTACTATATACACTTTTTCCGCGTACCCGACATGTTTTTCAAATAAAGTATAATAAAAAAGCCGATGAATGTCAAGCATTTTTCAGGCGGATTTTTACCTTTTATGATGAATAACGCAAATGCGGATCTTATACTTACAAACAGCGTTTACAAAGAAAAGATCAGAGGATTTCTCTGTGTGTTTATTGACATCGGAATGGAAATCCAAAATGTTTCGGTAGAGCAAACGGCATTGCCGGACGATCTTGCTTACATTTTATATACATCGGGTTCAACGGGCGCGCCAAAGGGCGAAGCGATATGGAACCGAAACGTCTGTAACTATGTAAGGGCATTTCAAAACAAATTTCACTCAAATAAAACAGATACAATGCTTCAGTCCTTTGTCCGCACGTTCGACATTTTTGTTGAAGAGGTACTATAATCGAGAATTAGTATCAGTTACCATAATTTCAAAAATTGAGCCGCAGTAAACAAATAATACAGCGAAGCCCCACTCCCTAAAATACATGGCGACTTGTTTTATATTTTCTAATAGCTCTTTGTCATTTACTTTTTTATTATGTACGTGGTTACTTTGAGAAGCTGCTAATTGATGCTTATTCACATTTAATCCACATAATTCTAATACAGAATTCCAACTGCGAAATGACGTTGAAATGTATTAGTGCCATATTTTTCGCCGGCTGCTTTGTATTCTTTTTGAATAGGAGTATTTTTAGATAATTTTTGTGTGACTCTTTTCACATCTGCTAATAATTCTTCGTTTGAAATATCTCTGTGACAGTCATTTAGTTTGAAATTCATATTCACTCCACCTAATATGCGAATAATCAAACGATATTCCCTGTAAAAGGAAACCGCATTATACTAATCTCTGTTTTGACAGTAGACAAAACAGAACAGGGTCTACTGTCAAAACAGAGTTATACCCTAAGCACTAATATCTGTTTAAAAAGCCATTTTATCCACTTTTTAAACAG
>JAAVIF010000015.1 GCA_014799365.1 Oscillospiraceae bacterium
GCTCCCTCAGATATTGTATTGAACGTACATATCCGCCGCCCTTGGCGGTCCTTCGGCAAAGCCGAAGGATTTGGACAGTAGATTTTATCTACTGTCCAAACGGATATTAGTATAAGTTGTTGTTATTTTGCAGTAAAAACCGCAAATTTATTGACATAACGCCCTTTTTTATAGTATAATATAATCGGTACATAAAAATATAAAATAAAAAACGGAAAAAGAAACGGACAATAAAATGAGATTAGTAGCAATAGTAGGACGTCCCAACGTAGGCAAGTCCACACTTTTCAACAAAATAATCGGCAAGCGCATGAGCATAGTGGACGATACCCCCGGCGTTACCCGAGACAGGATATACGCCAAGGGAGAATGGCTGAACCGCGAGTTTATGCTTGTGGACACGGGCGGTATCGAGCCTGAAAGCAAGGACGTTATCTTATCACAGATGAGGGAACAGGCACAGCTTGCTATCGAAAGCGCGGACGTGATCATTTTTGTCGCCGATATAAAAACGGGAATGACCGCCGCCGATCAAAGCGTTGCCCAAATGCTCCAAAAAAGCGGAAAGCCTATCGTGCTTTGCGTTAACAAATGCGACGGCTTAGGGGAAAATCCCCCCGAGATATATGAGTTTTACAATCTGGGCTTGGGGGACCCAATCGCGGTTTCCTCCGTTCACGGACACGGAACGGGCGATCTGCTGGACGCGGTTTTTGAAAATATGCCCGATACCTCTGACGACGATGAGGACGACGATACGATCAAGGTGGCTATAATCGGAAAGCCAAACGCGGGAAAATCATCTCTTGTAAACAAGATAGCGGGAGAAAACCGAGTTATAGTTTCGGACAAGGCGGGTACTACAAGAGACGCGGTAGATACGCCGGTAACTCATGACGGCAAAAAATATCTGCTCATAGATACGGCGGGAATACGGAGAAAATCCAAGGTCAGCGACAACGTTGAAAAGTACAGCGTTTTAAGAGCTTATATGGCGGTAGACAGAGCGGACGTCTGCGTTATAATGATAGACGCCGCCGAGGGCTTTACCGAGCAGGACAGCAAAATAGCGGGTTACGCCCATGAACAGGGAAAAGCGAGCGTTGTTGCGATCAACAAATGGGACATTATCGAAAAGGACGGCAAAACAATGCAGCAATTCACCAAAAAGTTAGAGGTGGATTTCAGCTTTATGTCCTATGCTCCCTTTGTGTTTATTTCGGCAAAAACGGGTCAGCGTGTGGACAAGCTGTTTCAGCTTATCGATTATACGGTTGAGCAAAACGCAAGGCGTATTTCCACGGGAAGATTAAACGAGCTGCTGAGCTACGCCACCGCAAGGGTTCAGCCGCCTTCGGACAAGGGCAAAAGACTTAAGGTCTACTATCTTACTCAGCCGTCTGTCAAGCCTCCCACATTTGTTTGCTTCTGCAACAAAAAAGATTTGTTCCATTTTTCTTATCAGAGATATATTGAAAACCAGATACGAGAGGCATTCGGTCTCGACGGCACACCGATAAGATTTATTGTTCGCGAGCGCGGAGAAAATACGTAAAGGACATATCGGTGCGGCTTAATACTAATTTCCAATCAAAGTATAGACAAATTTTGCTGTCGATTGGAAATTAGTGCTTAGGGTGTAATTGAAGAAATTAAAGAAGAGGAAACGGTATGTTGATTATTTGCTTTATTATCACCGCGCTGCTGCCGTATTTGCTTTGCGGCATCAACAGCGCGATAATAGTAACAAAAATAAAGACAGGCGAAGATATACGCAAAATGGGAAGCGGAAACGCGGGACTCACTAACACGCTGCGTACGCAGGGAAAATTGGCGGCGTTGTTTGTGCTGATAGGCGACGTTGCAAAGGGCGTGCTGTCGGTGATTTTTGTGGGCTTAAGCTTTAAGCTGCTGGCGGGAATAGACCCGTGGGCGGCGGGCTGCNAATATGAGTGGGTTTTGTACGCCTCCGGTGCTTCGGCTATTCTGGGTCATGTTTTTCCCGTATACTACGGCTTTAAAGGCGGCAAGGGAGTTTTGGTAACGGTTTCGGTGCTGCTTGCTATCGACTGGATNCCCGCTGTGATACTGCTGGGTATTTTCGGCTTGATAGTGGCCGTTTCAAGGTATGTTTCGCTGGGAAGCTGTATTGCGGCGGTATTGTACCCATTCAGCGTGCTTATCTTCGGAATATTGGAGGAAAGCCCCTGCCGATGGGGAAATTGCGTTTGCAGTGCCTTGATTGCCTTTTTAATAGTATTTATGCACCGNGAAAATATAAAAAGACTGGCAAATCACACCGAAAAGAAAATCGGGGAGAAAAATACATAANTGCAAGCTCCAATTTTTTTCGTAACGGAAGGAAGAAAAAATAATGGCAAATATAACAGTACTGGGCTGCGGCTTCGGAACCGCGCTGGCGGTAATGCTGGATTCTAACGGACATAAGGTGACCGCTTGGTCAAAGTATCAGGAAGAGATCGATACNATTNTAAAGGACAGGGAACAGAAAAAGCTTTTGCCGGGAGTAAAAATTCCCGAAAGCATANGCTTTACCGCCGATCCCTCCTGTGTCGGAGGAGCGGATATTATAATAGTCGCTATCCCGTCGGCGTATGTAAGGGACGGNATTTCAAGGGTAAAGCCGTATGTTTCTCCCGAAAGCGTTATACTGAACGTGGGCAAGGGCTTGGAGGAAAATACTTATAACAGGCTTTCTCAGGTCATTTCCGAGGAAATACCNGATAATCCCGTTGTAGTAATGGCGGGACCCTGTCACGCCGAGGAGGTCGGACGCGGAGTTCCCACTACCGTGGTTGTGGCAAGCGACTATCCCGACAAGGCGGAGTATGTGCAGCAGACGCTTATGAACTCGAATTTCAGAATTTACGTGAACGAGGACGTTATCGGCTGTGAGATAGCCCCCGCGCTTAAAAATCCCATTGCCTTGTGCTGTGGTATCGTGGAGGGAATGGGACTTGGAGATAATACCCTTGCCGCNCTTATGACAAGAGGGCTTACCGAGATAACAAGGCTTGGAGTTGCTATGGGAGCAAAGTGGGAGACCTTTACGGGTCTCGCGGGAGTAGGCGACCTTGTGGTTACCTGTACGTCGGTGCATTCGCGCAATCATCGAGCGGGAATACTTATCGGGCAGGGAACAGAGGTGGAGGAAGCCATTAAGCAGGTTGGAACGGTAGAGGGCTATAACTGCTGCAAGATCGTTCATTCTCTTTCTCAGGTAAAGGGTGTTCCTATGCCTATTATCGAGCGGCTTTACAGCGTTTGCTTCATGGGTGAAAGCCCCAAGGAAAGCGTCGGAAGTCTTATGAACCGTCCAAAGAAAAACGAAAAAGAGCAATTTTGGAATAATTAAGAGAAATTAAGAGAAATTTTCAAAAAGTACTTGATTTTTTCTCNGACATCTGTTATAATTGTATGGTATTTGAAATATAAACTTTGAAAGGGAGGTGTTCACCCATGGCAAAATGCGATATCTGCGGAAAAGGTGTCACTTTCGGTGTTAAGGTTTCTCACTCACACAGATGCTCTAACAGAACCTTTAAGCCCAATGTACAGAAGGTTAAGGCTATCGTTAACGGTACTCCTTGCAGAGTAAATGCTTGCACGAGATGCTTGCGCTCAGGTAAGGTTCAGAGAGCCAACTGATCTTTTGAACAAACATATAACCGCATATAAACGACTCCTGCTGTGGCGGGAGTTATTTTATTTTTTACGGAAAAATTTTTGGTAAATAATTTTTAGATTGAAATTACATAAAAATTGNAAGCGGCAAAGCCNCCGTTTCGGGCGTNAATAATATACCCGTCAAAACCTCATTTCACATGGTTTTGGCGGGTTGTGTCTTTATTTGAATTTTACAGTCTTATTTTTGCAGCGGTATTAAACNGTGATCAAANCNTTAACGGCNTCAAACTTGCTTTCACCGATTCCGCTTACCTCCGTTAATTCCTCTATGCTGCCGAATTTTCCGTTTTCTTCTCTGTACTTTACAATTCTGTCGGCTATAGCTTCTCCTATTCCGGGAAGCGAGGTCAATTCCTCCGCAGTTGCTGTATTTATGTTTATTACCGAAGTGATTTCGGTATTGTCGGCTTTATTGCTTGTCGACNCTTGTGTTTCTTCNGTAACGGTTATCTCTTTTACGTAAATATCGTCCGATTTTCTTGTAATGTCGCACAGCAGCAGTGTAATAATACAGGCCGATATAAAGATAAGNGAAAATAANCGAAATACTGTTTTTTCTTTCATATGTTCACCCTGCTTTTAATGTCAAANCTCAAATGTAGTTAGGNAAACTTATTTTATGTATATAATNGTATATATTTTGTTTTTATAAGTTAATTTTATCATGAAACTAACTATATGTCAACCTGCCGNTTTGACTTTTTCGACAGTCTGATACCGTCAATTACATTTAATACTAATCCCTTTTAAAACTGTTGGATTAGTGTTTGGGGTGCAACCCTTTTTAAACTATGGATTTTTCCATAGTTTAAAAAGGGATTGGGATAATTTATAATTAACAGTATTTCGTTTTTTCAAGTTGATTTTTAAAAAANTTCACCACTTTTTACCACTAACCAAATATGGAATGACAACTGCAAATTAAATACAAGATATTGAATAATCTCTATAATCTCCAAATTACGACCAANTTTTTTGTGCATATATAACAAAATTTTCTTCTAAATTTCTTCGTTTTTTCCCTGCAAGAAAATTTTTAAAAGGTTGATTTTTACCTTTTTGTGGTGTATAATTTATTCAAGTGGAAAAATAGTCANTTTTGTGGTGAAAAGTTAATTTTGAATTTACATGAAAGGGGGAATTCATAATGAGGGGCGAATTTAAAAGCACACTTGACCCCAAAGGCAGAATGAATTTTCCCGTAAAGCTCAGGGAAGAGCTCGGAGCTTCTTTCGTAATTTCAAAAACCATAGATAAGCAATGTATAAAGGTTTATTCAAAGGACGACTGGGACGCGCTTGTAAAGTCCATACGGGAAATGCCGCAGGTCAAAACCGCGGTCATTCAGAGATTTTTATTCGGCAGCGCGTTTGAAATAGAACCGGACAAGCAGGGTCGAGCCTTGATTCCCGCTCCGCTGCGTGAATATGCGCAGCTTAAAACGGATATAGTAATCGTGGGCCTTGAGGGCAGAGCGGAGATATGGGACAAGGAAAACTGGGACAAGTTCAATTCNTCCATCGATATGGAGGAGCTTTTGTCCGCNGCCAAGGAAATGGGTCTTTGATATGGAATTTCAGCATAAATCTGTCCTTTTGAACGAAAGCATAGAGGGATTAAATATAAGAGCCGACGGCGTTTATGTGGATTGTACCACAGGCGGCGGNGGACACAGCCTTGAAATAGCAAGGAGATTGCAGGGAGGCAGATTGTTTTGCTTCGATCAGGACAAGGAAGCTATTGAGGCCGCTAAAAAGCGGCTTAGAGAGTATTCCCCNGTTTTCGTAACACGCAACTTTGCGGAAATGGGGGAGGCTCTTGCCGAATACGGCGTTGAAGCCGCCGACGGTATTCTTATGGATTTAGGGGTAAGCTCCTATCAGCTTGACAATCGGGAAAGAGGCTTTTCCTATCACGACGACGCGCCGCTGGATATGCGAATGAGCGGCGAGGGTGAAAGCGCGCGGGATATAGTAAACGAATACGAATTGGAAGCTCTTGTTCATATCCTGCGGCTTTACGGCGAGGAAAAATACGCGGTAAGCATTGCCAAAGGCATCGTTAGGGCAAGAGAACAGGCTCCCGTCGAGACCACCTCGCAGCTTGCCGAGATAATCAAAAGCAGCGTACCCGCAAAGGTAAGAAAGGAAAAGAATCCTTGCAGAAAAACCTTTCAGGCAATACGCATAGAGGTCAACAGAGAGCTGGAGGTCCTTGAAAAAGGACTGGCGGCAGGGTTTGAGCTGCTTGCAAGCGGCGGCAGAATGGCGATAATCACTTTNCATTCGTTGGAGGACAGNATCGTAAAAAACGCTTTTCGGGAATATTGTACAGGCTGTACCTGTCCGCCCGATTTTCCCGTCTGCGTATGCGGAAAGAAGCCGAGGGCAATACTTGTGAATAAAAAGCCTATTGCCGCGGAAGAGAAAGAGCTTGAAGAAAATCCGAGAAGCAGGAGCGCGAAGCTCAGGATACTTGAAAAGCTTTGAAATGTGTAATTTGAAGGGAATGATAAAATGTACGCTTATAACCGAAGCAANGTTGCATATGATCTGTCGCAGTTCGACACCGACGGACAGGTACGCAGACAGCCAAAGCAGCAATCAAGGAATCATTTAAAAATACACAAAACCTCGGTGGCAAAAAGCGGTAACTGGTTTAAAACGATCGTGCTTGTCGCATTTGCCGCAATGATCGCTTTTATGTTTGTAAACAGCAAGGCGGCGTTGTCGGAGGTCTCCACCGAAATAAGCGATAAAAGCTCTCAGCTTCAGGAGGCCAAAAGAGAAAACGCTCGTTTNCAGGCACAGCTTGACAATATGGTTACTTTGAGCAAGGTCGAGGAAATGGCTGTTTCGGAGCTTGGGCTTCAGAAAACAACAAAAAGCCAGGTACACTATATATCCGTACACGACCGCACCATGGTGCAGGTCGCGCAGCAGGACGAAAACGTATTTGCTTCGCTGAAAAACTGGCTTGACAGCGTTTCGGAATATTTGGGCTTTTAGGACAATATAATATTTCAGGACTTGTTCTCATAGGTTATACCGATAGGGCTGCCTATGAGAATAATATTATTCAGGGAAAATTGATCGTTTTTAGCTTTTTATANTAAACGTCAAATAAATTTGCCGTTTAATATATTATAGAAAGGACAGATTATATGGCCAACACTCCTACCAAGAAAATGCGCAACCGCGTTTTTATGGTCGTATTTACGGTGCTGCTTGCCTTTACGGCTTACATATGCGTAAGGCTTTTCGATGTATCGATAGTTAATTCGGAGTACTACCGCTCCAAGGCCAACAACCAGCAGCTTACCAGATTTTCCATAAACGCGAACAGAGGCACCATTTACGACGCCGACGGAAAGATACTGGCGCAAAGCTCCACCGTGTGGGATATTATTTTAAGTCCCGGCGATATTCACGAATACGACGAGGATAAAGCCGAGGAAATATGCAAGGGTGTGGCCGAAATATGCGGAGTCGATTACGAACGACTGATAGAAGAATGTAAAAACGTCAAAAACAGACATTATATTGTAAAAAACAAGGTTGACAAAGAAACGGCGGACGCCATAACTCAGTTCAGAATCGACAACGAGCTTGCCACGTATTCCATTTATGCCAACGAAAACACCAAAAGGGATTATCCTAATGAAACCTTGGCTTCCTCTATAATCGGCTTCACCAATTTTGACGGAGACGGTGTGTACGGCATAGAGGCATATTACGACGATTATTTGCAGGGTGTTGACGGTAAGATCGTTACAGCTCTTGACGCTCACGGCGGCGCAATGCCGTATCAGTATGAAACGCGGTACGAAGCAAAGGACGGAAACAGCCTTTATCTTACGCTGGACTCCACCTTGCAGTACAGCCTTGAAAAAAACCTCGAACTGGTTTTAACACAGCAGAATGTTCAAAACCGTGCCTGCGGCATAATAATGAACGCGAAAACGGGGGCTATACTTGCAATGGCAAGCGCGCCCGCCTTCGATCTGAACAAGCCCGCCGCCTTAAGCGATTATTTCAAGGCGAAGCTGGAAAAATACGAGGAAGAACTCAGGGAAGACGAGAAGGAGTATACCGAAGAGGAGATAGAGGAGCTTCTGGATCAGCGGGAGGCCGTTTACCGCGAGACGCAGTGGAACAACAAGGCTATCTCCGAGCTGTATATTCCCGGTTCGGTATTTAAAGTCGTTACCGCCGCGGCGGCGGTTGAAGAGGAGCTTATAGGCCCCGATTCTTATATTACGACCTGTTTGGGTGCCGCCGATGTTGCAGGTACCAAAATCGAGTGCTGGAATGCGGGAGGACACGGCGACGTGGACTTGCAGCTTGCGCTTGTTAAGTCCTGCAACCCCGCTTTTATTGCCATAGGACACCTTGTGGGCGCGAGAAATTTCTGCAATTATTTTGAAGCCTTCGGATTGACCGAAAAGACGGGAGTCGATCTTCCCGGTGAAAACACTTCTATTTATGTTGAATATGATCGTATGGGTCCCGTTGAGCTTGCAAGCTCGGCCTTCGGTCAGACAAATAAGCTTACTCCTTTACAGATGATAACCGCCTACGCGGCGGTAATAAACGGAGGGTATCTGGTTACTCCTCACGTGGTTGACAAGATAGTCGACAGCACGGGAAACGTTATAAAAACCAACGGCACCAATGTTAAAAGACAGGTTATAAGCGAGGAAACCAGTGCCGCAATGCGCATGATGCTGGAAAACGTTGTTGAAAACAACGGCGGCTCCAACGCATACATGGCGGGCTACCGCATAGGCGGCAAGAGCGGTACCTCGGAAAAGCTGGACGAATACAGCCAAGCTAATATGAGATATGTGGGAAGCATGTGCTGCTTCACTCCCGCCGACGACCCTGAAATAATCATGCTCGTTATGGTTGACGAGCCCATGAACGGTCAGATCTACGGAAGCCGTGTTGCCGCGCCCGTAATTTCCGCGGTGTTCAGCGAATGTCTCGAGCATATGGGGATTTATGCTCAGTATACGGCGGAGGAGCTTGAAAATCAGGATACTACCGTTCCTTATATACTTGGAACACATGGACTTACCGCTATCAGCACCTTAAAGACCTACGGTCTTAACTACGAATTTGTGGGCGACGAAAACGGAACGGTGGTAAGCACGGTTCCCGGCGCAAGCCTTACCATTCCCAAGGGCGGAACGGTAGTGATCTATATGGACGACAGCGAAAAGAAAACCTCGATAGTCCCCAATGTTATCGGTATGACGGTTGAGCAGGCAAACGCCGCAATAACCTCGGTTGGACTTAATATAAGCCTGTCCGGAGGCGCGATAGAAAACGAGAACGCAAAGGCGGTAAGCCAGTCGATAGAAGCGGGTACGGAAGCTTACCGCGGTGCGGTTATTGAAGTCACGTTCTTCCTTAACGATGAAACGGGCTGATATTTCGCGAAAACAATGGGTAAAGGCTTGAAAGAGCCAAAAAAACGGGTCCATTCAATTTCGTCGTGCCGGCACCTTTGGCATCTACACTCCTGAAGAAGAAAGGCAGATTATACAAATGACGCTTTACGGCATTTGCCCTTTGGCAAGGGAAAACAATATTCCCGATACAGAGATAAATTCGGTCACCGACAATACGAAAAGCTTTCAAAAGGGAGATATTTTCGTTTGTATCAAGGGCAGCAGCTTTGACGGACACTCCGCGGCCAAGGAAATGGAAGAAAAGGGCGCGTCTCTTATCGTGGCGGAAAAAGATACGGGCTGCGAAAGACAGCTTATCGTACCCAACACAAGGGATTATTACGCCTTCTTAGCCGCCAATTATTACGATAACCCCCAAAATAAGCTTAAGATGATAGCGGTGACGGGTACAAACGGAAAAACCACCGTCGCTCATATCATACAGCATATTTTAAACGAAAACGGAAAAAAATGCGCATGTATCGGTACGGCGGGCTATGACTTGTGCGGCACATTTTACGAAGCGGACGGCGACGTTCCGACTACCCCAAGGCAAATGGACCTGTTCGGATACTTGGCGGAGGCGGTAAAAAACGGCGCGGAGTATTGCTCGATAGAAGCTTCGTCTCAGGCACTGGCGCAGGGAAGATTGTTCGGAATATCCTTTGAGATAGGAATCTTTACCAATCTTACCCAAGATCACCTTGATTTCCACGGCACTATGGAAAATTACTACAAGGCGAAAAAGTCTCTTTTCCTTAACTGCAAAAAGGCTTTGATATGCGTTGACGACAAGTACGGTGAAAGACTGTATAAGGAGCTTGATTTTGACGGGGAAAGCAAAAGGTCTTACAGCATAAACGACGCGGCGAATTATTACAGCGTCAATATAAAAACGGCTCCCTCTTATGTAAGCTACTGGTTCAGCAGCGACAGGGACGAAAAATCCTTTCCCATTAGGTTCGGTATGCCGGGAAAATTTAATGTTGCCAATTCGGCGGCGGCTATCGGTGCCTGCTGTGAGATAGGAATAGAAATAGGAAGCTGCGTTAAGGCACTTGAAAGCTTCAAGGGAGTTAACGGACGGTGCGAGGTGATCTACCACGGCGATTTCACGGTCATCTGCGATTACGCTCACACTGCCGACGCTTTGGAAAAAATACTGTCCTCCGTAAAATCCTTTGCCGAGGGAAGAGTGGTTTGCGTTTTCGGCGCGGCGGGAGAAAGAGACGCCGATAAACGTCCCGATATGGGCATTACGGTAGGAAAAAATTCCGACTTTGCCATAGTGACCAGCGACAACCCTCGCTTTGAGGACCCCATGAAAATAATCAAGCAGGTAGAAAAGGGTCTTGACAAAACAATGGTCATATATACCGTTATCGAAAACAGGTATGAAGCCATAGAATACGCTTTAAAACAGGCAAGACCAAAGGATATTATCGTGCTTTGCGGTAAAGGGCATGAAACACACCAAATTTACGGAAACGAGTATCAGCATTTCGACGAGCATGAAATAGTAAGGAATATTTTAAAAAAATAAAATTTTCTTTCAAAAGAGCCGTTTTGTTTATCTGTCCCGCAGTGGTGGGAACGGAGGCTCGATTATCGGAAAGGTTCAGGTGTAAGAATGATTTGGATAATTGTAACCGTTGCGGTGGCTTCGGCGGCCGTTACCGCTTGTATGGGCTGTTGGGTGATACCTGTTATGCGCAGATTAAAATACGGCCAGACTATTTTGGATATAGGACCCAAGTGGCATAAGGAAAAAAAGCAGGGTACTCCTACTATGGGCGGACTGATGTTTTTTATCGGGATAGTTGCCGCTGCGGTTCTGGGATATATTCTCCTTTGGAAAAACAATTATATAAGCTTTGACGTTATCGGGGCGGGCGCGGCGTTAAAGGGTATCTCCGCCGTAATAATGGGTCTTTGCTTCGGCTTTGTGGGATTTCTCGACGATTTTATAAAGGTAAAGAAAAAGCGCAACGAGGGACTGTCGGTGATGCAGAAGATAGTTTTGCAGGTGCTGATAATCGCCGCTTATTTTACCTCCGGGGTTTTAAGCGGAGATACCTCCACGGTCATACGCATACCGTTTTTGGGACAGCTTGATCTATCCTTTTTCTATTACATTTTAATGGGACTTGTGATACTTTACCTTGTAAACGCGGTAAACCTTACCGACGGTATAGACGGGCTTTGCGGAAGCGTTTCCTTTGTTTACTTTCTGGCGTTTGCGGTAATTACCGCCAATATCAGGCTTTACGGCATGACGGTTGTAACGGTTGCGGCGGCAGGGGGCTGTCTGGGCTTTCTCTTCTGGAATTTCCCTCCCGCAAAGGTCTTTATGGGAGATACAGGCTCCATGTTTTTGGGCGGACTTGTTGCCGCCGTGGGAGTAGGCTCGGGCTGCGAGGTAGCAATGATAATCGCGGCGGCGGTCTATATCTGGGAAGCGTTGACGGTGCTTATTCAGACCACCTATTTTAAGATCACTCACGGGAAAAGACTTTTTAAGATGACACCCATTCATCACAGCTTTGAATTAAGAGGCTGGAAGGAAATAAAAATAGACGCTGTTTTTTCCCTTTTGGCAGTGATTGCGGGGGCGGCGGCAATTGCTATCTCCTTTGGGCAGTAACCAATACTTTTTTATATTAAAATGATTGTATAATTTTAGCGGGTAATTTGAAAATAGTGCTTAGGGTGCAATCCCATTTTAACCTGCGGGTATTATGTAGGGCTAAAATGGGATAAGTATAGGAAAGGAACTTGTAAGTGGCTGAAAGAACAATAAACGCCGCAAACGGCGTAAAAAGAAAAACCTCCGCGGGTAATATAAAAATGACCGAGAGAAAAAGAAAAACCTCATCGGGAAATATAAAAGCGGCAAGCGGGGACAGAAGGAACAAATACCGCGAGGTGAGAAGCGCGGTAAACGGCGAGGCCGCTGTAAGCAATCCCGCGCAGACCGCTGCGGCAAGAGCCAAAAGCAGATTGAAAAAAACGGTTTGGGTAAGAAGCGGTTTTGACTACCCTTTGTTTACTATCGTGCTTATATTGCTTGCTTTCGGACTTATTATGATGTTTTCCGCAAGCTATGCGGTGGCGTATGCCGAAGAAGGCGACAGCCTTTTCTATTTGAAAAAACAGGCTGTTTTCGCGGTAATAGGCTTGATTGCCATGTTCGGTGCCGCCAACGTTGACTATCACTTTTTTGCCAGAAAAATCACGGTAATTCTTTTAAGCGGCGTTTCCCTTGCGCTTATGGCGGCGGTAAAGATCGCCGGCACAACCGGTAACGGTGCGGAAAGGTGGCTGAGAATAGGCGAAATTACCTTCCAGCCATCGGAAATACTTAAATTTGCGGTTATAGTCGTGTTTGCGTACATGATCGAAACGCGGTACAAGCACCTTAAGGACTTTAAAACCGGCTATATACCTTTTATGGTGGTTCTCGGAGTTTCCTGCTTTGTGCTTATGATACAGCCTCATCTTTCCGCAACTGTCATAGTTTTTGCCATAGGCTTTTCAATGATGTTTGTGGGCGGATTAAACAGCAAGTACTTAGTTATTACCATAGCTGTCGGCATACCTTTGGTAGTATTGGGCGTAATGGCACTTAAGGCAATGGGTTACGACTATTTTGACGCGCGAATACTCAGCTTTCTCGATCCCGAAGCGGAGATACGGGGCGATACCTTCCAGACCTACCAGTCCCTGGTAACAATAGGAAGCGGCGGTCTGTTCGGATTGGGCTTCGGCAATTCAAGGCAGAAATACTCTTATCTGCCCGAATCACAAAACGATTTTATCTTCCCCATAATCTGCGAGGAGCTTGGTTTTGTGGGTGCGGCTCTTGTAATACTTCTGTTCGTAATAATGATCTGGAGAGGCTTTTATATCTGTACCAAGGCAAGAGACAAATTCGGTATGATGCTTGCTTTCGGAATAACCTTTCAAATGGGGCTTCAGGCACTGCTTAACATTGCCGTTGTCACCAACGCGGTGCCGAACACCGGTATCGCTCTTCCGTTTTTCAGCTACGGAGGCACCGCGCTTGTAATGCAGCTGGGTGAAATGGGAATACTGCTGAACGTTTCTCGTAAGGCGGCTTTGAAATAATCTACAAAAGATCGGAAAGGAAACCTTTAGTATGCGTGTTTTGATTGCGGCGGGGGGAACAGCGGGACATATAAATCCCGCCCTTGCCATTGCGGATAAGATCGTGAATGTATTCCCCGAAAGCAAGGTGCTTTTTGTGGGCACTCCAAGCGGTATGGAAGCCAAGCTTGTCAAAAAGGCGGGATATGAGTTCCATGGAATAAAAATGGCGGGTATTCAAAGGCATCTTTCCTTTACAAATATAAAAAGAAACGTCAAGGCTGTTTATTACTACGCGGCGGCATTTCCGCAGGTAAAAAAGCTTATCGAGGAGTTTAAGCCCGATATTTGCGTGGGAACGGGCGGATATGTGTGCGGCGCGGTATTGAGGGAAGCGGCGCGAATGGGAATAAAGACGGTTACCCATGAAAGCAACTCTTTCCCGGGGATAACCACAAAGCTGCTGTCCAAAACCGCGGATAAGGTGTTTGTCTTTTCCGAGGACACGCTGAAGCATTTAAAGCATCACGAAAAGTGTATTATAACGGGAAATCCGCTTAGAAATAATATTCCTATCGAGGAAAAAGCCTCCGCAAGAAAAAGATTGGGACTGCCCGAGGGCTTTACGATATTGTCCTTGGGCGGAAGTCTCGGGGCGAATAAAATAAACGCGGCTGTTGCCGAGCTTATGGCGTGGGAGCAGGAAAAAGGCGGCATAAATCATATCCACTCCTACGGCGGCAACGGCAAGGACACCTTCGGCGGACTGCTGGAGGAAAACAAGGTTGACAAAAATTCGGACAGGCTTATTCTTAAGGAATATATCGACAACATGTACACCTGTATGTGCGCCGCCGATCTTATTGTTTCAAGAGCGGGGTCTATGACCCTGACCGAGATAATGGCGATCGGAAGACCCGCGGTATTGGTCCCTTATCCCAACGCGACGGAAAATCATCAGTATTACAACGCAAAGACCCTGGAGGACGCTCAGGCGGCAATATTAAGGGAGGATAAGGATTTAACGGGCGAATGGCTGATAGAAACGGTGCAGGGCTTGTATAAGGATACGGCAAGATTGGAGAGCATGGGAGTCCGGGCAAGACAAATGGCAAAGACCAATGCGGCGGACTTGATTTTAAGTGAAATAATCGACTTGCTGAAAGCAAATTAACAAAAAACCTCTCTAAAGCATACACTGAAAGGTAAAATGCTTTAGAAAGGGTGATTGCTATGGCGGAGCAACAGCGTATCGTTATAAACGGCGGAAAACGGCTGGAGGGTGAAATACGTGTTCAGGGCGCAAAAAACAGCGCATTGCCGCTGCTGGCGGCTACCGTACTGTGCAGCGGCGAATCGGTATTACATAACTGTCCGCGGCTGTCCGACTGTGACGCTGCCTGCCGAATTTTGGAGTGTCTCGGCTGTAAGTGCAAAAGAGAACAAACCACCGTAACGGTTAACGCTTCGGTGATAAGCGGAACGGAGGTGCCTACCCCTCTTATGAGGGAGATGAGGTCGTCTATCATTTTTTTGGGCTCGGTTCTTGCACGGTGCAGGAGCTGTCGTCTGTCGTTTCCGGGAGGCTGTGAGCTGGGTCCCCGTCCCATTGATTTTCACTTGGCCGCATTGCGTGAAATGGGAGCCGAGATAGAAGAAAATCACGGGTATCTGGAGTGCAGCGCGCCAAAGGGGCTTCACGGCGCAAGGATAACGCTTTCCTTTTCCTCGGTGGGGGCTACTGAAAATATTATGCTGGCAGCCGCGCTTTCACAGGGAGTTACCGAGATACACAACGCGGCAAGAGAGCCGGAGATCGTCGATCTGGCGAATTTTATCAATAAGTGCGGCGGAAAGGTGAGCGGAGCCGGAGGAAGCACGGTTGCAATAGAGGGCGTTGAAAGTCTTTCCCCCTGCGAGCACAGGATAATGCCGGACCGTATAGCGGCCGCTACTTATCTTTGCTGCTGCGGAGCAACGGGCGGCGAGCTGATACTTACCGATGTGGACAGCGGCGACTTACGGCCCGTCACGGCCGTGCTGGAGCAAATGGGGTGCAGTATTTATACCTATGGCACGGAGGCGGGGAAAAAGGGAGAAAGCAATATATTTATCAATCTGCACCGCCCCTTGATTTCGCCGGGTACGATAAGAACCAACGTACACCCGGGATTTCCCACCGACGCACAGCCCCCTTTGATGTCTTTGACTACCGTCGCTTCGGGTACGACGGTTTTTGTGGAGAATATTTTTGAGAACCGCTTCAAGCACGCATCGGAGCTGACGCGCTTGGGTGCCAAAATAAGCGTTGAGGGCAAGGTGGCTGTGGTAACAGGCGTAAAATCGCTGTCGGGAGCAGAGCTGCTTGCTACCGATCTAAGGGGCGGCGCGGCATTGATCACCGCCGGACTTGCGGCAGAGGGAATAAGTAAAATATCGGGGCTTTCTCATATCGACAGAGGTTATGAAAGCATAGAAAAGGTACTGCGGGGAGTGGGCGCGGATATTAAAAGAATATGATCCGGCCGGTTAAAAGCTGTATTGTTTAAAAGGCGGACCATAACTTTACATTTAATTTTATGCTTAAGGTATTTTAATAATGCTGTTTTAAAATATGACGGAGAATAAATTACGGAATATTTGAAAACAGTGCATATAGGACGTAATTCTGTATTTATTTGGGGGCTTTATCCGCAAGTAAATACAGAATCAGTAAAAAAGAAAGGAGAAGGCTCGGCTGTAACTAATACTAATTTTCGATCAATGTATAGACATTTTTTGCCGTCGATCGAAAATTAGTATAAAGACCGCTTTTGTAAGCCGCGGTTTTGGCTTGAACCGAAAAGGATATGCCGGAATTTGAAAGAAAAAAAAGAAGAAGCCTAAGCGATCAGCAGCTTTATGACGAGTATTACGGTATCGATAAGAAAAAGACCGCCAAAAAGCCCTCTCCTAAAAAAAAGCAGAGTAAAAGCAGCGCAAAGGGCAAGCCCTTAAATACGGCAAAAAAGGAGACTCCGCCTAAGAGGGAGGCTCCGCCCGTCAGTGCGGAAAGACAGCGCGTTAAGGAACGGTATCCAAGGGAAAACGCGGTATGGTCCGAGAGCGCGTATGACGGAAAAAAGAAAAAGGGAAGCGCAGCCAAGAAAGGCACTGCATCCAAAAAAAAGGCGTCCCCGAAAGGTAAAACAGATATAAACAGCCGGAAAAAAAGGAAAAAGCACGGCAGTTATATTTTGTACTATTTCTTGTGCGGAATCGTGACGGTGGCGGTTGTGACAATTCTGTCGGTAACTGTGCTGTTTAATATAAGCGTATTTGAAGTAGAGGGCAATACCGCTTATACCGAGGAGGAGATCATTTCCGCCTGCGGAATAAAAGAGGGAGATAATCTTCTGCGGATAGATATAGGCGGCGCGGAGAAAAAAATCGTATCGGAGCTTGTGTATATAGATACCGCCGAAATCAGCAGGGGTTTTCCGAACAGACTTATAATAAAAGCAGAGCCGGCGAGACCCGCGGCAAACTTTCTTGTGTCGGGAAAATACTATCTTGTATCCGAAATAGGAAGACTTCTCGAAATAACGGATAAACCCGCAGACTGCCCGATCGTAAAAGGCTATGTGCTTGATCCCGAAAAGGAAAGCGATGCCGAAACAAAGACGGTAATAGGCGGAAAGCTTGCTGAAGATGATGAAAAGCGTATCTCTACGGCAAATAATATAATCAAATTTATGGAGGAGTACGGGCTGACCGAGGAATGCGTTATCGATATTACTGATACGCTTAATATAAAAGTCAGCTATGATGATCGAATCGAAATGGAACTGGGTACCTCGGCGGCTATGGAGGATAAGATCTACAACGCAAGCCTGCTTGTGAAAAACGAAATAACGGAAAACGAAAAGTGTTCTCTTATTTTAACAAATCCCAACCGTGTTCCAAAACGTCCCATACGTGATGAAAGCTCAAATAACGAGGGATATATCGTGACAACGGCGGAGACGTCAAGCGAGGAACCGGAGGAAACCACGGCAGAAGGCGAATAAAAAAGAGGATCACAGGCAAAAACGTCAATATTAACGGGAAGCGGGCACCATAAATTTGGTATTTTTTTCCTTTTTTGTAACAATATGTTGTAAAAAACCTCTCAAAAATAGTAAATTATTTTCAAAAAGGTATTGAAATCGAAACGAAAATCTGATAAAATGATATAAGTGACTATGAGCAGGTTTGATTAGCTTGCATTTTGACGGTTTGTTTGCCCGAATATAGGCCGTAATTGTGCAAAATGCACAGTTTTTTGCTGTCAGGCATTTTTGTCGGCATGAAGCCGTCGAATGAGCGGTTAAAAATCGCAAAGTAAAAGTCTTTGTGTGAAAAGATAAATTTTTGGAGGTACAAAATGGGCGTTTTTATCGATGAGGACGGTTTTGAATACGAACAGGACAATCTTGACGAAAGTGCCGTATATGACGTAAAAATAAAGGTGATCGGTGTGGGCGGCGGCGGCGGCAACGCTCTTGAGTACATGGCAAAGCTGTACAAAAAGGAAGCCGAGGAAAATGAGGCGGCGGGCGGAGACGTTATGTCCGATCTGCGTGACAAGATAGAGTTTATTGCCGTAAATACCGATGTTGCCGCGCTTAAGAATAAGGATAAGACCCTTATGCGCCGTATTCAGATAGGCAAAAAATGCTGTAAGGGCAGAGGCGCGGGCGGACGTCCCGAGGTTGCGGCGGAAGCGGCCAAGGAAAGCCGCGAGGAGATCGAAAAGGCTATCGAGGGAGCTTCTATCGTATTTATCGGCGCGGGAATGGGCGGCGGTACGGGTACGGGTGCGGCACCCGTAGTTGCCGAGATCGCGCAGGAGATGAATATCATCACCGTGGGCGTTGTTACAAAGCCCTTTGAATACGAGCGCGAGTATAAAATGAATCAGGCGATAAAGGGCATCGACGAAATGCGCAAGCATGTTGACTCGCTGCTTATTATCCCCAATGAGAGACTGCTTCGCACCAATGAGAAGATGCTTACATTCAAGCAGGCGTTCGCAATGGTTGACGACGTGCTTTACCGTTCGGTAAAGATAATTTCCGACGTGGTATATGAAAGCACCACAGGCAGGATCGGCACCGACTTTGCCGACCTTTGCTCCATTCTTTCCAATTCGGGAGACGCTCACATTGCTTTGGGTACGGGTACAGGCGAAAACAAGATACAGGACGCCGTTTCACAGGTTGTCAACAGTCCCTTGCTGGAAACCTCGATCAATCACGCTACCAAGCTGCTTGTCAACGTTACCTTGTCTTCGGACAGCGGCATAACCGATCTGCGCGATATTATCAGCCTTATTTCCGAGGCTGCCGATCCTTCCGTTGAAATGATCCAGGGCGTAAGTCAGGACGAAAGCCTTACCGATACAATCAGCATTGCGGTTATCGCAACAGGCTTCAAGGAAGGCGGAAGCACTATAAAGTCCATTTCCGCGGCAAAAACTCCCGAGCCTGCGCCTAAGAACGACGGTCTTACTTTTGCTTCCCTTACCGAAAAAAGCAATGATGACATCGTTACTTCAAGAAACGCCAACGACGATTTGTCCAAGATCATTCAAAATACTTTGGGTGATTTGCAGGCAAAGGACCGCTTCAATTCCTTGCAGGAGATTTTCCAGTCGAGAACAAGGGACGATAATTGATTCGGCGAAAACGTTGTACATATTAAGTTAAGTGACTAAAAATTACCCCTATTTTTTAAGGGGTAATTTTTGTTTGAAATTTGAAGGCTTGAGAATTGACATTAACGTAAAAAAAGGTATATCCTGATTTTTACGCTAACATCTTGTAATATTTTACATAAAATGTTATAATAAGGTGAACGCATGGAAATATTGTATAGAAAATGTGGACGCGGAATTGAATTTGGATTATATATGCAAGATCAATGAATTTGTTTCAAGAAATGAAGGTCTGCAATGGGGTGCTTTGAGAACGGGTACGGTGGAAGTAGGGGATTTTACTCCCGCAATTCCCGTAAAAGAAAAGGTTCTACAGGAACTTGATCGCATTAAACGGATAATTGATTCGGTAGAAAAAGCGTTGGAGTATTTTGCCTATGCTTGTAAACAACAACTGTTTTGGTACGGCAATAAAAGAACATCTACCATAATTTCAAGCAAAATTCTGATTGAATTCGGAAACGGCATACTGACAATCGGTAAAAATAATGCGGAAGAATTTAATACTAATATCGGTTTAAAAAGTGGATAAAATGGCTTTTTAAACCGATATTGGTGCTTAGGGTGTAACTCTGTTTTGACGGTAGACTTTGTTATATTTTGTCTACCGTCAAAACAGAGATTAGTATAAAGAATGAGCTTCGGCCGTTAAAGGATTGCTTGAAAAAATGTATAAAAACATTGGATATAAAATAATAGTTTTATTTAATAAAGGAGANATGAAAGAATATGAAATTAGGAATGGTAGGTCTTCCCAATGTGGGAAAAAGCACGTTGTTCAACGCTTTGACCAACGCGGGCGCGGAATCGGCGAATTACCCCTTCTGCACCATTGAGCCGAACGTGGGTATCGTAAGCGTACCCGATAAACGNCTGGACAAGCTGGCGGAAATGTATAATCCCGAAAAATTCACCCCCGCCACCCTTGAATTTGTGGATATAGCCGGACTTGTAAAGGGCGCGTCAAAAGGCGAGGGCCTCGGCAACAAGTTTTTGGCCGATATAAGAGAGGTGGACGCTATCGTGCATGTGGTGCGCTGCTTCGAGGACGACAATATCATACATGTCGACGGCTCTATCGGCGCGGGACGTGATATTGAAACAATNAACTTAGAGCTTATTTTCAGCGACCTTGAAATTTTGCAGCGGCGTATCGATAAGGATAAAAAGCTTTTAAAGGGCGATAAGAGCATGCAGAAGGAAATTGACTTTCTTGAAAAGCTGATCGCTCATATGGAGGAGGGAAACAGCGCACGTTCCTTTGATTTTTCCGAGGAGGAAAGGGAGCTTATCAAAACTACTCCTTTGCTGTCAAACAAGCCCGTTATTTACGCCGCGAATATGAGCGAAAAGGACTTTACGGGTGATATTAACAACAACGAGCAGTACAAGACAGTACTTAAAACGGCAGAACAGGAAAACAGCACCGTTTTGCCTATCTGCGCGCAGATAGAAGCGGAGATCGCGGGCATGGAAAAAGAGGACAGAGATATGTTCCTTGCCGATCTGGGCTTGGAGGAAAGNGGTCTTAACCGTATAATAAGCAAGGGCTACTCTCTTTTGGGNTTGATTTCCTATCTCACCGCGGGTCCTCAGGAGGTAAGAGCGTGGACTATCACCAAAGGCACAAAGGCTCCTCAGGCGGCGGGAAAGATCCATACCGATTTTGAAAAGGGCTTTATCAGAGCGGAAATAGTTTCCTTTAACGATCTGGCGGAGTGCGGAAGCATGGCGGCCGCAAAGGAAAAAGGCCTTGTGCGACTTGAGGGCAAGGAATATGTTATGCAGGACGGAGACGTGGTATTGTTCAGATTTAATGTATAATAAACTTTAATAAAACGGCGTTTTCCGAATCTAACGTATCGGAAAACGCCGTTTTTGCAGCTTTCGGCAACGGCCTTAAGCTTTTTCGGATNATNTATACTTTTTTTGAGNTTTTTAACATTNTTTTCCTTTTTTTCCGTTAACTTCGTTAATTTTCTAACCGTATATTTGACAAATCATACAATTTTTTTTAGTTTTGTAAAAACTTATTGACAAATACAACAAAAGGGTGTATAATTCAATCAAGTTAAATCACTTCGATTTACTTAATTTTTAGTTGTCTCCTTTCTTTTGTTCTACACATTCTAATTTTTCATTTCGGAATCCCAATGGGGTTCCATTTTTTTGCTTTTTTTTGCTTTTTTATTGTACGGCGGAGNTGTGNCTCACTTGATGTTCAACCTTGATTTTTTTGTGAAACCTATGGAAATTTAAGTTAAAATATGCTATACTAATTNTAATTGTTTGCTTATCCCATGCGAATGTTGTAACTGATATAAAGAACATGCTTTCAAAAGAAAGGAAACAGCAGTATGCCAAATAAATTTCAGCGGCGCGAAATAGGAAAAGAGATCTTTTTCAGCAGCGTTACCGACCCTCGTTTTAAATTAAATGTGATAGCGGTAAACTTTTTGGTTCCNCTTTCGGAGGAAACCGCTTCGGAATACGCTCTTGTTGCCCGTATTCTGAATAAGGCCTGCGCAAAGTACCCTACCTTTGCGCAGCTTAACAACAAGCTTTCCTCCTTGTATGCGGCAAGAATAGACAGCGGCGTTATGTCCTTCGGAGATTCCCAAGGTCTGACCGTAAGCGTTCAGTATATTGATAATAAATACGCCTTGGAAAACGAAAGGGTTGAAGACGAGGCGGTGGAAATTTTTCTGAACTGCCTGCTTGACCCTCTTATTGAAAACGGCGTTTTTTCCGAAAAAACCACATCTTTGGAGCGGCAGATACTTATTGACGATATAGAATCGGAAATCAACGACAAACAGACCTATGCCAATCATAAGGCGGCGCAGATAATGTTCAAGGGAGAACCCGCCGCGGTGAGAAGCCTGGGAAGCGTGGAGCAGGCAAAGAGAGTAACGCCGTTAACGGCCTTTAACGCNTACAAAAGACTTTTGAAAAANGCNAGNGTNGAAATAATCTGTTCNGGCTGCAGCGACTTTACGGCGGCNGAGAANACCNTTTCAAAAGCTTTTTCTCAGCTTGAAAGAGGAGATATTTTCAAGTGCGGAACTCAAAAAAGTCCTCTTAAGGAAAAAACTCAGCGTGTAAAAGAAAAAATGCCGGTTACTCAAAGCAAGCTTGCGATAGGCTTTAAGACCGACTGTGAAAANTACCCCGCATTGCAGATAATGAACGCGATATACGGCGGGACAACCACCTCAAAGCTGTTTATGAACGTTCGNGAAAAAATGTCGCTTTGCTATTACTGNTGGTCGGGAGTTAACAAGAACAAGGGCGCAATGTTTGTCAGAAGCGGCGTGGAAAACGAAAATATAGAAAAAGNCNCNGAGGAGATAATTTCTCAGCTTGAAGCGGTAAAAAANGGAGATTTTACCGACGAGGATATAGAGTATGCCAAAATGTACCGNAAGAACGGGCTTCAGACCTATAACGACAGCTTCGGTCAAATGGCTGTATGGTATTTGATGTGTATTTACGACGATGATATAAAGTCTCCCGAGGACGCTATCAAGGAGGGCGAGGCGGTAACAAGAGAAGAGATCGTCGAAGCCGCAAGATCGGTCAAGCTTGATACCGTGTATGTGCTGACCTCTCTTGACTCTGTTGATGAAAAAGCGGAAAAGGAGGAGAGCGTATGAGCTATCAGAAGGAAATAATCAAAAGCTCCAAGATCGGAGAACAGTATATAAAGGTCAAGCACCCCAGCGGCTGCACGATCTGCTTATACCCGATGGAGGGCTTCAGCAGCACCTATGCTTTGTTCGGAACAAATTACGGCTCGGTGGACACTACCTTTAAAACCGACGAGGACGAGGACTTTGTGACCGTACCTGAGGGTATTGCTCACTACCTTGAACACAAGTTGTTTGAAAACGACGAGTGCGACGCTTTTGAGCTTTACGCCAAAACGGGGGCCAACGCCAACGCTTTTACAAGCTTTGACAAAACCGCTTACCTTTTTTCCTGCTCCCAGAAATTTGAGGAAAATCTGGAGATACTGCTTAACTTCGTACAGGAGCCGTATTTTACCGACGAAACCGTACAAAAGGAGCAGGGCATTATCGGGCAGGAAATAATGATGTATCAGGACGACCCCGGCTGGAGAGTGTTTTTTAACTGTTTGCAGGCGGTTTACCATAACAATCCTGTCAGAATAGACATTGCCGGCACAGTGGAAAGCATAGCGAAAATTGACAAGGAACTGCTTTACCGCTGCTATAACACCTTTTACAATCTTAACAACATGGTTCTTTCCATCGCGGGTAATTTTGACGCGGACAAGACCCTTGAGATCTGCGACAGGCTTTTAAAGAGCACGCCCGATCACAAGCTGGAAAAGATCATTCCCGAAGAACCCTATGAGGTTAAGGAAAAATCGGTAAAAATCAAGCTTTCCTGCTCTCAGCCCATGTTCAATATAATGTACAAATTTCCGAAAATGACCGAGAAAGAGGCGGCACGGGCGTATATTGTTTACAACAACATGTTTGAGACCTGTCTCGGAAAGACCTCCTCATTTTACACCGAAATGTACGAGCAGGGATTGATCGACGGCAGCTTCGGAGTGGGCGTATTTTACGGACGCGGTTTTTTTGTCGGAAATATCGACGGAGATTCAAAAAATCCCGAGTTGCTTTTAGGTAAGATAAACGCGGAATTGAAACGGCTCAAAACCGAGCTTCCCAACAGAGAGGAATACGAAAATATCAAAAAACGCACTTACGGTGAGCTGTTGAGCGGTTACGGCAGCGTAGAGACCGTGGCAAACGCCGTGATGTCGGCCGAAATGTCGGGGCTTTCCGCCTTTGAGCTTATAGAGATCGCTTCAAAAATAACTTACGAGGATATAGTCGAGGCGTTGCGGACTCTTGATGTGGATAACTGCTCTATTTCAATTGTGGAGCCGATTTAATTTTATTTTTTGGTTATACTGTGCAAGACAGTTAAAACGAAAAAATACTTTTACCGAGAAAGGGACAGCTTATGCAGCTTATAAAGGAATCTATTGAATTTCCGAATTTGTTTTCGGGCGACATAGAAATAAACAGAGTCGCTTTTACCGTTTTCGGGATCGACATTTACTGGTACGGAATACTGATAGCGGTAGGGGTGATTTTAGCTTTTTCTTATGCGTTAAAAAGATCGAAAAAGGTAGGGCTTATTTCGGACAACGTGTTTGACGCCGCCTTTATTTCCATTATCGTGGGATTTATCGGAGCGAGAGCTTACTACTGCGTTTTTTACAATCTGATGAACCCCGAGGCGGAGGTAAAGTACAATATAATTACAATGTTTACCAAGATACACGACGGTGGATTGGCTATATACGGCGGTGTGATCTTCGGCGTAATATCGGCACTGATTTATTGCAGGATCAAAAAAATGCCCTTTCTGCCGCTTCTCGACCTTGCGGGACCTGCTTTTTTAATAGGACAGGCAATAGGCAGGTGGGGAAATTTTATAAATCAGGAATGCTACGGCGCGCCCACCGCGGGAAATCTCCCGTGGGGAATGACGGGTACGAAAATCGCACTTGACCCCGTTGTGATTCAAGCAAAGGGACAAAGCGTGGTCGAAACCACCGTTCTTGTACACCCCTGCTTTTTGTATGAAAGCCTTTGGTGTATCGTGGGATTTCTTCTGATACATTTTCTTGTAAGCAAAATCAAAAGCTTTGACGGAGAAGCGTTTTTGTTTTACGTATTATGGTACGGCGCGGGCAGAGCATGGATAGAAGCACTCCGCACCGACAGCCTTTACGCGGGCAGCCTTAAGGTGTCGCAGGTCATAGCGATAGCTTCGTCGGTACTGGCTTTGATAATGATAGTTTACTTTAAGCTCGCCGCGAAAAAATCGGGAAAAGCCCTTTACGTAAACAGCGATTTAAGCAGGGAACGTTTGGAAAAGTACGAAAGGGATATAGTGCTTAATAAGGAAAAGGAAGCCGCCAAAAAGGCTTTAAAGGAAGCGGAAAAGTCCCTTGCGTCGGGCGAACCGAGCTTCACGGGCAGCACCATAGGGCTTGACGATGAACCGAAAACCGATGATAATAAAAACAAATAATCGTTTGTACAAGTAATAAAAGAAAGGAAATACAAAAATGACTTTAATAGACGGAAAAGCCGTTTCTGCGGCAGTAAAAGAACGTATCAGAAAAGAGATCGAGGAGAAAAAGCTGAAAATAGGCTTGGCGGTGGTAATTGTGGGAAACGATCAGGCAAGCCGTGTTTATGTAAACAACAAGAAAAAAGCCTGCGAGTTCTGCGGGATAAGCTCCTACGAGTACGCGCTGCCCGAGGAAACCACCGAGTTTCAGCTTTTGAAGCTTATTGACGATCTGAACAACGACAGCAGCGTAAACGGTATCTTGGTACAGCTTCCCTTGCCAAAGCATATTGACGAAAAGAAGATAATAGGGTATATCAGCCCCGAAAAGGACGTTGACGCTTTTAACGCCGTAAACGTCGGCAAAATAATGATCGGGGACTATGCCTTTCTGCCCTGCACTCCCGCCGGAGTTATGGAGCTTATTCACTCCACGGGGACTGAGATAAGCGGAAAGGAATGCGTCGTTATCGGCCGTTCAAATATTGTGGGCAAGCCAATGGCGATGCTGCTGCTTCACGAAAACGCCACCGTTACTATTTGCCACAGCAAAACCGAGAATTTGCGCGAGGTTTGCGGCCGCGCCGATATTTTGGTGTCGGCAGTGGGCAGAGCGGGCTTTGTTACCGCCGATATGGTCAAAGAGGGTGCAGTGGTTATAGACGTGGGAATGAACCGCAATGAAGAGGGCAAGCTTTGCGGCGACGTTGATTTTGACAATGTAAAGGATAAGTGCAGCTACATAACCCCCGTTCCCGGCGGCGTAGGCCCCATGACTATTGCTATGCTTATGGAAAATACCTTAAGAGCCAAGAAGCTCCAATGCCTATGAAAAAAGGACAGTCGCCTTTAGCTACGGGCATAGTGCTTTGCCTTGCGGTCGTTTATTTGACGGTTTATTTTTCCCTTAAGGGAATGTGGAACGCTGGAACGGTTATAGCGTTGGTGCTGATAATTGCGGTGGCGGCGTTTCAGTTTATTATACATTTTAAGTTTTTTAAACAGGAAAAGGACGTCAAAAGGAAAGGACGGCGATAAAAATGGAGCTTTGGAACGCTTACGATATCCACCGAATACCCAAGGATAATACCCTTGTCCGCGGCGAGCCTATTGAAAAGGGTGATTATCATCTTGTGGTGCATGTCTGTGTTTTCAACTCCCGAAATCAAATGCTGATACAGCAAAGGCAGCCTTTTAAAGAGGGGTGGCCGAATTTATGGGACATAACCTGCGGGGGAAGCGCGGTAAAGGGGGAATAACAGAGTTAAGGACACACCAACCCAAACCCACATCATAACAACATTGCTTATTAGCATAAAAACCGCAGATGTAGCACCTGCGGTTTTTATGCTAATAACTATTTAAGCAACAGATAATCTAAGGGTTATCTGAAAAGTCGCAATTTGCACAATTACTAAGTTGCAGCTGTGACCGCTTTGCTGCCGTTGCACCATGCAACGGCTTTGAGTGGTCACCGTACTGCATCCTTGCGGTGATGCTTTCTGCATCAAAGAATGCAATTCCTGCGCTTTTTTCCTTAAAATCGCCATACATTTAGCGAAATTGTACAAAAATGCTTTGTTTTCAGATATGCCCTAATCAATTAAAAAATTGGAGTGAGTAACCAGTTTCTCATTAATATGTGCGTCTATTCTGCTTCAAGAAAGTTTTCAGATTCAAAAGCAGTCCATTTTTCATTTCCAAAATATGAAATTATATCTTTGGCAGAAATGTATCCAAATTCGTCTTTGACAACAGTCGAATTAAAATCACTGACACTAATGATACCTTGTTCGAAATTCAGCAGACATGGATCCGTGCCTTCAAACACCATCAACGAGAACAAATACGTTTCTCCGATTTTAATTTCTGGCATATCCTCCGCAACCGTTATGCCCTTGGAGGCTCTTTCCCCTAACACCTGAATCTGTTGGTCAAGATATTTATCCTTAATTCCACCTGCAACTCTAATGTTAATAGATTCCGATACATTGTCTTTATAGATTGAAATTACTTCAACAGTATAAATTGTACACAATGTAATATCTCCTTCTTCACTCTCCTCGGTTGGGGGAAGTGCGGTTTTATAGTCGAGCATTTTAAAGGAGACATCGGTAACTCTTCCTGTCAATACAATATCAGAAGCCGAAATCAGTTCTTCTGTTTTTTTATAAACAGGATAATCTGAAACTGAATAGTTATATGTTACATTATTTTCAGAAATGCTGTTGGCAGATAAATCCTTTGACAGTGATTCGCTGTCTGTACTGCACCCTGACAGCAAGGCTGCTGTCATTAAAAAAAGGATAATTAATGTTTTTATTCTCATATTTTTTACCGCCTTTCATTAATTATGAATATTCGTTCAGAACATGATAAACATCAACAAATTGAGGGAGGAAAACGGTTTCTCTATCTCTCGTATGATCCATCAAGCTTGCATCTGTATCTGTTGTTTTGGGATTATCATCAAGCCCAAATAAGTGACCTATTTCATGTGTAATCGTACTTCGTCTTTCATTTGGAGATGTGCTTAATGTGTTAGTATTGATATTAATTGTGCTGGAAATAATTATTCCCGTATTTGCGTAATAATCCATATCTGTCTTTCCTAACGCTGACCACGGATATGCATAAACTTTTAATTTGTGAGAAGAAGATGATGTTGTTGTAAGTGAAATATTTGTTCCTGCCTTGGAGTTATTCCATGCATTCTTAGAGGATTCTATTAACGGCATCCATGTCGAATCTGTTGTTGTCGACCCGATTAACTGAATTGAAACGGTTCTACTTGGTAATTCTATATGTGAATATGCATGTTCAGCGGGTGTTCTTGCGACAATATGTAGAGAATAAGTTCCTGTAGCAGAGCCAAAACAACCGACTGCAAAATAATATTTTTGTCCGCCTGTTAATCGCTGTATAATATGGAAATCTTTGTTGCCACCATGATCATCACTATAATCAATCTGAGTTTTTCCTGAATTGTACAACCAAGCATTAGGATCATATGAACCATTATTTGAGCTTTCAAATGAATAGTATCCTGTGGTTGGTGCGGTAAATGAATAGAACCGTTTTTGTCCTGAAGCTGAAATGTTTACTGTAACTCTATTTCCTGCTGAAACGGTTTTTGCAGTATCGAAAGAAGTATTTGCTCTAACATAAGTAACACTTAAATATGGTTTAGTCGTCCCTTCAGAAGTGTAAAAGTTTTTCGTTTTGCTATTATCCGTTTCACTGGTTGTATTTTTAAATATAATTCCTTTTGCTCCCTGTGAAGGACTTATTTGCCACGACCGTACAGCTGAAGTAATGTTATATGATCTGGTAACCTCGTTTGGATAACTGAACCACCAATAATCTATGCTATCTCCAACACCGTTATATACAGATGAACTGTATTTTGTTGATTCATCCCAAGCCGGACCTGTGTAATTATAGACTCTGATTGTTGCACTCTCCGAGCCACCTGAACATTCATTCACTGTAAGAGTAGCAGATGTTATTGTGTAATCAGAGTTCATAAATGACTGCTTCATCAATCCAGGAAAACGCATCAAAAGTCTGCCTGAACCATATGAAGAACCGACATAACCAATGACCGCCAACGAGTTCACACCTGCAGTACCCGCTGCTCCGCTGCCGTTATAGATCGGAGTATCCAAAATGGATTTGCTTGAACCGCTTCCTGTTGAGTTTATCGTAATTGACAGATCAACAATTACAGGGTATACAGTAGCAGGATTGTTAAGGAAATCTTCGTCAACAATGACAACCAATTTATATTTCCCATCAGAAATCGGAGTCAGTTCAAATCTATTCTCATAAGTAAAATGACATTCTTTTTCAAGCGAGGGGTCTCCGTCAAAGCTGTCATAAACATAAATCGGATTTATTATTCCGAAGTCCCCGCCGTTCTCATCACGTATATAGATCACACCGTTTTCAAGAACAGGCACTAAATCGCCGGTTTCTAATACAAATTCAAATTTATTTCCAACATTTTTTCAAGAACGATATCTTCTTTGTATCCACTGAAACTCGGTTCATAACGAATTCCTGTAAATTCACCGAAAACACCATCATAATAAACACCATACATATCATCATCAGCAGTTACCTTGGAAACAACATTGGATATAGGGTACATTTCAATAGAATGAGCTTGTGCCTCGACAGTCACACCAACATCGGTCTTTAGGAACTTCGGGAAATATGTATTTATGTCGTTTTCTTTATTTACATAGGAGTAATCTGACGAATATGCTTTGTCCTCAACATTGGAATAAAGCTTGCTGCTTTTATCCACTATCTTTCCACTTTCGTTTGCATATTTAACATCCTCATTAAATATGTAGACAGTTTCTGAGCCATCTTTGTTTGCAAACAGAACTGTATCAAGCGCAGTTTCTTTTTCATATAACCGAGCAGCAAATTTGCTGTTTTCAGACGCTTCAAGTGACAAGCATTCGGGAATATCATTCTTGGAAAGAACGCTTGATGCTGACTCGTAAGCCGTATCAACAAATTTCAAGTCCGCAGATTCTTCTATACTCTCAGAGTTAGCGTAAGCGTCATGCAGTGGAGTGCAGACTGCAAATGCTGCCACAAGAATAGAAGAAACCGCTTTTTTTATAAATATGTTCATATTATTCAATCTCCTTTTCTTTAAACTTTCTTTTCATCACTATAAACTGTAACAGTCTCCGTTTTGCCATTTCTGTCGGTTAATATGCACACGGTTTTGACACGGTATTTGCCGCTTGTAAGAACGCTTTTTGTGTTAAACAATTGGGCAGAACTGCTGCTTACCGTTTTTGACCATGACGCTCCGTCAACATTGTTCCATATCCAAAACCAACCGCTATACTTTTGTAGAGTTTGTTCAACCGTTATCTTGCTAGCATTGACTCCGAAAACTTGACTTTTACACTCGGCTTTATTCCCGATAATATATAAATCAGAATATACACTATCAGCAATGTCATATAACGGAGAGACGCTGCTGACAAGTGAGTGCGTTGAGATAGTTTCCGCTGAAACGGTTGTTACAAAACATGTACTACATAAGCAAGCAACAGTCAAAACCAATGCAATAATTTGTTTAAAACACATTATACCTTCTCCCTTCTTTAAAATTATTCGGGGAATTTTCCCCTCTATAATATAAATCTATTTTTAGGTGCCAAAAGATACNCCAATTTTTAGTTTTCTAAANCTTTAGCACTTTTGGCTAATTCTAAAAGGCCATCTTTGGGTAAATTGCCATCTATTTCCAATATATAATCATCATTATCCCACACTACTATTGCTCCAAAACGTTCTTTATCACTAAGATTGAGACATACTCCGTTGTGATCGTTGATCTTTATATCCTCTAAACNGTAATCTTCTGTGCTATAGGAAAAAAATCCNCCAAAAATACGGTCTATTTTTTGAATTTCTACATTTCTCACAAACAACTTTGTGCAATATTGCCAACNCCCCCTTAGCGTTTTCACCAGCAAAGTTCGAGCATAAAAAATGCGCCCCTCAAGGATAACCTTGAAAGGCGCATAATACTATTAGCAGTAACTTAATCGAAACCGAGAAATTATTTCCCGCATAAGGCAGCAACCCGTCGCTCATCTCAACCTGCATTGTTNACAAGCACATCAATACNGCCGAAGTACTTTTTCGGGATACTTTTTTGAAATTTAATGATCGACAGCACATCCCGTGCTGTCACAAAAGCGCTTTATATCCTTTTTTCAAGGTCGCCCGTGCAAGGATTCTTCCAAACCCTAAGGAACACCTTGTTATCAGCCAAGTTTTAATACCGGGTTCCTCCTTAGTGAATGAAATTCGTAAAGACAGCCTGTTCCTTTTCGGGAAGCGCGATCCCTNCGTTGCGTGCCGCTTCAAATGCCTTTAGCATATATGCCATATTTCTCCCGAGAACTCGCATGGTNTACATACCCTCANCGTCTTGCTTTACCTCATCGGCGTTTGTTCCGTGAACCATATTCCAGTATCTTGANGAAACAACGGGCATTTCNTGTATNCCGAAGTATTTNTTCANTTGCTCAAACGCAGCGGTNGTTCCCGCNCGGCGAGCCGATATAACAGCAGCGGCAGGCTTCATGTAGTATGCTTTGTTTGCGTTTCCGCCAAGTTCCGAATAGAANGCTCTGTCCATNAANGNNGTNATNTTNCCGCTTGCCGCACCATAATGTACNGGAGTGCCNAATATAAANCCGTCTGCCTCCAATGCTTTTCTGCGAAACTCATTCACAACATCGTCGAANACACAATCTCCTTTTTCACGGCATTTCAAGCAAGCGATACAGCCGCCGATNGGNTTGTTGCCTATCCANAATATCTCGCTGTCAATGCCTTCGGATNTCAGAACCTCTGCGACCTCGCAAAGTGCCGTGTATGTACNGCCCTCCTTGTGAGGACTACCGTTTACCATAAGAACTTTCATAATNATANCCTCCTGTTTTATTGNTTTGNNTTCCAGAACCANNGCAGCGCATTNTAGNNATANTCCNTNGNCGCTGNTCCNTTGTGAGAATATCCCTCTTTAATGCGGAATGTCAGATTGCCGTCCTTTTCGGTGTCNGANTANCGGAAGCTGTCGTAANTCTGCATATTTTCTATTTGCTGTTCAAATGCCGAGGCTGCAAAGTCCTCTGTTCCCGTCATAGTGACNAGGAAGAAATCGTTCCAAGCATATCCCGAATTCTTTACTATATCGTCCATATAGCTGCCGTCGGTCGTAAGGCTGCCGCTTGACGGTGCGAAGTATCGGAANTAATCAAGACAATACTCGAAAGTCCTCCAAGTAGTCACCGAACCCATTGAAAAGCCGCCAAATCCCCTGTGATNNCGCGCGGCGATCAAGCTCTCCGCAGACGTGCTTTCAGCATACGANCTGTACTTNCCCTCNACNGCGGGTATAAGGTCATTGANCAGCTCGTTGTGGTAATTTCTCGTGAGCTGAAGCGCAANGCTGTANCTTGCNCTGTCCTCGCCGCTTGTGTTGTTGTAGGTNGGGCAAACTACGATAAGCGGCGGAATTTTGNNGTCCGCNATGGCATTGTCAAGCACGTTTTTCATANCGGCGGGACTTTCGGGAGTGCCNAGCGTNGTCGTNTCATTGCTCCAGCCTCCGTGCATAAGGTAGAACACATTATATTTNTCTTGCTCNTTATAACCGNAAGGCAGATACACCACTGCGCGTTTTTGCAGCTCCTGCGATTTTTCCGCATAGGAAAAGGACTCATAAGTTGTATAATTGAGATCGACAAGTGTTCCTTGTTCTTGCGCAGTGCTGAAATATTNATGCGGAATCTCTTCTAAATTCTGCGGAAATGTCTTTGGCGAAAGACTGTTTTTCTGTTCNATATTATCACCGCTTTCGGATGTACTTATTGAANAAGTGTTGCTTGTCGTGTTATCGCTCTCGGTTTTCCCTGCGGCGTTCTCNGTATTGATCGCCGATGAACTGTCTGAATTGGTCACATCTTCTGTTAATACCGTATTGTTTNAACAACCGCACATCATTAAAGCAATCAACATCGCTATGATTTTTTTGAAAGCGTTATTCATCAAAATCACCCCTCAAATACTTCTGTTATCATTATTATAAGACTTTTTTTATCGCTTGTGAAGTTCCAAAAAGTTATGCGGTTTATACTTTTGACTTTTTACTGTTGACATTTCGGTAAAAATATTTTATAATGGTATAAAGACTATTGAAAGGAGCGATTCGGGTGTATAATCCNCAGCTNGAAACNTTTTTNANGGTCGCCGACGCNGGCAGCTTCAACAAAGCCGCCGAAGAAATGTANATCACTCCGACGGCGGTNATAAAGCAGATAAACCTGTTNGAGGGTTCTCTGGACGTGAANCTGTTCGAGCGNACTCACCGAGGACTAACGCTTACANAAGCNGGAAAATCGCTCTANCGGGACGCAAAATATATCATTCGNTATTGNGAGGANTCNGTCGTTCGCGCNAAAAANGCNATGCAGTCCGACAGCAGTNTTATCCGAATAGGAACGTCGCCGATGACNCCNGCGCAGCTATTGGTNCANCTTTGGTCGAAGATACAGGTNTATTGTCCGAATCTGAAATTNGAGCTTGTTCCGTTTGAGAACACTCC
This sequence comes from Oscillospiraceae bacterium, assembly GCA_014799365.1. GTDB lineage: Bacteria > Bacillota > Clostridia > Oscillospirales > Ruminococcaceae > Ruminiclostridium_E. The sequence continues at coordinate 33,283 of JAAVIF010000015.1, forward strand.
CGAAAACGCGCGTGAAATACTCGGAAATCTCGGGAAAAATATTGACGTCGTGGGCGGGATTTTCGATGAGGCAATGCTGAATCTGCGAAGCTGCGCAGGTCTTGAATTGTCGCGCGAGCCGTTCTGCTGCGCGGTNTCGATACATCANAGGCTTGCCGTAAAGGACAGGCTCTCCATTGAAGATCTGTACGGTGAAAATCTGCTTTTGATGAAACGGAACTGGAGCAGCTANGTCGACCGCCTGCGCGATGAAATATGGAAAAATCACAGTCAAATAAATATCATNGATTTCGATTTTTACAATATGAGCATTTTCAACCGCTGCGAAAACAGCAATGACGTTCTGCTTGCGATCGCGGGTTGGGCGAATGTTCACCCGTTGTTAAAGGTCATTCCCGTGGACTGGGATTACAGTATCCCGTATGGATTACTGCACTCGCCAAAGCCCTCCGCAACAGTTAAAGAGTTCCTGCGNGCNGCNAAAAAAGCGGTTTCNAGCCAACTGTAAACCTCAAGGTATAAACTTATAAACCAAAAGAGACTTCCATAGGAGGTCTTTTTTGTTTATAATAGAATAAGAAAGGAGCGGTGACAATGAGAAAATTAGCAGCTATATTGGCATCGGTCATGATAATTTGCGCGGCGGGGTGCAGTTCGGAACCGAATTCCGACAGNNCTTTAAGCAACACTCAAAGCTCGTCGTCGTTTGGTGAGAGTACAACAAATTCCAAATTCAGCACCCAATCGCAAAGCACACAACAGCCCGGCGATGCTGTTCAAAGCACAGAAAACTCCGAATCCGCAAATCCGGAAAATACGGAAAATAAACCGGGCATTTCGTCGAATATCGCCTCGGAGGAAGTGAGCGAACCCGTGATTACAAGCGATCCATACACACGCAGCACGCGAATTTCCGAAGTGATAAACGATCCCGCTTTCGGAAATTACGGCAGACTTATTTTTCCGGTGAACGATGGATATTACNGCGGTGAAACGCTCGGCGATCTGTCACTTACTTGGTACAACAACATTGACCCCGACAAGACCGTTGAGATNGCGAATTATATGCGCTCTCACGCGGAATCGGGCGATGTGATCTTCTNCGATATTTATTCCGATTCGGAGAAAGCCGCCGATCCTCGGAAAAAAGATACGGGATTGTTTTTNTTCAAGGGAGATCCGGGTGAAAAGTTNGCGGTNTGNAGCGCGGGCGGCGGATTTGCGTATGTGGGAGCTATGCACGACAGCTTTCCGCACGCTNTGGAGCTGTCAAAGCGCGGNTATAACGCNTTCGCGGTNATNTACCGTCCNGGNNCNCANACNGCTTGCGANGACTTGTCGAGAGCNNTNNCNTTTATNTTNGANCATGCCGANGAGCTTNAAGTNGANACCGACTGTTACTCNCTNTGGGGCGGNTCGGCGGGCGGGAGAATGTCCGCTTGGGTAGGTTNTTACGGACCCGAGGGTTTCGGCGAACGCGAGCTTCCTCACGCGGGAGCGGCGATCATACAGTACACGGGGCTTAGTGAGTATTCCGAGAACGATCCTCCGACCTACGTATGCGTTGGTGACAGCNATGGCATAGCAAGCTGGCGGACAATGAAAACTCGNCTTGATAATATGAGCGCGCTCGGTATTGATACCGAATTTCACGTTTACAGCGGACTGCGGCACGGCTTCGGAATAGGCACGGGAACGGTCGCCGAGGGCTGGCTTGACGACGCGGTGAAATTCTGGGAGAAACAATTTTAATTTTTTATAAAGGGGTTAATTACTATGAATAATTTTATTTACGAGAACAANACAAANGTATATTTCGGCAAGGGCGGNGTTCGCGAATATCTCGGCTGTCTGCTGAAAAATTACAGCACAATTATGCTGGCTTACGGCGGCGGATCGATCAAGAAAANCGGAATTTACGATGAAATTATCGGGATATTNAATTCCGAGGGAAAAACCGTCGTGGAATTTTCGGGAATTATGCCGAATCCCACTTACAAAAAGGTTTTAGAGGGCGCAAAGCTCGCCCGTGAAAACAATGTCGAATATATTCTCGCGGTCGGCGGCGGNTCGGTCATCGACTGCTGCAAGATAGTTTCCGCNCAGGCGAAAATNGACGAGGATATATGGGAAAACATAACGAAAAAGAANAAATTCCCGACCGAATTTNTTCCNATGGGNGCNGTNGTNACCGCGTCGGGAACGGGTTCGGAGATNAACGCGGGCGCGGTAATTACCAACGAAGCGGAGAAAATAAAGTGCGGAATTTTCGGAGCGCAGGCGGATTTTGCTTTCCTTGACCCGATGTATACGATGAGCGTTCCGTTTGAGCAGGTAATTTCGGGAGCNTTCGACACGCTCAGTCACGCGATGGAAACNTATTTCGNNAAGCCGTCCGAGAATAATTTGTCCGATGATATTAACGANGCGGTAATGCGCAGCGTTATCAAAAATATGCGCNTANTGCTCACCGANCGCGANAATTACGANGCTCGCAGNGANNTGATGTGGGCAAGCGCAATGGCTGAAAACGGAATNNTNAANATNGGCAAGATCACGGANTTTCAGGCGCACCAGATCGANCANCAGCTNGGCGCGTACACCGACTGCAATCACGGAAAAGGTCTNGCTGTAATTCANCCTGTTTTGTANCGNCACATNTACAAGGACGGNTTGGAAAANTTCNCGNGNTTTGCAGAGAAATGTNTGGGGAATTAACGATAAAAATTCCGANGAAGANACNGCTCTNGCNGGANTTNCNGNNCTCGAAANNTTCATNAAAGAAGTCGGACTTCCCNCAAAATTTTCGGAAATGGGAATTNCCGAAANNACCGATTTCAAAGCGNTCGCGGATTCCACAAATATCACCGCNGGCTGCTGNAAAAANNTNNCNNANGANGAAATNNTNGANATNCTCAAGGAGTGNGTATNAAAAAACAGNGNGTAAATTCCTGNTAGTATTCGCGATGTTGTTTGGACTGACGGGNTGCGCCNATAACTATTCCGAANCGNGCNANCCNNAAAACACTCCGCCGNCCGNNCAGNCNATATTNATGGAAATAACGATAACCGCNGGAGATACCGTNCTTGACGGNGTACTTTTCGACAATTNNACNGCANGGNGNTTNGCGGATATGCTGCCGCTGACAAGCGAGCTTTGGAATCCCGCTGACNGCTANGCGAAAGCGTTTGATCTTNCCTCGGAAATACCCGATGAGGACGAGCGCACGAGAAACTATGAGCTTGGCAGTCTTGCNTATTGGTTTGAGGGACCGTCNNTNGCNATNATNCATAANNANAACNGAGAGCAAACNGTGGTTCCNGTTGTTCCGATCGGGAAAATAACCTCNGATGTCGGNATATTTTTTAATTACGGAGACNACAGAGAANCGGTTACTATCGAGAAAAAAGGAGAGTNANNCNTNATGAAAAAAATTNTTGCAATATTTTTATGCNCTGTTCTTGTGNTNGGTCTNACNGGCTGTAANTCGGATAAAATCGAGANNGCCGGTAAGGTTCTTGTTGTATATTTTTCCGCTTCGGGCAACACCAAAACTGCCGCCGAGNTGATCGCGGCNCAGACAAACGGTGATTTATTCGAGATCGTTCCAAAAGACCCGTATACNTCGGAAGATCTGAATTGGACTGACAANGACAGCCGCGTTTGCTATGAGCATGACAATCCCGATGCCCGCAAAATCGAGCTTGAATCTACAAACGTTCCCGATTGGGAAAGCTATGATACCGTTTTTATCGGNTATCCNATCTGGTGGCAGATCGCGGCNTGGCCNGTGGACGGNTTTGTTGANGCAAATGATTTCTCNGANAAGANTGTAGTTCCGTTCTGCACNTCGTCAAGCTCCGGGCTTGGNNACAGCGGAAANNTGCTTGCCGATACGGCAGGCTCGGGTAATTGGCTCGGCGGACATCGGTTTGCTTCCCGCCCGTCCGAATCCGATGTCAGCGAATGGCTGAAAGAATTGGGATTTTGATTATTTGAGAGGAGATAATAACCATGAAAAAATTAAGTGCGATCTTAGCAAGTCTGGCATTGGCATTGTGTCTGACAGGCTGCGATAACAGCCAAACCTCGGGCAGCGGAATTTCCACACCCTCGTTAATTCAGAACGGTTCAAGCAGCACATCAAGCAGTTCTTCAACGTCAACATCGTCAACCACAAGTACGACAAGCCAAAGCTCAACAAGCACAAGTTCTTCGGAAATGTCATCTTCAAGCGAAGAAAGCTCCGTTTCGGAAAGTACATCGGAATCGTCCGAAAGCACTCCCGAATCGAC
>JAAVIF010000016.1 GCA_014799365.1 Oscillospiraceae bacterium
TATGTATTATATCACAGGCTCGAACTTTTGTCAATACCTTTTTTGAAAATTTTTCATTTTTTTCTCGAAAGCTCTTAACTTTTGTTCTCTCTCGTCGAGTGCTTGATTATTATATCACTCTTATTTACCTTTGTCAACTACTTTTTTTCTTTTTTTTCACCTTTGGCTGTTGTGTGAAAAAAATCCGCCTTTTATGCCTGAATTTGGTAATATTGTATACGAATTTAATGTTTTATATTTTCTCCACACGTTTTTTCAGCATATGGGGCGGCACACAAAAAAATAAGCAAAATCACCGCAAGCCTTATTAAAATAAAAGGTTCGCAGTGATTATTGAATGTTAAATTTGAATCAGAATACTTTGACACTATAAATTGTATTCTTATTATCACATAATAAAATATCAAAGCTTATTCTGTCTTGTTTTCTTCCTTATCCTTATCCTCGGAAAGCTCCGTTATGACCTTTATAAAGCTTTCCGCGTCATTGAATTTCTGATAAACCGACGCAAAGCGTATGTATGCCACTGCGTCCTTGCTTTTAAGCTTGTGAAGAGCCATTTCTCCGATCTGCGTACTTGTAACCTCGTCCTTGAAGTTGTTTCTCAGCTCACATACAATGCTGTCAACCATTTCGTTTGCCGTTCTGCTGTCAATAGTAGAACGGTTTGCCGCCGCCCTGACAATGCTTTTTAACAGCTTGTCTCTCTTAAACTCCTCCACAGAGCCGTCTCTTTTGGTTACCATTAAAGGCGTATTCTCGATTTCCTCATAGGTAGTGAAGCGTTCCTTGCATTTAAGGCACTCTCTGCGGCGGCGTATTCTGTTTTCCGTGGGGCGGGAATCAATTACCTTGCTGTCGTCAAATCCACAACTTGGACATCTCATGTTTATGACCTATCCTTTCCTTTGAAAAGGTTTTGCCGAATCAACCGCAACATTTTTGCGGTTTTCTTTCCATTCGGCAAATATACTTAATGTTATTATCATACCACTTTTTTACAAATTTTTCAATAGTTTTTTAAAAAAATCCTTCCATATACCGCACGCTTTCCTTTAGTTCATTAAGCTCCTTAAACCCGTTTTTGTAAAGCTCCAATACAATATCACCCTTATAATCCGTCTTTTTCAGAATATCCGCAAACTTTTTAAAGGCAAACCGCCCCTTTCCGACGGCCACGCAATCCCTTTCGGCCGTGTTGTCGCTCAGATGACAGTGAACGATGCTGTTACCCAAAGCATTCAAAATATCAAACGGATCGATCCCGCTTCTTATCGCCTGTTTTACATCAAGCACAAATTTACATCCGTCGCCGAGCTGTTTTTTCATATTACGCAAAAACTCCAAGCTGCCGCTCTTGCAGTAATTGACATTTTCCTGCGCTACCGTTACGCCAAATGAATGACCCGAGCTATATAAAGCCGAATATCTTTCAAAATATAACTCCTCCGAACACTCCGCGCTTTTTAACGCCCCGTGAAGCACAAATATTTTCGCGCCAAGCTCGTTCATTATTTCAAAATATCGCTTATACACCTCCATAATATCCATATAGCGTCTTTGATAATTTCCGAAAAGAGACATGGTTTCCACAGCACTCGTATAAGGGTGGACAGATATTACATTGGAATTGCTGTCTCGGATTATCCGCTTGATTTCCTCGTATATCTCCCCGTGCAGCTCACAGTCTGCATTAAAGAAAATTTCAAAGTTATTTATACCGATCTCGCAAAGCTGCCGAAGAGCGGTTTCCGTTTCGTCGGGATAAAGACAAGCGGTTGAAACTCCTATTTTCATTCGGTTTTCTCCTTTCGTTTTAAATTAAAGACAAATCGGTAAAGGATTTGATATTAGCATAAAACAATCAGAACCCAACAAAGGTCGGGTTCTGAAAAAATTATTTCTTTTCGATAGTCTTCTTTTCCTTGTGAAGCTGCCACGATACCCACATGGAACCCGACATAAACACAGACGAGTAGAAGCCCGCCACAAGACCTATCAGCAGAGGGAACGCAAAGCTGATGATCGAGGTAACACCGCAAACAAGAGCCACAACGCAGATAGCAAGTGCCGCAAACGCGGTGGTAACGGTCGTATTGATGGAACGTGTCATTGTCTGAGATACGCTGGTGTTCATCAGCTCAACAAGTCCCATTCTTTTACCGTAAAGGGTTCTGTTTTCACGTATTCTGTCATAGGTTACGATCGTATTGTTAATGGAGTAACCGAGAATCGTAAGAACAACCGCCATAAAGTTTGCGTCCAAAGGCAACCGGAAGAAAATAAAGGAAGCAAATACTATTACTATATCATGGATAAGCGCGACCAAAGCGAAGAAGCCCGCGGATAAGCCCCCTATTTTCTTAAAGCGGAAAGCAATGTAAATTACCAAAAGTATAAAGGAGAAAATAACCGCCACAAGGCACTTTACAAAGAATTTCCAACCCGAGGTGGGGCTGACGTCCTGGCTGTTCAAACGCTCAAGCTGATTTGCGCTGAACTTTTCCATAAGTCCCGCCGACATATCGTTGAGAACGTCCGCCGTAAGTCCGTCGTTTGAAGCGTAGGAAAGCGTTACGTTGTTTGTGGAGGAGTTAAGAGACGAACCGGTGGAAACATTTACCGTACCGTAGCCGTATTCCTCTGCCGCCGCCTTAAGAGCAGCCGTGTCCAGATCGCCGGTATAACTGTAAGTTATAAGAGTACCGCCCTTAAACTCGATATCGACCTCGATTCCCGCCACAAGCGCAACGATCAAAGCCGCCACTGCAATTACAATAGGAATAACAAAGAAAACTTTTCTCTTTCCGTAGATGTCCCATACTTTTTTCTTATTCATTGTTAGCACCTCCGTAAAGAGCAGGCTTTCTGAACGCCTTGAAATCTGCCAGAGAAGCTGTCATGAGCCTTGAAAGCAGAATACCGAAGAGGAAGTTCAGAATAACGCCCACTGCCAAAGTATAGCCGAAGGAGTAGATAGTACCCTCGGTAGAGGCACCGAACCAAACAAAGATAGGCGTAAGAATAGTAGACCAGAAGCTGTCGCTTGTGCCGAACGCGCCCATCAGTATAAAAGCTACGATAACCATTGTGATGTTGCCGTCAAAAATCGCGGAGAAAGCGCGCTTGTAGCCGACACGGATAGCACCGTTCACCGACTTGCCCGCATACAGCTCCTCCTTGATGCGCTCGGCAGTGATAACGTTAGCGTCAACGCCCATACCAAGCGCGAGAATGATACCCGCAATACCGGGGATCGTAAGGGTAAAGCTTTCGTTAAAGCCGAAAAATCCCGTAATAGCCGCGAATGTACCCGCAGCCTGTCCCAACAGAGCGATTGAAGCCACAAAGCCGGGAAGACGGTATTTAGCTATCATAAATATAACGATAAAGGCAAATCCGATCAAGCCCGCGATAGCCATAGCGTCTCTCGCGCCCTCGCCGAGACTGGGGCTGATCGTGCTGAAGTTCGCGGTAACAAGGTTAAAGGGCAGCGCACCGCCGTTTATCTTGTCCGCCAGTGCCTTCGCGCTTTCAGCGGTAAAGCTGCCGCTGATAGTAGCCGAGCCGTCGGCAATATGGGTTGAAACGGTAGGCTCGGAGATCATATCGTCATCCATCCAAATGGAAATTGTACCGTTAGTCGCGCTAAGTCTTTCGGTGGCATCCGAAAACGCCGTAACGCCCGAATCCTTAAGCTCCAAAGCTACCTGATACTCTTTTTCCTGAGTGTTGTAATACGCTCTCGCGCTTTCAACATCGGAGCCGTTCAATACCAAGGGAAGGTCCTCATAGGTCTGATCGGCACCGATACTGCTGCTTTTGCCCTCGCGGAAAGAAAGCATCGCGGTCTCTCCAAGCTCTTTAACAGCCGCTTCGGGGTCAAAATCGGTGTCCTCCGACTGCCAAGGGAAGCGCACTATTATCTGGTGAGTGGAGTAATCCACATACAGATCGTAGTCTGTAATATTGTTGTTAAGCATACGGGTCTCAATAACCGATCTTGCCGCGTCCATCTGGTACTGATCGGCCTCGTAGCCCTCGGGAGGGGTAAAGGTAACGTCAACGCCGCCTCTTATATCAATACCCCAGCGGATATCCGACAACCCGCGGATCCATGTAGTGGTTATATCGCCGTAATAGGTGTGAACGCCTATGGTCGCCAAAAGTGCAAATACCACGATAAGACCTGCCACTACAAAGAAAACGGGCTTTTTAACTCTTTTCAATTAAATTTCACTCCGTTCCTGTTTTTTCAATTTCCGTTACGGCTTAACGCATGCTATACTAAAAAATACAAGCTGTCCGCCAAGCCGATTAAAAAATAACCTTATATATTATAGATGAATTTTCCCGATAAGTCAAGAAGTTTCAACTATTTTTCATAAGTTTTTGTATAAATACCCTTAAATATAAGAAATATAACAATTTTTTCAATAAAATGCCTATAATATTATACCGTCTTATACCGAAAGCTCGGATTTTTCGCCCAAAACGTCCTTGTTGGCGTCGAGCACGGGCTTAATACACTCGTTAATGAAGCTTTCCACCTGCTGCGCGCTTCTTCCCGTATAATTTTCGGGCAAAAGCACCGATTCTATTTCTTCCTTTGTGATCATAAAAATAGGGTCTGCGGCTATGCGGTCAACAAGATCGTTTTCTCCGCCGTCCTCCTTGACTACCTTTGCCGCGGCAAGGCTGTGATTGCGCAAAGCCTCATGAAGCTCCTGCCTGTTTCCGCCCTTTTCCGCCGCTCTCATCATAATGTTTTCGGTAGCCATAAAGGGCAGCTCCTTCATTACTCTTGCCCTTACCGACTTTTCGTACACCACAAGTCCGTCGGTAACGTTTATCATAATGTTCAGAATAGCGTCCGTCGCAAGGAAAGCCTCCGCCACCGCGATTCTCTTGTTGGCACTGTCGTCGAGAGTTCTTTCAAACCATTGTGTGGCACTTGTAAAAGCGGGATTAAGCGCGTCGATCATTACATATCTCGCAAGAGAGGTGATTCTTTCGGAGCGCATGGGGTTGCGCTTGTAAGGCATTGCCGAAGAACCGATCTGATGTGCCTCGAACGGCTCCTCCATCTCCTTGAAGCTTGCCAGAATACGAAGATCGTTGCTGAATTTGGAGCAGCTTGCCGCTATTCCCGCCAGCACGTTTACGATCATTGTATCTATTTTTCTCGAATAAGTCTGTCCGCTTACGGGAACGCACTTTTCAAAGCCCATTTCCTCCGCGATCATTTTTTCAAGCTTATCTATTTTGTCACCGTCGCCGCCGAATAATTCAACAAAGCTTGCCTGAGTACCCGTAGTACCCTTTTGACCCAAAAGCTTAAGATTGTTCATTCGGTACTCTAAGTCCTCTAAATCCATCAAAAGCTCGTTCATCCACAAGGTCGCGCGCTTTCCGACAGTGGTGAGCTGCGCGGGCTGCAAGTGAGTGTAGGCAAGGCACGGCATGCTCTTGTACTTTTCGGCAAAGCCCGCAAGATTTGCAAGTACGTTCACAAGCTTTCTGTGAACGATCTTCATTGCGTCTCTCATTATTATAATGTCGGTATTGTCTCCCACATAGCAGGAGGTCGCGCCTAAGTGAATCACCCCCGCCGCGTCGGGACAAACCTTGCCGTAGGCGTACACATGAGACATTACGTCATGGCGCACCTCTTTTTCCCTTGCCTCGGCGGCCGCGAAATCTATATTATCCACATTTGCTTCAAGCTGGTCTACCTGTTCCTGCGTAATATTAAGTCCCAGCTTCATTTCCGCTCTTGCAAGCACGACCCAAAGACGGCGAAAGGTGCCGAATTTTTTCTGCTGAGAAAAAACATACTGCATTTCTTCGCTTGCGTATCTGGTACAAAACGGACTTTCATAGCTGTTATAATCTTTTGACATAGTGCCTCCTGTTATTAGCAATTTCTACAAACAGCATTTTACCACATTTTGCCGCAAAATGCAAGACGGCAGATAAAATTTAAAGGAAATCTTATCAAAAAGAACGACCTTATTTAATAATCAATATAACATTTATTATAATCTGATAATTATCGTACCATTTTCAGAAGCTATATCCTATTGTACCACAAATTTTTCCAAAAAGTGTATATATAGCCTACAAAAATCTTTTTGTTAGGATATACTAAACTAAGAAAGAATAACTGTGACAATTTTTAAAAAGGAAAATTGTATTATTTATCAATGATTTTTAAACGCAAAATTACGCAGACGCGTATACGCAGCTGCAAATAAAATGATATAATTATTTGCGTTAGCATAAACGAGGTGTTCAAGTGATTGATAAGAGGGTTGGAAAGAGAATCAAACAACGGCGTAAGGAATTAAACTTAACACAGGAGCAGTTTGCCGAAAAAATAGGAGTTGCGACGAATTACATATCTACAATTGAAAGAGGTGCTTCGTTTCCGCGTTATGAAAAGCTGATAATGATCCTTAACACTTTGCAAACCTCAGCGGATTCCATTTTTTGCGATGTGCTGGATTACGGAATTGATTTCCGAGCTTCAGCTATTTCAAAGCAGTTAAAAGGATTACCGCCCGAAGAGCAAAAACGGATTCTCGATTTAATTGAACTTATAATTAAGCAAGCATCGATACAGTGATACCAATCCACAAATCGACAATAAAAATTCTGTGCGACGGACTTGATATAACGCTCAAAGAGTTTTTCTCATCGAAAATATTTGAGGATTTGAAAAAGAAATTAGAATAAGATATTTCAGCTTTCCAAAAGCAGCTGTAAAAAACATTGAAATTCCCGCCCCGTACAAGCTTTTCTTGCACGGAGCGGGAATTATAATTTAACCAAAGGAAATTGAAACTACTCCGTTAACCTACGAATCACAACAGCAAAAAATTATTCCAAAAACTCAAAATCCACTATTTCCGCCATATAATCCGTATTGCTTTGATAATTGTAAAGAGAGATATTTTTCAGCGTGACTTTTCCCTTAACCGCGTCACGTCCCTCCAAAGCATCGGTAAGCTCGTCGGGCAGCGTGGCGTCAAATCCGACAAAATAGCTTTCACAATCCGTTAAAATTGCCTCCGAGCTTCCCGAGATCCCCGAAAAAACACGCCATTCGGGATCGTCCCCCGTAGCACAATATACAACAGGCAGCGAAACACCGCTGGTAATATCCGGATAAAATCTTATACTGTAATCGGATATAAAATACCCCTCCACGGTTATTTCACCCTCAAAGGAAACTCTGTTTTCATACAGCTTATCTCCGTTCGACCACCGCGCCGTTTTGCTTTCCGCGCTTATGACCGTAAGCCCGTTATCCAGCTTATCTCCTTTTTGGACCTTGAAATAACCCGGTTTTTCTGTTTCGGTATCGATTTTTTCGGCGGGTTTTCCCGTTTCAAAATCGTAACAGTCGGGATCATCAAAGGTGCTTTTGAAAATCGGCATAGAGTAACGCAAAAACGCAAAGTCGAATTGAAGAACGGGTATTTCGGTGTCGTGATCGGTCCCCACCGCTTCCGTTTTGCTTACCGTTGAACCGTCGGGAAGATCGATCTGGTCGGCGGGATATGCGTCGAAAATTTCCTCGTCAAAATCGGGCGTTAACAAACCGTCGTTTTCGGCGGGTGCTTCAAAATATTCCTCCCCGATCGCGGACACCTGAACACGCAGGTACTGCTTATANCCGTTTTCGCTCTCCTTATCTTTTTCAACATATATGTTGTAGTACGGAACAAAATATCCCGTATCGGTCTGACAGTACACCAATTCCGTCTTTACTATTTTTTCGGGATCAATGCTCTTNCCGCTTTTATAATATCCGTCGGGCATATAAACATAATAGCCNTCGCTTAACAGCAGTTCCCTTGCCGCTTCGGGANAAATCACGGGATAATCGCCCAGATACTCCGCGGAAGCCAGCCTGTTGATGAGCGTAATAACTTTTTGCTCGTTATTAAAGCTTGATTCATATTCATACATCTGATATGAATCAAATNTTGCGTAAGCCAAATTATAATTGAGAATGCTTTGCACTATATCGTCGGAGCCGTTAAAAACCTTTTTTACACTTCCCATGGTTCCGGCGGCCGAATCGTATTTGCATGTGTAAACGCTTGCATGGGGAACGTCAAACTGAAGCAGATTTTTAAATTTGTCCGCAAGATAGCCGAGGGCTTCTTCCACCTCGCTCTCATCGGAGGATTCATATAAAATATCATATTTATTTGGCAGCCACAAATATCGTCCGTCGTTACCGGCCCCGAAATTTATAACAATATTCCCGCCGCCAAACACCTGCATGGTAATTTTTTCCGTTCCGTATTCCCCTCCGTCGCAGGTGACTTTGAGGTACCAGGGCAGCTCCTCGTCATAAAACGGTGCCGCGGGAGGAGCTATTTCACTGCCGTCATATTGACAAAACGTATCGATAATGTTAACCCCCAAAGCCGCCGCNGCCTTTTGCGCCATTTCCCTCATTTGCTCCTCGGTGTAATAGTGAGGGGGCATATATTGGCTTTCTCTGTAAAAAGCAAGGTCCTTGAATACGGGCAGTGCCGTAAGCTGCGGCGAAAGCTCCTCGCTCCACGGGTTGCCCCAATCCTGCGAAAGATCGTACCAATAATCCGAGCCTATCGAAACNGCCATGTATTCATTGCTCTGATAGGGAATTTTTTGCGGTGCTTTATCAATGTTATTATCCTTATAAGACGCTTCGGGATATATCCTGTAATTATACGTCCTTTCGTCGTCCTGTATAATAGGCGTATCGGAAATGTACTCCTCCTTTACCGCGGGAACGGCAAACACGCCGAATATTTTCGTATCGGTTTCCTCGATTTCGCTAAGCTCCGCATAAATATAATAATAAGGAGCGAGGTACTCAAAAATACCGTCCTTATAGCTCAGCTCTACCTTTTTTATATCCTCCGCGCCTATCCCGCCGTTCTTAAGATACTGCTCAGGCACATAGGAAGCGTATTCGTCCGCATTGTCCAACAGCAGCTTTACCGCTTCGTCCGCGGAAATAATAGGATATTCTCCCATATATTCCGACGCGGCGGGCAAATTTATAAGAGTAATGCACGAAAGCTCGTTCGTCACAAGATTCGGAATGAAGCTTGCGTACGCCGTGCCGTAATTTAAAATGCTTTGGGCAATGTCCTCCGAGCTGCCGTAAACGCCGTATTCGTATCCGGGAACAATGCCGCGGGCAGCACAAACGGGTTTTTCAAATTGCAGCAGATTTTTAAATTTTTCCGAAAGATATTTGACTGTTTTGCGCGCCTCACTGCTGTAAGGAGAAGATGAAAAGCTGTACCCTTCGGGCAATTGCATTCCCGCCCGGTCGTCGGCCTCCGAAAAATATACATCGATCATTCCGTCGCCGAATACTCTTATGCTTATTTTTTCAACACCGTATACCTCACCGCCGCAAACCGCTTTAAGATATGCGGGCAGCTCGTCGTTACCGGAGGATATTTCGGAAAAATCGATCTCCTCTCCGTCAATCAACGGATCGTCGCCCGCCCAATCATAATGCACAAGAACGGAATCGGCCGATATTCCCATAGCCTCCGCCGCGTTCTCCGCCATTGACAGCATTTGCTCTTTGGAATAAAAACGAAAAGGGATTTCACCGTAAGCAAGATTTTTAAACACGGGCATTTCGGTAAGCTTCAAGGATTCATTCCAAGGGCTTCCCGCCTCAAGCTCGGAAAAATCGTTTACCGAAAAGCTGCCCAGATAAGAGCGATACTCTCCTTTTTCGTAGTATATCTTCGGAAGCTCGTCTATTACAACATTTTCTTTATAAGTGACCTCGGGATATATCCTATACTTCTCCCACTCGTTTACATTTGAAAAATCTATAACGCCCATTCCGCGCATTACAAAAATTCCAACGACCGCCGCCGCTGCGGCTAAGCTCCCGATTGCCGCCCATTTCAACGGCGAAGCTTTTTTCTTTTTATCGGTATCGGGTACAAATTCCGCCTTAATTTCCCCTATAACGCCGTACAACGCTTCATTGCTTTTCATTTAACGCAGCTCCTTTCCACTAAATGTCAAACNCCTCGTTTTCAAGAAACAGTCTCAAAGCGCACCTTGTTCTGTGTAAAGACGATTTTACCGCNCCCTCCGTCGAATTTACCCGCTTNGCTATTTCCTCCACCGAAAAGGTGNACCAATATCTCAATAAAAAAATTTCCCTTGCCTGCGGGGTAAGCTCCGACATAAAATCGTTCATCGCTTCCNTTAACGGCAGAAGCTCGGTAAAATCATCCTTATCTCCGATGCACTCCTTAAGCTCTTCAAGACACAGCGCGGTCTCACCGCCTCCGCGTCTTTCGGAATGCTTCTTCCTGTATCTGTCAAAGGCCAGATTCCTTGTAATACTTCCGAAAAAAACCGCAAGCTTTTTCGGTTTGGACGGAGGAATACTGTTCCACGCATTAAACCAGGTATCGTTAACGCACTCCTCCGTATCCTCCGAGGAGTGCAGAATATTATTCGCTATAACGGAGCAGTANCGCCCGTACTTGCTTCGGCTTTCCTCTATCGCTTTTTCGGAGCGGTCAAAGTAAAGGCTGATTATCCTGCTGTCCTCCATTTTTTCATTCCTTTCCCAAGAGATTTATCANACCGATTCCTTTTTAAACTGACGTAACACCCACAGTTTTTAAAAAGATCAGTATCAGAAAGCTTTCTGCACTAATAGACGGAAAAATTTTAAAAAGGTTACGTNCNAAAAAAATTTTTTATTATAAAACGGGCGGTAATATCAGCCTGTTATTTTAATTATTGTATAATCATGACGTTATCAAATTGTTAACCGCCGATATAACAAACACATGCAGCGGATAATANCCATAGAAAAACCATTTCANTCCCTTNCCCCGCTGCCCGTTGTAAAGCAGTATAAACAGTGCCGCGAAAACCATATAAAACTGACCTTGAGCGAAAAAATCCAACGGATAATAAAGCCTCATAAAATCACTCAAAAAATCAAAGCGTTCTNTCATCACCCAGCCGTATGTCCCGAACCACGAAAACGCGCTGAACAAAACAAGTATTCCCGCACAGGCGTACTTATTTTTAACAAAATACCACATAACTCCCATAAGAACAAAATACGCCGAATAATCCACATTTTTCACATTGGGTATCACNGTACGAAGAAATTCCCAAAGCACGGAAAGNACAGCATTTCTTTCCGTCGGTTCTCCAGTTATCATACCCGCAAAGTAACCGTAAGCCCTGTCGAAAAAAAGCACGGGCAAAACCGTAACGGCCGCTAAAGCCGCAAGATAAAGCAGCGCGGCAGGCTTTCGTTTTTTCAGCTCCGAGATCGTTTTCTCTATACCGAAGCCGTAGATCAGCACATACAGATACGTTGACAANACAGACGGCATAGAAGCAAAGTACCCGCCAAANGACAGGAAAAGCACCGCCCACGCCGCAAATATTATCAGGCNCGCTATGTAAAGCCGCAGCAAAAATTTCCCCTTGCTTTTCGTATGCCCCGCTCCAATTACCAAAGCGAACATAAAAAGCGGCGCGGCACTTCTTCCTATGCTTCTTAAAATATCATAGGGCAAAAAAGAAAAAATATTGTTTCCGTAAGCCGCAATGTGGTCTATCGTCATTATAACAAGCGCGATTATTTTAAGATTTGTTNAGTTAAGCCTNTTTAATATCACAATTTATTACGCCCCTTTGTTTTAATATATAATTTTTATGAATNNTATACCCGCTGCAATTATACCACTTATATAAATAAAATCAATACATCATTAAAATTGTAACCGTTTTGTAATTGCTTTTTATCCTTTCACATGCTATAATTGCGTCAACNATAAAAANGGGNGTGATTATACTATGAAAAAACTCGCGGCAATTTTGGCATACCTGCTTTTGTCCTTGCTTTTATTAAGCGGCTGNGGTGCGAACACGACACTCACCGACGAAAAAAACGTCGAAATAAACATAACTGAANGCCTTTCCGAAAGCGATACGGAAACCNCCGAAGCNGCCGAGGCCCCAACCACGACCGAAGCAAGCGAGGAAGAAGATATATCCTTTAAGAAAGAAGCTATATCATTAAGCGATATATCCCTGTCCGGNCTTACATATACAAATTTTGAATTTACCGATGAATATCTTGATGAATTTTGGCCGGATTATTACAGCATGAAATCCTTGGGTTATTATCCCGTAAGATATGAAAGCGAAAATGAAATCTGTTTGATAAGATCGCCNGTGGTGCGGGATTCCACAAAAAAAATCGCCGTTACCGACAGTGAAAAGGAGAACTTCATATNCGCCGTTTCAAACAAATATTACGATGAAATAGAATACGCGGAAAAAGCCCTTAGACTTACTGACACCGACCGCATTTATATGCAGATAAAAAATATTGAGAAAAACGGTGTGAATTTGACATTAACCGTAAGCAACGCAAGATTCGGTTATACGGCAAAAGGCAGGTTCACCCCCAACGCTTTTGTGAGCCAAGGCGATGACGGCACTATACGGTTTATTATAGACCCCGCTTACATGATAGGACTTCCCCTTTTCGGAAAAAATCCCGAGCATTACACCTTTGATATAAACGGCACAGAAGTCATGATGGACAGCTTTATGTGCAGCGGCATCGTATCGACACCATTTGAATTTGACGATCTGTTTGAGGAGCGTAAAAACGAATTTTTCTACGCAAGATTGGAGCTTGACAATATATGGGTGCAGTACGACTTTAAAACGGGCTACGGCTGCCAAGCCGCACTGAAGGGCATAGAGCCTTTAAGCGACGACGTTATGTCGGTGATGACCTCGCCCCTTGACGATATGTTCGATACATCTGAGGAAAAGCCTGCCGAAATGACCGAGGCGTACAAGGCCATAACGGAAAATTTTGATGCCGTATGCAAGGATTCCACACAAGGCATCATACTGCTGGACTTGGATTTTGACGGAAAAGCGGAGCTGCTTGTTTCCGACAGAGAAACGGTCGAATACGAAGACGGTTCAATTCCCGATCAGTACACTAATGTGTCGGTATACAGAATAGAAAACGGAGNGTTAAAATACATAGATACTTTCTCCTGTGATTTTCTGACAGCATATCGTTTGGGGGCAAAAAAACTCCCCGACGGCACTAAGGGTTGGTTTACCACCTACGGGAACAGCGGCTTTGTTTANAAGCTGGTNGGCGATAAGCTGGAAGCCGTCGAGGTATTTGCGGGAAAGATGGGCGAAACGAAAACGGACGAGGACGGTAATATATANACCGATTACGATTATTATTTTATGGGTGAAAAAATAATACCNNANGTNNTNGNNNGCAATAAATATTTTTCCCAGNCGCATTACGAGTGGAACGGCTCCTATTCCTACTCCGAANNTATGTGGGAGCTTTTCGCTCATATCAAGGAGGACTACTGCGCGGATATTACCGAATGTTATTACCTTTACAGCGACTGGCTCACNNACNATTNANNTGANCNNNTCGCTTTAACTCCNCGCGAGGTGTCTTATAATATAGCTTATATGGTCGACAGCTATTATCTGGGGAACTACAATCCCGCAAGCAGAACCTTTGAGTATCATTTCACGGGCGGCCTTGCCAAACCCGTAATTTATCTTTATCCCGAGGAGGAAACCGAGGTCTCCGTTAAAATAGGCTTTGCAGAGGAGGGAGAATTGACNTGCACCTACCCCGACTACAACGGCNGCTGGAACGTCAGAGCGTTTCCCGACGGAACGATCCGCGATAAAGACGATAACGAATACTACTGCCTGTACTGGGAGGGCGAGGGNACCGCGCTTTTAGACGGCGGCGGGGGCTGGTGCGTCAAGGGAAGCGACACGGCGGCGTTNCTGAGGGAAAAGCTGCTTGAAATAGGTCTTACNCNGAGGGAAGCCAACGAATTTATTATTTACTGGCTGCCCGAAATGCAGAATAACCCCTACAATATCATAACGTTCCATACCGAGGATTACGCCNTAAGCGTTCCCCTTGAGGTTTCNCCCGCTCCCGATACTCAGATTAGGGTATTTATGACNTTTGAGGCTTCGGAGGATAAGGTGGAAATACCGCCTCAGAAGCTGCCGCATTACGAAAGAAACGGATTTACTTTAGTGGAGTGGGGCGGAAGCAAAAAATAAAAGAGCGTTCTTTTCTTGTTGGATTTCTCATATTTGCTGACAAAAACAGGCTGTTTTTACGCAGCCTGTTTTTGTTATTCTTAAAAGTAAATATCAGTTGTTGAAATTTCTCCCGTCTTAAACCCCGTTATTTCCGCCTCTGCCCTTTCCTCTCTTTCTCCGCCCTCGCTTTGTGAAGTCGAAAACTTAAAATTCTTCAAAGAGAGAATCAGTTTTAAGGGTTGTTCACCGTCCGCAAAAAGATTTTTCAAATAATCGGACATATACACGCTTTCGATATTCCCCAGATAAATTCCCAACGTATCCGGTCCGTTGTAAAGAAGTCCCGCCATATGTGGAACCGAAGCATTATTAACGCTCGTACCGGGGTAAAAATACAGATCCCCCGCTTTAAAATCCCCGTGGTCCTCCTCATAGCAAAACAAAACGCCCTCCGCTTCGACCTCTCCGGTCAGCTCTACCTCGCTGGAATAAAATCGTTGTTCCCCGCTGTACCAAGCCACAAGATAATTCGCGGATTTTACCGTCATTCCGTTATCAAGAATATCACCCGCCTTTACTTTAAACCAAGCGTTGTCATAGTCCGCCGTATCGGAATAAGAATCCATGTAGCGCAAAAATCCGAAATCGTATTCCAGAACGGGAAATTGGTGATCGAGCGGAGTTGAAGCCGCTTGGGATTTCCTCAATATCGAACCGTCCGGGAATGAAATTTCCGTGGCAAAAAAAGGGATTAACATTCCCGAATCAAGATTCGGGTTAATATCGTCAAAGAAATATTCCGACCTTACGGCTGGAACCCAATACTCACAGTAGGCTTTTAAATTTTTATCGGTTATCCATTCGCCGTCGCACTTTACCTCAACATAAAACTGATAATAGGGAAGATAAAATTCATTTGCACCCGTATTGTAAATCAGTTCTGCTTTTTTGATGTCCTCATCATCTATCCTGCCGTCGTCCAAATACCAAGCTCCGTTTACATCGGGTGAAACGTTGGCGTTTATCAGTATTTCCTTTGCCTCCTCCGCGGTTATTACAGGATAATTTCCCATGTACTCTGCGGCGGACAGCTCATTTGTCAAAGTAATTGAGTCTAAACAGTTTTCGTGGTAGCCGCCGAAATCCGCCCTGACGAAATTGTAGTTCAGAATTCTTTGTATCGGGTCGTCCGAACCGTTATACACCTCGTAATCAATATGACCCTTGCCCCCCGAAAAAGGCAGGTCGCCGCGGTGAACATCTATTATGGGATTTTCAAACTGTATCAGCTCCTTAAATCTGTCAATAAGGTAACGCATGGTTTTTTCGGCTTCCCTGTCGTCCGTATCGTAGTTGGTAAAGCTGTACTCTTCGGGCAGCTTCAGGGTCTTTTCATTCTCGCTCCAAGCAATTCTTCCAAAGCGTACATTCACCGAACCGTCGCCGCGTACAATGATGTTTATCTCTTTAACTCCGTATTTTTCACCGTCGCACACCGCCGTAAGGCTTGACGGATTTCCGTTGATATAACGCTCGTATTCAAATTCACTTTCGGCAATTTCAACGCCCAAAGCATATGCGGCGTCTTCCGCCATTTGGGTCATCTGCTCCTCGCTGTAATAGAACACTCCAAGCTGTGAAGTACCCGGATAGGGTGAATTTTTAAACACAGGCAGCGAACTGATCTGCATACTTTCATTCCACGGATTTCCGTCCTCCAGATCGGAAATATCATAAGCCAACAATGTCACAATTGAGCTTACTCCGTTATTTTCCATTGTCCGTATCGGAATTTTCGTCAGTCCGTCATAATTCCCCTCGGAAATATCCGCTCCGTTATAAACGTAATCCGAGTATATTTTATATTCCTGCCATATGTTTTCGATATAAAGCTCATTGCCGCCCAAATCAACGTTCCGCACCGCGAAAACGCCTACAACCGCCGCGGCGGCCGTTCCAACAGCCGCGATTTTTAAAGGCAGCCCGCCTTTCTTTTTTTTGATAACGGGAATATACTCGTCATTGACCTCGCCCAATTCCCGATATATTTTTTCACTGTTTTTCATGTTTTTTGATCCTTTCTATAAGCGGAAAATACTCTTATAAGTAAAATGTACAACTACACCTCGTAACCCTCGTCGGCAAGAAAGACCTGCAAGGTACATCTGCTTCGGTAAAGGGACATCTTGACCGCCCCCTCTTTCATTTTCAGCCGCTCTCCTATCTCCTTTACCGAAAAGGTATACCAATACCTGAGCATAAACACTTCCCTTTCCCTCGGCAAAAGCTCCGCCAAAAATCGGTTGAGCAGGTCTCTCAGAGGAAGTCCCTCTATGATCCTGTCCTCCTCGCCCACGCACTCCGCCAGCTCTTCAATACACAGCTCCGCCTCACCGCAGCCCCGTTTTTCCGCCGTTCTGATCCTGAACCTGTCGATAGCGATATTTCTTGTTATTTTGCCCAAGAAAAGCGCGAGCTTTTTCGGCCTTGCGGGCGGAATACTGTTCCACGCCTTAAACCACGTATCATTTACGCACTCCTCGGTTTCCTCCTTGGAGTGCAAAATATTGTCCGCGATAATATTGCAGTATTTTCCGTATTTGTTTCTGCTTTCCTCCACAGCCCTTTCGGAGCGTTTGAAATAAAGCTCTACTATCCTGCTGTCGTCCATTTGTCATTCCTCCCCTTACACCAATAGACGGATTGAAAACATAAAAGGTAACAAAAAACACAAAAAAATATAAGACCGTTTGTTAACAGCCTTATATTATTTTATATAATTACCCGCAAATTGTCAATAACAGCTCAGTCCAACAGCTCACGCCCGACAAACCTCGCTTCGGCCTCGCTCGACTCGCCTGCGTAATCCGCAAAAACGATATATTTTAAATAAAGCCTTATTTTAACGCAGCTTGTTTCCTTAAAAACCTCCTCGGCATCAAAGCCGATTCCGTCTTTGAGCCTGTCTTTATCGACGTTTCCCACATATATGACCCCTCCGTCCGTTCTAAGCGCGGTATCGCCGTCAACGAAGCTTATCGGCTCTCCCTCATCGTAGGAGTCGGTAAATAAAAGAGGTACGCGAACGCTCGAAGGATCGGGATAAAAATACAGGTCTCCCGCGCTGATCATATAATCGTCCTCGGTAAAATACCGAAGTATACCCTCATAGGTCACATAGCCCGTGTCCTCGTTAAACTCAACGATATTTGAAACATACCGCTGTCCGTCCTCCCATGTGACCCTGTACCGTGCCTTTGTTACCTTAAGCCCGTTTTCGAGAACATCTCCCTCTTTGATTTTAAAATAGGTCAAGCCCTCGTTTTCGGCGGTATCGGTATTAAAGGTCATTGTATCGAAATCAAAGCAGGAATCGTCGTCTATTGTATTATCGAAAATCGGATTTCCGTATCTCATAAAGCCGAACGCAAATTCCAGTATCGGATTTTCCGCCGTGCCGTAAGCCGTAAAAGCTTCGTTTTTGCTTACCTCCGTCCCGTCGGGCAAAGAAACAAAGTCATTGGGATAAGCGGGGATTATTTCATCGCGCAGATCCGGAAGAACAAATCCAAAATTAACGTACTCAAAATCAATTGCGGGAACATAAAACGTGCCGTATAAATTCAGCCCCGTTCCCTCAAGATAGGGCTGTACCTTAAGCTGTACGTAAAAACGGTAGTATGGCAGAAAATAATTATTGTTGTCAAAGCGGTAAACAAGCTCCGCTCCTTTTATATCCGCGCTGTCGATACATTCCGTTCCTATTTCGTTCTCATATACGTTTGTCACATACGCTCCCTTAAGCAGTCTCTCCCTTGCGGTATCCAAGGAAATGGCAGGATATTCCCCCATATATTCCGACACGCTGATTCTGTTCATAAGCGTGATGCGGAAAAGCCTGTTCCCCGAGCCGGAAAAATCCGCAAAAGCCAAGCTGTAATTTGCTATATTTCTTGAATCGCTGCCTGTTTTCTCATAAATACGGTATACATTGCTGCTGCTAAAATCCCCACTGTAATTCCCGTCGTCATCCTGATACGCATATTGATTATCGGTATAATTGACATACCCGTAATCCTCAAATTGCAGCAGATCGGCAAAGGTCTCCGCAAGATATTCCAAGGTTGAATTGTTTTCCCCGTTGTCCGCGAGCTCGTCAAAGGAATATTCGTCGGGCAGGGTAAAGTACGCGCCCGTTTCGTTCAGTGTATAGTCGTTAAAATCAATTTCCACCGCCCCATCGCTGTACACGTTTATCGCCAGCGCGTCGATCCCGTATTTTTCACCGCCGCAAACCGCTTTTAAAACATATCTGTACTGCACGTCCTGTGAATCGTCGCCCACTTCGGCAAAGCTGCTTTCCAAGATCTCCGTACCAAGCTGCTTTGCTGCATTTTCCGCCATAGTCAGCATTGTCTCGTTCGAAAAATAACGTGTGGGCGTTGTTATATCGCTGCTATATGAAAGATTTTCAAACACGGGCAGAGTTTTGATCACCGTATCCTCGTTCCATGGGTAATTTGGGTCAAGCACCGCCGTGATATTTTCCCCTTGGGTATAATTTCTCTCCTGAACATAACCGTTCATGAGATGCCACCGCAATCCGCAGTATACCTGCTCGGTGCCCTCCATTACAATTCCGCTGCTATAATCCGTAACGGGGAAAATTCGGCAGTCCGCCCATCTGTTTTTAACGTCATCACCTCCGCTGTTGAAAATAAATCCCGTATTCCGCATAACGATAAAGCCCGCTATCGCCGCCGCGCACGCGGCACTGCCCATTGCCGCCCATTTTAACGGAGACATCTTTTTCTTTTTTATGTTCTTTTCGGAAATATACTTATCGTTTATTTCCCCGATAGTGCTAAGTAATTGTTCATTGTTTTTCATATATAATTATCCTTTCCTTCCCGTTTGAATGATATAACGCCATGAGTACGATGCCGTGAACCCCCTTTTGCTATATCTCAAACCCTTCCTTCTCAAGGAACTCCCGAAGCGCGGCGCGAGTGCGGCAAAGCGACATTTTTGCCGCGCCCTCGCTTACATTGCACCGCTTGGCCGTT
The DNA here is from genome assembly GCA_014799365.1 of Oscillospiraceae bacterium. Lineage (GTDB taxonomy): Bacteria > Bacillota > Clostridia > Oscillospirales > Ruminococcaceae > Ruminiclostridium_E. The sequence continues at coordinate 19,212 of JAAVIF010000016.1, forward strand.
TCCTTAAGAGAAAACATATACCAATATCTTAATATAAACAGCTCTCTTGCCTGCGGTGTAAGCTCCTCCAAAAACCTATCGAGCGCGTCTCTGAGCGATATGGTGTCGGTAAAGGTCTCCTCTTTTCCCACGCACTCCGCCAGCTCTTCAAGGCACAAAGCGATTTCTCCGTTCCCTCTTTTGCCCGATCTCGACCGTCTGAACCTGTCTATCGCCAGATTTCTTGTAAGCTTTCCGAAAAAAGCGTCAAGCTTAGGCGGCTTGTGGGGCGGGATAATATTCCACGCTTTGAACCATGTATCGTTGACACACTCCTCCGCGTCCTCGCCCGAATGAAGAATGTTGTTTGCTATAACGCCGCAGTACTTGCCGTATTTATCCTGACTTTCCTTTACCGCGGTTTCGGAGCGTTTGAAGTAAAGCTCGATTATTCTGCTGTCCTCCATTTATATAATTCCTTTCCCTCGTAANAGCTTTTTTTACTTCTNCTGAAAATGTCTCCTGAAGGTCCTTCAATTTTATATACGAAAAACAAAACGGGTTGGTAACAAAATAAGTANAAATTTTTANAAAATTTTTNTATCNTCAAAAGAAGCACAAAAAACAAACAAATCCAAAAAGCGGTTTTGTATCGGCGTCACCGANACAAAACCGCTNNGTTATTNTTTATATNNGCAANTTTNNAACANGTTCTCTAAATTTATTCNATAGGCTCAAAATCAGCCACGCCGTGNTTGCAAAGAGGACAAATAAAGTCCTCGGGCAGCTCGTCTCCCTCGTAAACATAACCGCATACCTTGCAGACAAAGCCCTTCTTGCCCTCGGTCTGAGGCTTGGGCTTAACGTTGTTCTGATAATAGGTATAAGTCATGGTCTCAACATTGGAAATAACACGGGATTCGGTAATATTGCAGATAAACATTCCGTGAGTGCCCAAATCNACATACTGCTCCACCTTTAACGACATAAAGGAATTNATGTGCTTTGAAAGGAACACAAGNCCGTTGTCGGAGCGCAAAACCTCCTCGCCGGCGAATTTATCAACGCTTCTTCCGCTCTGGAAGCCGAATTTTTCAAATTCCGAGAAAGGCGCGTCCTGGGAAAGACAGTTGATGTTCATAATTCCCGTCTGCTTTATAATATGGTGAGAGTAATTGTCCTTGTTGATNGTTACCGCAATGCGGTTGGGTGTATTGGTTACCTGTGTAACGGTATTTACAATAAGTCCGTTGTCCTTTTTGCCGTCGTTGGAGGTAACGACATAAAGACCGTAGCCGATATTGAAAAGAGCGGTCAGATCGTTTTTGTTGGCGGTCTCGCTGCCTCTTGCGATATAATCGGTGCTGAGTGCTTCCGCCAGCTCATTAAGCTTTGCCGTGCTTTCCTCGTTCAACGCCGACTTTATTGTAACCACGGGTTCCGCAAATGTAAGNTTTTTGCTCTTTTCAAGCATGGACTTCATGGTCTTTGCCGCAAGGGGAGCCCATGTGCCGTTTTCGATAAAGCCTACCGTGCGGTTCTGATAGTTTCTTTCGGTAAGATGCTCGATAAATGTACGCATAAAGGGGAAAATATCAGCGTTATAGGTGGTGGTGGCAAGNACCAGCTTATTGTAGCGGAACGCGTCCTCCACCGCCTCGGCCATATCGTCGCGGGCAAGATCGGTAACCGTTACCTTGGGACAGCCGTTGCTCTTAAGAATTTCCGCAAGCTTTTCAACAGCCGCCTTTGTATGACCGTAAACCGAGGTGTAAGCGATAACCACGCCCTCGCTTTCAGGCTCATAGGAGGACCATGTATTATACAAGCCCAGATAGTAGCCTAAATTTTCCTTTAAAACAGGACCGTGAAGCGGGCAGATAGTCTGAATGTCAAGTCCCGAAGCCTTTTTCAGCAAAGCCTGAACCTGCGCGCCGTATTTGCCCACTATTCCTATATAATAGCGTCTTGCCTCGCAGGCCCAATCCTCCTCAACGTCCAAAGCCCCGAATTTTCCNAAGCCGTCGGCGGAAAACAGCACCTTATCATGGCTGTCATATGTTACAAGAACCTCGGGCCANTGAACCATGGGAGCCGCCACAAATGAAAGGGTATGTTTTCCGAGAGAAAGNGTGTCGCCCTCGGCAACCACCATATGTCTATCCTCATAATCGGTGCCGAAAAATTGCTTCATCATGGAAAAAGCCTTTGCGCTGGAAACAATAACGGCGTCCTTGTACACCTGCATAAAATTAGCTATATTTGCGGAATGGTCGGGCTCCATATGCTGAATTATCAGATAGTCGGGCTTGCGGCCGTCCAATGCTCTTTCGATATTATCCAGCCATTGATGGGTAAAACGCGCGTCGACCGTATCAAAAACAGCCGTTTTACCGTCAATCACAACATAGGAATTGTACGCCATACCGTTGGGAACAACATACTGCCCTTCAAACAGGTCTACTTCGTGGTCATTAACGCCCACATACAGAATGTCTTTTGTAATCTCCATATGAAATAACCTCTTTTCTATTTTTTTGCAAACATTATGTTTGTATTATTTGGTATTATTGTACCACATTTTTTGGAAAAAATAAAGCTTTCCCGAAAAATATTTCATTTATACTTGAAATACTCGAATAAAAGTACTATAATAAAAAGGCGGACTTTGNCATTTTCCGACGAAAACCGATTTTTTTCACGGAGGGCAAACCGCGCCTGAATATATTTTGATAAAAAACGCAAAAGCTTTACATAGATTATAAAAACAAGGAGTAAATATGGTCTTTTCGGATTTATTTTTCCTCTACGCTTTTCTGCCCGCCTGTCTTTTGCTGTATTTCTGTATAAGGAACATACACTGGAGAAACGGCGTTTTAATATTGTTCTCCCTTATTTTNTACGCGTGGGGAGANCCGTTTTGGATAATACTTTTATTGGGCAGCGTCATTGTCAACTATTGCTGCGGACTNCTTATAGAACGCTTCCGAAATACCNCGTATTCAAAAGTCGGCGTCATAATTTCCTTAGTTGTCAGCCTCGGCGCGCTCGCCGTCTTTAAATACACCGATTTTATCGCGGAAAACCTGAGCGCGATACTTCCCTTTGACATTCCCGCCCCGCATATCGGGCTTCCTATCGGTATCAGCTTCTACACCTTCCAGATAATTTCNTATATCCTGGACGCGTATTGGGGCAAGGTAAAGGTCCAGCGAAANCCNCTTAAATTTTTAATGTACGTTTCCCTGTTCCCTCAGCTTGTTGCAGGCCCTATCGTGCGCTACGGAGTGATCGAAAAGGAAATAGACGAAAGAGTTTCCACCTCGGCCGACATCAGCGAGGGCATCACGCGTTTTATCATAGGACTTGGCAAAAAGGTAATTATCGCCAACAATATAAGCTCGGTGGTCATAACCCTTTTCGGCGACGCTTCAAAGGGCTATACCGATATTTCTTCGGTTTCCGTGGCGGGCGTGTGGTACGGCGTTATACTTCTCAGTCTTTGGTACTACTTTGATTTTTCGGGCTACTCCGATATGGCGATAGGCTTGGGGCGTATTTTCGGTTTTCACTTTAACGAAAACTTCAATTACCCCTTTATCAGCAAAAACATCACCGAGTTCTGGCAAAGGTGGCATATCTCCCTCGGCTCGTTTTTCCGCGACTATTTGCTGTACGTTCCCATTTTCGGCAAGCGCAGACAGTATTTGAGCCTTTTCCTTGTATGGTTCTGCACGGGTCTTTGGCACGGCGCAAGCTGGAATTACATTATCTGGGGCTTATACTTCGGATTGTTTATCTTTATCGAAAGAAAGATAGGCAACAAGCGCATGAAAAAAATGCCGAAGGTGCTTGCTCATTTATACAGTCTTTTAATAATCGTGATCGGATTCGGCATCTTCCATTTTGAGGACCTGCCGTCCTTGGGAAATTTCTTTAAATCCTTAGTGGGCTTAAACGGCAACCCCTTGACCGACATCACGATACAAACCTTATTTATGAACAATATATTCCTGTTTGCGGCGGCGGTGGCTTTAAGCATACCGTGGCTGCCCAAGCTNAANAAATNCATCATGACANAATCCGCGGGCTTNGCGGTAACAGGTACGGCGCAGACGGTCTGCAACATAGNTTTGCTTGCGGTTTCAAGCATAATGTTAGTTAACAGCACAAACAATCCCTTTCTTTATTTCAGATTTTAGAACCGCAAAAAATGTTAACTTGTCCGCAATAACATTAAGAGAAACTTTCATTAAACAAATCAGCGAAAGGAAAAAACAATGATCAAACAGGAACACATCGGCTTTCACAACGGATACAAGCTTTGGAAAATCACCCTTGCCAACTCAAAAGGNACNGAGGTCGTTTTAACCAATTACAGCGGAGCGATAATGAGCATAAAAACCGCNGACAAGAACGGTAANATNGGCGACGTTGTATTGGGCTANGACGATATTCANGGCTANATTAACGGCGAATCCTCTCAGGGCGCACTGGTGGGACGCTTTGCAAACCGCATNGGCGGCGGCAGATTCACCTTAAACGGCAAAGAATATNNTCTTTTTAAAAACGACGGAGACAACACTCTCCACGGCGGTTCGGTAGGCTACAATAAAAGAGTATGGGAGCTTATAGCGACCGAATACGACGAAAACGGCGGCGAAAATCACGTACTGTTCGGCTACACCAGCCCCGACGGCGAGGAAAATTTCCCCGGAACTGTTGCCGTAACNGTGGATTACTGCCTTGACGAAAAAAACGCTCTTACGCTGACNTACGACGCCGTTTCAAGCGAAGATACGATACTGAACCTTACCAATCACGTTTATTTCAACCTCAGCGGCGAGGGCGATATAATGGACACCGAAATGCAGATATTTGCGGATAAATATACNCCCGTAGACGACGCGCTGATACCCACGGGCGAAATTGCCGACGTAAAANGCACGGTATTTGATTTTACTTCCCTCCGCCCTATCAGAAGCAAGGACATAGACGGCTACGATCATAATTTTATAATACGTAAACAAAAGGACGCCGACCTCCCCACAGCAGCCTTTGCGAAAGACCCGAAAAGCGGACGCACTCTCACCTGCAAAACCGANATGCCCGCAATGCAGCTTTATACCGCCAACGGACTTGAAGACGAGATCGGCAAAGGCGGAAAGGTGATGAACAAGCAAACGGGCTTCTGTCTTGAAACCCAGTTCTGCCCCGACAGTCCCAACAAGCCTCAATTTCCCTCCTGCGTACTTAAAAAAGACGCCGAATATCATCATGTTACCGTTTATGAATTTGGCTGCGATGAGGATTAAAGGAATAAAGCAAAAGGCACTTTAATATACTGTCGGTAATATACCACATGTAATTTACTGTTTGCAANGTACAATTTGTAATACTATCTATATAATATACGTTTAGTAAATAAAAAACGGAAAGGAACAGTCAACATGAACATCAGCGAGATTCAGGAAAAGATACTTAAGCTGAAAAAAGAAAAGGACTTTTGCATATTGGCTCACAGCTANGTCAAAAAAGAGATTCTCGAAATCGCCGATATAACNGGCGACAGCTTTAAGCTAAGCCGCGACGTCTGCGATACCGAAGCTCAAAATATACTTTTCTGCGGCGTTCACTTTATGGCGGAAACGGCGAAAATGCTGAATTTTGACAAAAANGTCTATCTTGCCAACGGCAATGCGGGCTGTCCAATGGCGGAGCAATTCTCNCCCGAGAATATTACCGAGCTGAAAAAGCAGTACCCCGACCNTGCGGTAGTCGCCTATATCAACACCACCGCCGCCTTGAAAGAACACTGCGACGTCTGCGTTACAAGCTCCTCTGCGGTAGAAATAGTGAAAAAAATGGATAACGACAAGATACTCTTTATCCCCGATCCCAACTTAGGCTCTTTTGTTAAGGAAAGCCTGCCCGAAAAGGATATAAAGCTTGTTCGGGGCGGCTGTCCCATTCACGCCGCCGTTACGGGAGAGGAAGCACGGGAAGCCAAAAAGCANCACCCCAACGCCCTCTTGCTCGTACACCCCGAATGTGTGCCGGAAGTAACAAAGCAAGCCGATTATATAGGCTCAACNTCNGGAATTATCGCCTTTGCGAAAAAATCCGATCATAAGGAGTTTATTATAGGAACGGAGCTTGAAATAGCGGAAACNCTTCAATACGAATGTCCCGACAAGAGCTTTTACCTGCTTTCAAAAAAGCTTATCTGTCCCGATATGAAGCTTACCACGCTGTTTGACGTTTTAAACGTGCTTGAACACCCCGAAAACGCTTGTGAAATAGTTATGAGCAGGGAGCAGGCGGAGAAGTCGAGAAAGTGTATCGATGAAATGTTAAGACTGGGAGAATAAATCCTGTTCTATATTACTTAAAGTATAAAAAGTCTCTTATAAAACTTGTTTAAAGTTTTATAAGAGACTTTTTGAATGTAATACTAATTTTCGATCAATGTATAGACATTTTTTGTTGTCGATCGAAAATTAGTGCTTAGGGTGTAATTCATAATCATCTTATAGACCCTATAAAATTTTGTCTATAAGATGATTATGAATTAGTATAAAAGTCAATTAAAAAATTTGCCTTTATAAAAGTTTTCATTGCCAAGCTTTTTTGCCGTAAGTCTGAATATAACGCAGCCGTCAGGGCAAACGATATCCTTGCTGTACTTGCTGTCGCCGCCAATGTTCTCCAGATCTCCCCCGCTTCTGACTGCCTCCATTATCGGAAACATTATCATCATTACTTTAGAGCAGATTCCCTGACCGTTTGCGTTCACGGGACAGCCGTAGGTGCAGGTGTATCTGTCGCCGATCTCCTCGCCATTTCGGCAATATCCCTCCGTTTTGCTGCCTCTAAGAAAGCCTGTTACCTCAATATTAAACTCATATTCCTCGTCATACCATTTTTTCATTTTCCGTTCCCCTGAAGCTTGTTGTTTGCAAGCATGCTCAACTCTTAATTTGTATATCTGACCATCTTAAACATTCCCGCTCCGTCCCATTCGCAAGGTCTCGCTTCAAAACCCATTTTTTCGTAAAACGGCTCTTTCCCTTTGGAGCTTATCAGCTCAAGACTTACTGCCCAATTAGGCTTTAAGTTCTTAATAATGTAATTTTCTATATGCTTCATCAGCATTGTACCGATACCTTTTTTCTGCTCTGTCGGTATTACGGCAAAGTCTTTTATATAGTATGACATTCCACCGTCACCGATAAGCCTTGCCATTGCGACGGGATTATTATTATCATCATATACCGTAAAAGCCGCTATCGTATTATTCAAAGCCACAGCGATCTGCTCTTTAAGCGGCGGCTCCCAACCGACAGATATATACAGCTCATAAAACAAATCCGCACTCAGCTCATTTTCTGTAATTCGCAAAATTATCTCTCCTATCTTATCCTAACCTATTTTTTATCTGCCTTATTATCCGTAGTCAGCGGCACATGCTCGTCCAGAACAAAATCTATCTGCCCCGCTCCAACGTTTACCGCCGACAAAGTGACCTTAACCCTGTCTCCCATTGCATACACGGTATTTGAAAGAGTTTCCACCAGCATTATATTGTTTCTTACCTCATATTCGCCGTCGGGAAGCGTAAAGGTATCTATCCTGCCTTCAACTGTATTGGGAAGCTCAACGAAAATACCGCTGTTTATAACTCCCGAAATAATGCCCTCAAACTGCTCGCCCACATGGTTTTTCATATACTCCGCGGCATAATACTTTTCACAGTCACGCTCCGCATTGATAGCCGTAACCTCCGTATCGCTTGCTCTTGTCGAATTTTCGTTGGCAAAGCGCGTATAGCGTTTTTCAAGTTTGGATGCCTCGCCCATAACGTAATCGGTAAGTATTCTGTGGATCGATAAGTCCGCAAGGCGGCGTATGGGAGAGGTAAAATGCGCGTATTCCTTCATTACAAGCCCAAAGTGTCCGATAGGGTTTTCGCTGTACTTGGCCTTCATCATAGTACGCAGCGTCATGCGGTGTATAATAGGTGCTCTCGGGTCGTCCTTACAATCCTTAAGAAGCTGCGCCAAATCCTTTGCGGTTGAGCTTTCGTTTATTCCCTTGGGGTTAATGCCCATAGACACCAGCGTGTCCTGAAGCATCATCAGCTTTTCCGCTGAGGGAGCTTCATGAACGCGGTAAACAAAAGGAATATGATTGGACATTCCCACCTTTGCGGCACAGTTGTTGGCGGCTAACATAAATTCCTCGATTATCCCCTCTGCAATGCCGCCCTCTCTCTTTTTAATATCGATACAAACGCCGTTTTCATCGCAAATTATCTTGCTCTCAACGCTGTTTATCTCGGGTGCTCCCCTTTGCTCCCTGTTTTTCTTAAGAATTGAAGCCAATTCGTTCATTACGGGTATCTGATCTATGACCTCGGCGTATTTTTCCTTTATTTCCCCGTCGGCTTCTCCCGCAATAATTTTATTGACCTCGCTGTAAACGCCTTTAACTCTTGACTTGATAAGCGATTTTACAAAACGGTACTTATTGATCTCGCCGTTTGTATCCAGCTCCATAAGGCAGGAAAAGGCAAGGCGTTCCTCTTGGGGATTGAGGGAACAAATACCGTTGCTTAACTCCTTAGGAAGCATCGGTATAACCATATCCGCAATATAAACGCTTGTCCCTCTTTTATGCGCTTCCTGATCCAAAGCCGTTCCCTTTTTTACATAGTTGGAAACGTCGGCAATATGAACCCCCAGCTTGTAACCCTTGGGAGTTTTCTCAATGCTTATGGCGTCGTCAATGTCCTTGGTATCCGCGCCGTCGACAGTGAAAATGGGCAGGTCTCTGAGGTCGGTGCGCATAGCCTTTTCGCCGCTTGGTATTCCCTTTTTCTCGATTTCCTTTGCTTCTTTTATTACCGCCTCGGGAAATTCGGTAGGTATCTGTTTTTCCTCAATATAAGCTTTAACGGAAACTCTGGCAACATCGGAGCTGCCGAAAACCTCGGTAATGGTAGCCACATGCTCGGAATGACGTTCGCCGCGTTTTTTTATCTCAAAGCGTACCTTATCGCCCACTCTTACCGCCTGTTCACCGAAGCCCACTATCGTCAGTGGCACGGGCGAAGAAAACGTGGAAGGCTGCAAGCGTATCTCGCCGTTGTAATCCACTACCGTACCCGTAAGCATATTTGAGGAAAACTCAAGAACGGAGATAACGACCGCGGTCTGAGAACGGTTATACTCGTCCTTGTCGGCAATTATCTTGATAAGCACCCTGTCCCCCGGCACCGCGCCGTGGCATTCTTTGCCCCTTACAAAAACCTCTTCCCCTTCCTCGCTGTCCTCCAGTTTAACAAAGCTGTGACTGCGCGCGGCACGGGTAACAACACCCAAATGATATTTGTCGGGATTTTTTAAGGAATAGCGAAGCTTAGAGTAGCCAAGCACCTTAAACCGCTTCATATCCTCCAATTCCCTGCTTATTATCTTATTGTCCTTTTTCTTTCCGATCAATGAGATGATCTCGGGCTCGGTCAGTCCCTTTTCGCCCTTTTCATACAGTAAAACGAATATTTTTTCTCTGATGTCAACTCGCATTTTCATTTCCTTTCGCCGCCGTGTGTTTATACTGATCACCTTTTAAATAAGGTTATTGTGAATTAGCATTATCTTTAATTTTTACAAAAAAGGGGCGAACCTTCGCCCCTTAACTATTTTGTTTTTATTCAACAGCTGCCGATGTTTCCTCTGCGGTCGTTGTAACAGCGGGAGTAGTGGTAGTGCCTGAAGAACTGCCGTCGGATTTTCCCCAGCCGTAGATCGTAATCAGGTTAACAAGCAAAGCAACTATAAACACAACGATCGCCGCGCCCTTAGTCATCTTTGCGAGCCTTGCTTCTTTGGTTCTGCCCGAATTTTTCTGATAGTAGTTATCTCCGCTTGCGCCCGAAATGGTTTGGGACATACCCTGCTTGGAATCCTGCATAAGTACTACAAGTATAATAAATACACACGCCAAGATCAACAGTATTGCGGCAATTATCTCTAAAACTGACATTAGAAATCTTCCTTCCTTTGGGATCAACCGACTTTTCCGAGCCGTTCCCTCTTTTTTATAATTCTGTCCTATTTTAAAAAGCTTTTGACAGTGTTGTCAAAGGTTTCCATATTGACACGAATTATATTATAGCACAGTTTTTAAAAAAAAGCAATACTTTTTTGAAAGATTTAGAATTTTGTTAATCGGTAAATGCAGCTAATGTGCAATTATGTTATGTTTTGTTTGTTTTTCATTTTCTAAGTTGCCTTTTTCTTTCGGTTATGCCTCTTTTTCTATTTTCCTCATTGAATTTTGGGAAACTTAAAGCAAAAAATTTAAGTTACCCAAAAATTCAATGAAAAAGCAAACAGAGTACAATATATTTGTAAATTACCGGCATTTGTCAACTAACCAACTTATCTAAGTGACATTTCACGCACATACTCTCTGAGGCAAACAGCTAAAAAATCAGCACTACGCATAGAGGGGGGTAAGGAAGGGATTCTTAAGAGTGAAAGTGAGCAAGCTCTGATGCCGCCGCATCCTTGCGGCAGTTTGGGCTTGCTCCCGACGGCATCCTGCCGTCCCTAAGGGGGAGAGTGGGGCAGTGAATGCCGCCGAGCTTTTCGCACTTAACATATGATGTTGAGTGCTTTAAAGTCCGTATATGTTTTTGAAAACTGTAACATAGGCGGCATTTACTGCACCTTCGCCCCCCTTCCGAGACTTTTTGCTTGCAAAAAGTCTCTTAGTCACCCTTAAGCCCCGCGCGGGAGCGCAAACTGCACCTCGCTTCCGAGAAAAAAGAAGATTACATAAAACGTAGTTCTAAAAAAACACAAACACCACCTTGTTGCAATCAAGAACAGCATATTATAAAACACACTTTTAAAAAGGCATTTCGCCGACTGAGAAAATTTTTGGGAAACTTAAATGCTATATCCGCAATGATTTTAAATTTGCATTTTCAAAAAAAATATGTTATCATTATACCGATATTTCCCAATGAAAGGACTTTCCCAATGAAAACGGACTTTTTCAGAGGCTTAAGACACGGCATACCCATAGCCTTAGGCTACATCTCGGTATCCTTCGGCTTCGGAATAATGGCGGTACGCGCCGGCTTATCCCCCTTAGCGGCGGTAATGATCTCGGTAACGAACCTGACCTCCGCGGGACAGGCGGCGGGCGTTTCCGTTATAGCGGCGGGAGGCACTCTTATAGAAATGGCCGCCACCCAGTTTATAATAAATATCCGCTACTCCCTTATGGGATTTTCCCTATCTCAAAAGCTTGATCATAAATTCAACACCCCTCACCGAATGGCAGCGGCCTTCGGAATCACCGACGAGATATTTGCCGTTGCCTCCGCTCAGCCTCACGAGCTTTCCCCCTCTTACATGTACGGGCTTATTTTCGCGGGATTTTCGGGCTGGAGTCTCGGAACTCTTTTCGGCGCGCTGGCGGGACAGGTGCTGCCGCAGCTTTTGACCGACGCTATGGGACTGGTGCTTTACGGCATGTTTCTGGCGATAATCATTCCGCCCGCAAGAAAGAAGAAAAACGTTTTGGCGGTGATACTTATCGCCGCGGGACTGTCTGTGCTGTTTAAATATGTTCTTACCTTTATAAGCGGCGGCTTTGCCATAATAATCAGCGGTATAATCGCTTCCGCGGTATGCGCCCTTATGTTTCCCGTAAAGGACGGTGAAGCATGAGCATTGTTCTTTATATAGGTGTAATGGCTTTGGTCACCTATCTTGTAAGGGTAATACCCTTTACCGTTTTCCGAAAAAAAATAAAGTCGCGCTTTTTAAAAAGCTTTCTTTATTACATACCTTACGCAATACTCAGCGCAATGACTATCCCCGCGATTTTCTATTCTACGGGAGATCCGATCACGGCCGCAGTGGGAACGGTTATAGCNATTGTGCTTGCCTACNTTGATCTGCCGCTTATAATAGTCGCGCTGGCAGCTTCCGCNGGTGCCTTGATAACAGGCCTGATATGTAATACTAATCCCTTTTAAAACTGTTGGATTAGTGTTTAGGGTGCAACCCTTTTTAAACTATGGATTTTTCCATAGTTTAAAAAGGGATTGGTATAACATCAATTAAGGAGAAAAAGCATGTTGTTCTTTAAGAAAAAGCCAAAAAACGGGGAGACGGAGGATAATACGGCAAGGCTCGCCAAAACTCTTCCCAGAAGCAAAAAGGTGCAGTTTTGTTATTTAAAGCCGCAGGAGCTTGAAAAAACGCTGGACGAGGATATAAGCTCTGTGCTTGCGTTTGAGCCCGTCAATTACTATGCCGAAAAAAACAGATTTTGGCAATGTGTTTTTTTCTTNGACGATNAGTATAATAATATAGTAATGAGATTTGAATTGTTTGAAAACGACCGAAAAACATACGGCGGAAAATACAGGCGGATAGAAAAAGAGCTTTACGCTAAAATATTGCTNAAATTCGGACAAAGAGTTGATTTTTTATAATACAATGTGTACAACTCAAAACACGATCTTCAACACCGCCGTAATCAGCTTGTACAAACAGTTTCATATTGTTAGCTTATTAGGTAAATTAAAAACATCTAAAAAGAGCCTTGNTTTTTTGTTAATTTTCACAAATTCAAAACCAATAATTTGAATAAATTGCACGTTGCCACAACTTGCCAATTTATGTATAATTTAAGTGACAGAAAACTGATGAAAAATCGGCGTTTTTTATTTCTCCCTGCCATAGTAACGGAGAAAAAAGAATGTTAACAAAATAACAGTGCAAATTGATTCCATGACGCATAAGCGGTTCATTCGCAAAGCGGATGAAAAAATATTGATTCATTCAATATATTTTAATGGGATCAAAAATTTTTCTGTCAAAGACGGATCGAACGGCTTTAAAAATATAATATGTTCGGTCAAATATTTGGCGCGTGTTCATAATTAAATACGTGCCTGCAAAGAGAATTNTAGGAGGACACAATGAAGAAGAAACTAATTTCAATTTTCCTTGCGGCTGCAATGACCTTGTCATTTGCGGGCTGCTCACAGGAAAACAACAGCGGCAGCGAAAACAACAACAGCGGCAATAACAACGGCGGCGCAAGCACAGATAATCAGGGCGGCGGCGCGGCTTCCGGCGAAACCATTACCCTCAGAGTATGGGGCGGTGAGGAAGATCAGGCTTTGCTTGCCGAATTGGTAAACGATTTCAAGGCTGCCCATTCCGATCAGANCTTTGATATTCAGGTAGGCGTTGAATCCGAGTCTACCGCTAAGGACACTGTTTTAACCGACATTTCGGNTGCTGCCGACGTATTCGCTTTTGCAAGCGACCAGCTTATGTCTCTTGTAAGAGCAAACGCTCTTGCCAATATTGATAACATGAACGATGTTCTTACCGCTTATTCCGGTAAGTCTGTCGCTGATATTAAGTCCGCCAACAGCGCGGGTACTATCGGCTCCGCTACATTTAAAGACNGCCTTTACGCTTTCCCCATGAGCGGCGGCAACAACTACTTCCTTTATTACGATGCAAACGTTCTCTCCGAGGACGATGTTAAATCTTGGGACACNATGCTTGCAAAAGCGCAGGAATCCGGCAAGCAGGTCGGCATGACAATGGCTTCCGGCTGGTATCTCGCAAGCTTCTTTATGGGTGCCGGCTTCACCGCCTCCACCAATGACGACGGTACAACAAACTGCGACTGGAACGGCACTTCTTCCAAGGGCTACACCGGCGTACAGGTAGTTGAAGGTATTCTCGGAATCACCAACAGCTCCGCNTTCCTCCCTGTTACCGACGGCGACCTTTCCAACCAGATCGCTTCCGGCAACCTTTGCGCGGTNGTTGACGGTACTTGGGACGCAGACGCTGCACAGGCAGCTTTCGGCGACGGTTACAGAGCTACAAAGCTTCCTACCTTTACCTGCGGCGGCGATCAGGTTCAGCAGTACACCTACACCGGTTCCAAGCTTATCGGTGTTAACGCATTAAGCGAAAACGTAGGCTGGGCAACCGTTCTTGCGGAGTTCCTTACCAACGAGGCTTCTCAGGGCAAGCGTTTCGATCAGAGACAGCTTTCTCCCTCCAACAANGTAGTTGCNGANCGCGACGATGTTAAGTCAAACATTGCGGGTGCGGCTTCTATCGAGCAGGATAACTACGGTTCAATTCAGGACGTAGGCGAAAAGTTCTGGGATCCTACCAAGACTCTCGGCGAGCTTTGCGCACAGAAGCAGCTTACAGCAGGCGACACAGACGCTATTCAGGCTGCTCTCGATACCGCNGTTGAAGGTATTACCGCNNCANTNTCNTAAGTCTTGGAAATTAACTCACAGCTTACGTTTTATTTCGCAGGTCAATGAGCTGAAATAATTCATCATCAAAGGCTCATATGCTTGTATATGAGCCTTTGATATTTTTTAAGNATCGGCATAAGTGCACATATCGGCTGTATGCCGTCACCTATACTCAAATAAATTGCAAAGGTAGGAAACCTGCATGGCTACAAAAACAAAAAAATCAAATAAAGTTTCCGACTTTTTCAAATCATTGGGCAGTTACTTTAAAAGCTTCGGCGAAGCGNTTGTAAAGGGCGATATTTTCGTTAAGCTGTCGCTGATTTGGGTTGGAGCGGGNTATGCCCGCAGAAAACAGTTTNTNCGTTCGCTGCTGGTCACTTTATTTGAAGCGGCCGTTATCGTTTACAGCNTATTGGTTGCNCCNCAGTACATTTNCAAATTCAACACNNTGGGCGAGNNNCANATGGAAATGNNATTTNACATNNANACCATGAANAACGNACCNAACNACTATGACGATTCNTTNCAGATACTGCTGTTTTCGGTTGTCACCATTATNATATGGGCTGTGTTCCTTTTCTTTTGGATCANCAANGTTATCAANGCTTACAAGCTGCAAAAGAAAGCNGAAAACGGCGAACACATCAACAACTTTAAGGAAGACGTCGTAAGCTATCTTAACGAAAAATTNCATATAACCCTGCTTTCCGTTCCCGTTCTGGGTATAGTGCTTTTCAGCATAGTACCTATTTTTATCCTTATTNTGGTTGCCTTTACAAACTATGACCAGGAGCATATGGCACCTACCGCCCTGTTTACATGGAACGGTCTTANAAACTTTATNNACCTGTTCGGCGGCGGCGGAATGACCGTTACCTTCGGCTACTCCTTCGTAAGAGTTTTGGGCTGGACCTTGGTCTGGGCATTCTTCGCGACCTTTACCACCTATTTCGGAGGTATTCTCCTCGCGCTTTTCCTCAATAACAAGCGCACCAGGCTTGCCAAGCTGTGGAGAGCCTTATTCGTTGTTACTATCGCGGTGCCTCAGTTTGTATCCCTGCTGCTTGTAAGAAACTTTTTCGCAAACAACGGTATAGCAAACACGATACTTGCCGATATAGGCGTAACGGGATTTTTGCAGAACATAGGCTTGCTGTCCTACGATTATATACCGTTCCTATCGGCACCGGGCTGGGCGCACGTTACCATTATACTTGTAAATATCTGGATCGGTATACCTTATCAGATGCTTATCGCAACGGGCGTTCTTTCCAACCTGCCCGCGGATCAGATAGAAAGCGCGCGCATAGACGGCGCAAGCACGGGACAGATATTCCGTCATATCACAATGCCGTATGTACTGTTTGTAACGGGTCCCGCTCTTGTAACGGACTTTGTTAAAAACATCAACAACTTTAACGTAATTTACCTGTTGACGCAGGACGTATTTACCACCACCGACCAGTATCTTGCCAACAGCCAGGCCAAGGAGGTCGATCTGCTGGTAACGTGGCTGTTCAGACTTACGCAGGAGTATTACAACTACAAGATGGCGTCGGTCATCGGTATCTGCGTATTCGTAATATGCGCGGTATTTACGCTTGTTGCCTTTAACTTCATGACAGGCAAGGATAAAGAGGAGGTGTACAACTGATGACGCAAAAGGGCAAAATAAAACAGCTTATCAAGGATATTTTAAGACATATTGTTATCGTTGTAATGGTCTGCTTCTGGCTTATCCCTATCTTATGGCTGGTCGTTACCTCGTTCAGCGCGTATTCGGGCAGAAACACCTCGAACTTTTTCCCCGAGGAATGGTCGCTGCAAAACTATATCAACATTCTTAACCCCTCGTCTACCACCGTTAATTTCCCCATATGGATGTGGAACACCTTTAAGATCGCAATTGCGGTATGTATAGTATGTACGCTGTTTGCGGTTATGGTGGCTTACGCAACCTCTTTCTTCCGCTTTAAAGCAAGAAAGCCCATGATGAACATTGCGGTTATCTTAAACCTTTTCCCCGGCGTTTTAAGTATGATCTCGGTTTACTTTATTCTTAAGGCACTGAATCTTACCAACACTCACCTGGGTCTGACCTTGGTATACTGCGCTTCATCGGGCTTGGGCTACCTTATCGCAAAGGGCTACTTCGACACCGTTCCGAGGGCCTTGGTAGAGGCGGCAAAGCTGGACGGAGCAAGTCAGGCGAGAACGTTTTTCAGCATAATCCTGCCCATAAGCAAGCCCATTATCGTTTACACGGTAATAAGCTCCTTCCTTACCCCGTGGACGGACTTCGTATTCTCAAAGATGATCTTAAACTCGGGTATCGCGGATATGTGGACGGTTTCCATAGGTCTTTACAACATGCTTGACAGAAGCCTTATAAACACGTATTTCTCCCAGTTCTGCGCGGGCGGCGTTATCGTTTCCATTCCCATTTCGATATTATTCGTTATCATGCAGAAGTTCTACGTTGAAGGTATTACGGGCGGTGCCGTAAAGGGCTAATAATTTAACGGAATCACGCCGCAAAGACTTGATTTCCCGCATCGGAGGTATTAAATGGCAGTATTCGGCACACGCAGCAGAATGTTGAGCGCGCGCAGGCGACCCTTTACCTTGCCCGTAGTATCGGCAAACTGGCTGAAAAACGCGGGAGCGATTTTAACGTTGATATACTTTTTCGGCTTAACGGTGATACAAAACGGCCTATTACACGCCTCGGAGTACACCTCGCAGGAATTCAGCGAGCTAATTTCCGCAGACAATAACGCGTTTATGCTGTCGGGAGTGGCTACCGTCTGTTATCTGATAGGCGTTGCGGCAATACCGATATATGCGTTTTTGCTTGTACAGGGCGTTTTAAACACCTCCAACATAAAAAAGTACGTGTTAACGGTGCTGATATTTGCCTTGGTATCCGAAGTACCCTATGATCTGGCGGTTTCGGGAAAGCCCTTTAATTTCGAGGATCAGAACGTATTGTTTACCGCCTTGATCGCTCTTATTATGCTGTGGCTTTTGAAAACCTTTGAAGGCAAGGGCGCGGGGCCTAAGCTGATATGCCTGCTGACCACAGCGGGCGGCTGCTTTTGGGCAATGCTTTTCAGATGCAAATTCGGCGGTGCCTTCGTGCTGATAACCGCTATACTTTTTCTGCTTCGGGAGAAAAAGGGCTGGAGCATATTATTGGCGTTATTGGTAAGCTTGATTTATGCCACCGCGCTGTTCGGATTTGCCCCCGTGGCTTTGTACAGCGGTGAAAGAAAAAATATTGAGAAAAAGAGTACAAAGTATTTTTATTACGCGTTTTATCCTGCCATGTTAGCGGTATTTGCGGTAATTGTTCTGATACTGTAATTTGTATTAAAAATTTACGGCGTATTTGAAAAACGAATTTCCTCGGTTTTCAAATACGCCGTTTTTTATATTTTAATACATATAAAAACGATCCCGCACCTCCTTCGGCATTTCCTCAAGCCTTATTTCCTCCCACTCCACGACACCGCGAACGGGAGCAACTGACAGCTTTAAAAACGCTCCCTCCCTTAAAAGCCTTGTTGTTCCGAAGGTGATCTCCCTTTCCTCTCCGGCTTCGTTATAGGCGGGTAATCTGTATAGCAGCTCCATTCCGCCGTTAAAATCAATGACCCCTTTTCGGGATTCAAGCTTTTCTGTTTTACTGTTGTCAATTTGAACGTAGTAATAAGAATAGCTGTCGCTTGAAAAAATCCACCTGCAAAGGCATAATAATACCGCTGCAATTATTGCGGCAGTCAAAAGAACGATCCGTTTTATCATTTTCATTTTCCTTTCTCCTTGATTATATATTTTCCGTTCATGCAAAGCAAGCCGATGAAATGGTTTCTCCCTCTGCTTCGCTTATGTACCCGTACTTCACCATTTGCTCCACGACATGCCGCTGTCTCTGCTCGGCAAGCTCTGGATTTTCGTCAAGGGAATACACCGACGGAGCGTTTGGTATTCCCGCAAGCAATGTACACTCATAATCGGTCATATCTTCGGGTGACTTACCGAAATATCCCCCGCACGCGTCCTTAACGTTATAATATCCGCTTCCGAAATAAATAGTATTTACATACAGCTCCAATATCTCGTCCTTACTGTACTCCAATTCGATTTTCACCGCCATAAACACCTCCGCCGCCTTGCGGATAAAGCTTTTTTCCTGAGTAAAAAACATATTTTTCGCAAGCTGCTGCGTTATTGTGCTTCCTCCCTCCACCAAGCCGTGCGCCAGTATATTGTTCCATGTGGCTCTCGCTATGGAAATTGGATCAACTCCGCAGTGACTTCCGAATCGGTGATCCTCAACGGCTATTATTGCGTCAAGATAGGTTTGGGGAAGCTCGCTTATCGGAGTAAAATCCTCCATTTCCCTGATTTCCTCCGCTGCTTCGGATAAACTCTTGTTTTCCAGCGCGTCGCTGAACATCTTATAGCCCATTGCGCCTATTACCGCGATACCCGCAAATATAATGATACCGAAAATCAAAAGACCCCTTAATATAATTTTTTTCATTTCTTTCATTCCTTTCCCGATGCAGGCTTTTTCTTTATCTATATTTTAGCATGCTCTTTATCGTGAAAACATCTGATCGGGTGACATTTTAAAAGAAAGATATTACAATATTGTAATACTAATATCCATTTAAAAAGTAGACAAGCTACTTTTTAAATGCGCTGCCGCAATAGCGGCAGCGTGAGGGAGCGAAGCTCCCTCAGATATTGTATTGAACGTACATATCCG
>JAAVIF010000017.1 GCA_014799365.1 Oscillospiraceae bacterium
ATAGCAAACGACAAAAATATTTGGCGTTTGCTATTTGCCGATCCGCATGGAGTGAGCGAAGCGAACGGATATGCGAGGCAATTTAAATAAGTTATTATAGTGAACGTCAAAATTTTTTTGACGTTCACTATAACTCGGTGATCAGATGCGTATTATTTACATAGATATTCTTTTATTTCTGAATTTTTACATTACATATTTTTTAATAGCCGGCACATGCTGTTTTCTCCACAGGCATGCCGACCTGTCGAGAAAAATCTTAGGAGGTCTGGCGGGGGCCTTGTCCTCGCTTGCAATTTTTCTGCCCGAGCTTCCCATATTATTAAGCCTGCTGCAAAAGCTTTTCTTCTCCTCGCTTATTGTGCTGTTATCATTGGGATTTGGCGGAATAAAAAGCTTTTTAAAAAGCTCCCTTGCGTTCTTTATCATTAACTGTGTTTACGCGGGGATAATGCTTGCCCTATGGCTTTTCAGCGCGCCTATGGGAATGGTTTACAACAACGGAGTAAGCTACTTTGAGCTTCCCATTTGGATAATTATACTTTCTACTGCCGCGGCCTATCTGATTTTAAGAACGGTTAGGTATATTTTAGACTCAAAAACCGAGCTGAATCAAAAATATTCGGTGGAAATTATTACGGACAAAGGAAAAGCGGTGCTTACTGCCTTTCCCGACAGCGGAAACAAGCTTACCGATTTTTTTACGGGACTTCCCATAATTTTTTGCAGCACGGAAAAATGTCTTGAAATATGCCCCGCCTCAATATCGGATATATTGACCGGCGAAAGCCCCGAAAGCTCAAACCTCAGCGGGATACGCGTAATTCCCTGCTTTACCGTTTCGGGAAACACCGCAGCTTTTTGCTTCAAGCCGAAAAAAATAATAATAAAAAACGGAGAAACAAAAAAAGAGGTCAGCGCACTTATAGGATTTACAAAAAGCGGGTTAAACAGTGACGAATTTGACGCCGTTTTTAACCCGAATATATTATAAAAAAGAAAGGAAACATCTTACTATGAATCTTCCGGCTGTACTGCAACAATTTCTTTTAAAAATCGGCTTTTCCAAATCGGGAAATGTATTTTACATCAACGGCTCCGATACCCTGCCTCCGCCTCTTACAAAGGAAGAGGAAAAGGAAATATTTGATTTAATGGACACCGATTTTGATAAAGCGAGAGAAGCTCTCATAGTACATAATCTGCGCTTGGTCGTCTATATAGCGAAAAAATTCGAGGGAACGGGAATAGGCTTGGAGGACCTTATATCAATTGGCACGATAGGTCTTATTAAAGCGGTAAACACATTCAGCAAGGAAAAAAACATAAAGCTTGCGACCTACGCCAGCAGGTGTATTGAAAACGAGATACTAATGTTTTTGAGGAAATCCAGCCAATACAAGCATGAAATATCGATCGACGAGCCGTTAAACGTGGATTGGGACGGAAACGAGCTGCTTTTGTCCGATGTTCTCGGCACCGAAAACGACGTTGTGAACGTAAATATAGAAAACGAAGTCGAGCATCAGCTTTTAAGAAGCCTGGTGACCGCGCTTCCCGAAAGAGAAAGAACTATCATGGAAATGCGCTTCGGACTGAAAAACGGAGTTGAAATGACTCAAAAGGACGTTGCCGACGAAATAGGTATTTCTCAAAGCTATATTTCGAGGCTTGAGAAAAAAATAATAAAAAGACTGAGAAAAGACATGGAAAGACTTTGCAACTAAGGATTTCACCCTGCAAATCCTCCGTTAAATTTGTCTGTAATTTGATAACAGTATAAGTTATAAACCCCGCTTTTTTCTCAAACAAAATTCATAAAATTTTCACTTAAATAAGATACTTAGAAAAAAATTCCAAGAATAAAGAAAAAACTTCCTGCCCATACTTTTACTGTGAGACGAGCTCCCATTTTCACAATAATGTTAAAGGCAGGAAGTGATTTATTGTACTACAACAAGGTTGAAATAAGCGGTGTAAACACCGCTAAATTAAAGGTGCTTAAGGAAAGCGAAAAGACCGAATTACTTAAAAAAATAAAGGACGGAGACATGAAAGCCCGCGAAGAGCTTATCAACGGAAATCTTCGCCTTGTACTGAGCGTTATTCAGCGTTTTACGGGACGCGGAGAAAATCCCGACGATTTATTTCAGGTCGGGGTTATAGGTCTTATAAAAGCAATAGACAATTTTGACCTTTCACTTAATGTAAGATTCAGCACATACGCCGTGCCTATGATAATTGGCGAAATACGTCGATTTTTAAGAGACAACAGCTCTATACGCATTTCCCGTTCAATGCGCGACCTTGCATACAGAGCAATGCAGGCAAAAGAGAAGCTGACAAACGAGGGTTCGTCCGAACCTACGATCGAAGAGATCGCAAAGGAGATCGATGCGAAAAGGCAGGACGTTGTTATAGCATTGGAGGCGATCAGCGATCCGGTTTCTCTTTACGATCCCGTTTTTTCCGAGTCGGGCGACACGGTTTATGTTATGGATCAGGTGGGAGACAAAAACAACGATATAAACTGGCTAAACGAGATCGCGTTAAAGGACGCTATTATAAATTTGGGGCAGCGTGAAAAAAAGATACTCAACCTTCGTTTTTTTCAGGGCAAAACACAGGTGGAAGTTGCAAATGAGATCGGTATAAGCCAAGCGCAGGTTTCACGTCTTGAAAAAGGTGCTTTAAATAAAATCAAGGGACAGATATAAAAATAATCTAAAATAAAAGACGGCGGATATGCTGTCTTTTATTTTTTTATGTATCTGCCGAGTCCTCTTATAATCGTACATTTATCGCTAACCGAAAAAAACTGTTGAGATGAAAACAAAAATTTGATAGAATAAAATTATAAATTTTAAAAAACCTGTGACTAAATCAAAAAAATCCCGTCTGTTGTTTTGAAAGGGAAAATTTGGAGGTGAAACAATGGATGACGGTGAAATAATAAAACTGTTCCAATCGCGAAATGAAACGGCTATCACCGAGCTGTCAAACAAATACGGAAGATATTGCAGGGTCATTGCGGACAATATACTGAAAAATATATCCGACACCGAAGAATGTATCAACGACGTCTTTTTAAAGGTATGGAATTCCATTCCCCCCGCAAAGCCCAAATTTCTTTCCGCGTTTGTGGCGAGGATCACAAAAAACGCAGCATTGGACAAATACAATATGAATCACAGCGCAAAAAGAGGAAACGGCTGCTCCCCCGTTGCGTTTGACGAATTGGGCGACTTGATCTCGGGAACGGAATCTGTTGAGGTAAACGTTGAGAACAAGGAGCTTTTGGAAGCGATAAACAAATTTCTTGCAAAGCTTCCAAAAGAAAAACGACTGCTTTTTTTGGGTAGATACTGGTATTATTACAGCATTTCGGAGCTTGCGAATATTTTCGCAATGACGGAGCATAACGCGGTGGTGACACTGGGCAGAACCCGTAAGAAGCTAAATGATTACTTATTGAAAAGAGGTTTTGACATATGACGGAAAAGGAATTTTTGAATGTAATAAACAATGTGGACGAAAAGTTTTTGAATGAAAGCTATGAGATCTACGAACCGCTGAGCGATGACTTTAATGCAGGACAAGTCAAAATATCCGAGTTTAAAAGCGGCAGAAAAAGACGTATTCTCATAAGACCTTTGATCTATACCGCCGCGATTTTGGCAGTAGCGGTGGGATTAAGCGTTTTTTCAAGATACGATTGGGAAACCGAAAGCAGAGTTCAGGGAACCAATGATGCTCAAACCGAAAGCGATGTTCCGAAAACCGATGACGCTCAGACCGAAAGCGATATTCCGAAAACCGATGACGCTCAGACCGAAAGCGAGCTTATATACGGCAATATAACTCTCAACAGCAAAATGGGTTCCCCTATCGGGGGAATGATATGCCCATCGGAGCAGGGTCTTTATTTTTCAAATCTACGGGACGAGGAAAAGATATACTGCACGAAAAACGGCGAGTCAAAGCTTGTTGTTGATATGCCCGCCCGCTTTATAAATTATTACGGCGGCAAACTGTATTTCATTTCACCCAACTATAAATGCAGTATATATGATAATGCTTTTGCGGGAAAGCCGTATTCATACGATATTATAACCGATGAGCTGAAAGAACTGACAAATTCGGAAGCCGTCACATCTCTCACAGTCACCAACGAGGGAATATATTACAACAAGATTGCCAATAATTCCTCCAGTTTAGAGCAGCCCGAGCTGTGGTTTATGGATCTTGACGGACAAAATCCAAGACAATGCGGCTATACTTATGCTCTAAGAAGCGGAGATAATATAATCGATACCGACGGCATTCATGCTCTTACCGAGGATAGGCTTAATATAGCACTTGATATTTCCGGGAGCGTCATCGAACCCGAATTATTGGCGGAAGCGTGTGTGTACGACAATAAGCTGATCACTCGTTCAGATGAAACAGTAAGTATAACCGACATTATTGAAGGAACCACTCATACCTATGGAGCATATTCTGCTATCTCCGATTATGTAATTTTAAAAGACAAGCTTTACATTGCCTTTAACAGCAGCAATCTGTTAAGAATAGATCTGTCGGAATCCGACGGAAGTATACAAAAGCTTATCAGCACAAATCCTGATATGGTATACTCAAAGCTTTATACGGACGGCACTTTTTTGTATGCCCTTGGCTCAAATCCCGAAAACAACGATTTCTATATAGCTCAACTGTCGATAGGCACATACCAAATAACAAAAAAGGAGTTAAAATAAAATTAAAAAATACGAATTACCGCGTTAGTCCTTACTTTCTTATGATTGCGGTATGCGGCTGCAATCATAAGAAAGCAACCGGTATTGGTAATGAAGCAAACGGTGCTGCCAAATAATCATTCATTCGTATGTTTTAATGTTTCCCCGTAAGACGGCCTATTCGTATCTATGAAAAAATGTTTCAAAAAAGTGCGCCGCCCGCCACTAAATAAGGCTTTACCGACATACTGCATTCATAAGCTCGAAAAAAACAGAAAAAAATAAAAAAAATTTTTAAAAAGTGTTGACAAACAAATAGGCTTGTGATATAATAATTAAGTCCTTGAAGCGGCAAAGGCTGCAAGGAATAATGTGGCGGCATAGCTCAGCTGGCTAGAGCACTTGGTTCATACCCAGGGTGTCGTTGGTTCAAGTCCAATTGCCGCTACCACAAAGGCCCGTTGGTCAAGCGGTTAAGACACCGCCCTTTCACGGCGGAAACATGGGTTCGATTCCCGTACGGGTCACCAAAAAGAAACGGCTTCTTTCGATAAAAAAGAGGTCGTTTTTTTAGTGTATTTAAAGGGTATTCATTATACTAAGACTATTTTCAGACGATAACAAACTGATAAAGATTTAAATGATATATTNACATTNAAATNAANCTTTATTGGATATTGCACTGCTTTTAATATTGTCTTATTACGTTTAATGTGAATAACACAATAATTATGCGATATTTGTATAAAAATATAAAAACCGTGTTTTGTGTATAAGGTTTTACATTCTTAAGCTTAAGAAAAAAGATAAAAAGAAAAACGACAACTTTCTATTGAAGATTGTCGTTTTTGTTGGTGGGAGCGGGTGGATTCGGACCACCGAAGCCGAAGCAACAGATTTACAGTCTGCCCCATTTGACCGCTCTGGAACGCTCCCATTTAATTTTAAGGTTGGAGCTGGTGGACGGACTCGAACCCCCGACCTGCTGATTACAAATCAGCTGCTCTACCAACTGAGCTACACCAGCGTACTCTCAACGCTTGTATATTATATCATACCTGCAAATGATTGTCAAGTGTTTTTTTAAAATTTTTTCGATTTTTTTCTACAAAAAACGAAAGGACGAATGAAACGGCTTTACATAAGCAATCAAACGTCCTCGCAATTAAAATTTATAAACTTTTTTCCTCTTATATGATTTTTATATCGGTTTGCCGTTGAATCTCAAAGGCGTACTGCCTTCATTTTCCTTTAGCACTGCTTCGATTATTTCATCCTTTCTGCTTTCCGCGTCGGGCAGATCGCAGACAATATCATTTATATCATATGGTCCATAGCGGAAATGTCCTACCGAAGCACCGTGAAATTCACCGTCTATAAGCAGATACTGAAGCGTTTCATGATCATATTCCGGTTTCCCCAAAAGAGTATCTACCATATTTTTTAAAGTATGTTCATTTGACCTTACNGAAAAATCGCTTCTGTGCATTACAAATATACTGTTGACGGACTCGGCCTTGTAATTTTCAAGTATTTCCAAATCCGTTTTCAAAATAAAGCCATTTTCGCATTCCGTTAAAACATTTTCGGTTACAAGAGCTTGTACNGCCGATTTTATTTCCTTTTCGGGAATTTTNTAAAAGGATTTTGCCATTTGAGTATCAAAAACTACTTGACGGTATGCAAACCGTTTAAGAACCGTTTTAATGGCCTCCTGTTTTGAGTAACGCTCAAGATTTGCATCAGGNAACATTTCCTCGAATTTGTACCAGCCTCTGTCCCATTCTCCGTTATACTGATCCTCATAGATCAGAAACGCCTCCTGCAATCGGTGAAGTATGGGGGTCAGCTGCTTTACCAACATTCCTGTATCGGCTTTAAGCTGCTGGATATTAAAGGGACCCTCCCGCCTGATAAGCTCCAGTATTTGCAGCTGCGCTTCCGTAGGCTTTAACAANGGCTTTCGATACAATGCGGCAAAAAGCTCCAAGTCCTCCGCCATTATCCAGCCAAGGTTGCCCCCGCAGAATCTCCCCTTTATAAGCTGCCTTTTCAGCTGTCTTTGACGNTTAAATTCAATATCGTCAAAATCGGCTCTGAACGATAACACGGGNGGNTCACCAAAGCCGTGCCAGTATAAATTCTGCCCCGGCTGGGTATCTCTGTAAAGGCTTATATATTCCTCTTCGTTGGCCTTTTTATCGGTAAGGAACTGTCTTTCTGTTCTGAGTGAAATTATTTTTTTTGCGTCCATTATATGCTCCATTCGGGTTTTTAATATTATAAAATATTTTTTNCGCCGTGTCAAGAATGCTTGATTATTCCGCAATCTCCAACACTCCCAAGCATTCGGGATAAGCCTCTCCCGTATCGGGATTCTGTCTTGAGTGAACATTATAGATATACCCTGTTTTTCCGTATCGTCCAAGCTTATTTTCGTCATAGTGATCGCTGTCCATTGCAANATNAACGGCTTTTAACGCTATNGTAACGATNTGACNGNCNNGAACAAGCTCATGCTCCCANAAAAGTTCACATTCCACATTTAAAAAGCACTCCTTAACGCGGGGCGCGTTGACCTTTACGGCTTTTTCCGCGGTAAGTCCCGACACCGTTATTTCGTCCTTGTCAAAGTCGTTGTTTTCAATGGTCTTTAAGCATTTATCGTATACGTCCTTTGAGGGAAAATTCAGTACGCAGCACTTTGTTTCCTTTAGAGTCTGGTATAAATGCTGCGACTTCGATACTGAACCCAACAGGCATATATATTCGCCGCCCGTTGCCGTAAATGTTGACCATGACTGCAAAGCGGCGTTTTCCGTTCCGTTGGATTTATAGCTTGTTACAAGAAAAACAGGCGAGGGAATAGCGGCTAAATAATAATGCCATGAAAACCACTCCATTTGTCCCGGCCATGTTTCGGTAAAGCTTTCGGGCTTGCTTGAAAATTCTTTTTTCATAATTGCAACGCTCCTTTATCTGTTATTTATTACAAGATCAGCTTTAAAAATTCACTTACGGCAATAAATCCTTCTTTGATCTCACCTGCCAATATTTTTGAAAAAACATTTCCGCCCACTTCAACATNTTTCCCNATATAAAAGCNNTTCAGATTATACAAGNTTCTTNGCGGAGCAGTCAGGCAATCCGGGGGCTTTANCCTTTTTATAGCTTTCCCCGATCACCGAAAANCCCNTGTCGGCAAGCC
The DNA here is from genome assembly GCA_014799365.1 of Oscillospiraceae bacterium. Lineage (GTDB taxonomy): Bacteria > Bacillota > Clostridia > Oscillospirales > Ruminococcaceae > Ruminiclostridium_E. The sequence continues at coordinate 7,948 of JAAVIF010000017.1, forward strand.
NGTCCAAAACCTCCGTAAACCTTTCGGGTGCTTGTGAGATNTTTTCCCTTATCCTGTCCATACNCTTAATATTTTGCCTGTATATTCTGAGACCGTAGGAATAATGATCACTGCCCATATCAAAATACAAGCCGGGTATATTTTCTTGCAAACCGGCGTACTTAAAGCGTATGTACATATATTCCTTAAGCGGTACGTCATGAGAAAACCGCCTGTCGGTGTAAGGTGTTGAAATACAGCGGCTTGGCTTTGTTTCAAAGCAAGTGTTGATCTTAAGAACTGTCGGTATCAATTCGTCGTACAACTGCCGAAGCGGTTCCGAGATCAAANATTTGTACTTTAGCAGNTTTTCTTTTTCGTTTGATATAGTGTTATGAAATTTTAAATCAAAAAGAAATTCTGCCGTTTCNGAGGGGAAACCGTTAAATGTGTTCAATGTTACGTCCTTTTTGTTATTCCCGTTCATTTTTCCAACGCTTGCACTGCTCTATTCTTGCTCCGTGAGGATTATCTCCGTGTTCGGGATCGCAGGAATATTGANTNAAAAGCTCGCATGGAATATCGGGACATTCGCCGCAGTGCATAAAGCCCTTGTTCTGACAGCAAACCGCAACCGGGCATTCGCCGTGAAAAGGGTGTCCATTGGTTTCGATACAGCCGCCGCAGCCGCAGCTTTCCTTATATTCGCAGCCCGTGCAGTGCAGTCCGCAGCGTGAATCTACCGTTGATGAAAATACAAATTGATTCATGGTATAAACCTCTCTTTTTTGTTTTTTCAAAGTATATCACAGTCAACAGGACAGCTGTATGTCATGTTTAATCATAATAGAAAATTTATTTTTCATACTTGCCCAAAGCATTTTTCAATCTTTCAATATAATCCTTTTTAAAGTCCTCGGGNCCCAATATCTCCACCTTATCCCCAAAGCCCAAAAACCAATCCATAGCGTTATCACNGCCGCAAAAACCCCATTTTGTGTAAAGCCGTCCGTCCTCTCTGACTGTAAAGCTATACGGGCCGTATTCCTCAACAAGCCTGTACTTTTCGCTCGCCTCAAATACCGCTTCTATCATATATTCATCGGTAAAATGCTGTCCGAAATCAAGCTTTTCGGGAGGTACTTCCCTTTGNTCAAAGGACTTGTCGGTAATTTTCAAGTCCCACAGCCGNCCGAGCTTGTACATTCTGAAATCGTTCCGTTCGGGGCAAAANCCGAAAACATACCAGCCCGACCANTTGAATACTACCAGAACNGGNTCNATNAGCTTATCGTCCTCTCCCTTATTGTAATAATAATGAAAGGTCACGCACTTTTTTTCGTGGGCGGCTTTTTTTAACATATTGATTTTTTCGGAAAGGCTGTCCTTATAAAAGGACGCCAGATCTATCATTATATTTTCATCTAAGGGAATGACCTTTTCCTTTCCATACAGCTTATCGGAAAGAGCGGAGGAAGCGGGAACGGCGGATACGCTTTCAAGTGCCTTTAATCCCGCAAAAACGGCTTGCAGCTCGTCTTTTGTAAAAACCGCGGTGTCTATATTAAAGCCCTCCATTATCTCGATACCGCCGTCCGTACCCTGCGACGTGACAATAGGTATACCCGCGCTGCAAATTGCCTCAATATCCCGCGCGATAGTTCGGCGCGATACTTCAAATTTTTCNGCAAGGTACGGCATCGTTACCTTTCCCTTACGCTGCAATACCGTTATTATTCCGAGTATTCTGTCTATTTTCAAGGCTTTGTCCCTCTTTTCCGTAAGTATTGAATTTATAATAACATATTTTTTGGATATTGACAACAGATTTTTATAAAGGTGTTGACAAATCAACAAAATGTGATATAATATATTTAATTACTACAATTGTAGTTGAAAATTCGGAGGAAAAAATGTCAATTAAAAAATTACCCGACGCGGAATTTGAGATAATGAAAGCTATATGGAACAGCGATGAGCCTGTCACCTCGCCAATGCTTACCGAAAAATTAAAGCGTTTGCTTTCGGAAAAGGACTGGAAGCAGCAAACGGTCATGACAATGCTTGTAAGACTTGAAAAAAAGGGCTTTTTGCGTTCGGAAAAAAACGGAAAGGAACGCCTGTATTATTCCTCGGTCAGCGAGGACGAATACATGGAGGTGGAAGCCAGAAGCTTTATCAACAGATTTAGCGGCGGTTCGTTCAGTAAGCTTGTCAAGGCTTTGAACGGCGGAGAAAAGGTTTCCGAAGAGGATATTGAAGAGCTGCAAAGCTGGCTCGATAATATGTGATTTATAAGAGGATAAGTTTGAAAGAACTTGAAAAAATAGGTTCTTTCAAACCCGTCGCATTTGTGCCTCGATATATCGCCTTGGCACAAACACTCCTCAAGAGGAAGGCGTGGTAATAAAAATGGATAGATTTGTTATAAGTCTCGGCGTTTGCTCTTTCATGATGACAGCTGTTTCATTTATTTATCTTTTGCTGTCAAAAACACTGAAAAACGTTCAGTCCTCCAAATGGAGATATTATTCATGGATATTGATTCTGATCGGTTTTATTACGCCCATTAAGCCCGACTTCGGAAAATCGGCGGTGAACATAAATATCAGTCAGACCACCGAAACAGCTTTATACGGCAATATCGGAGAACGGCATTTTATGATAGAACGTTCGGAATTATTATTGTATATTGTGTTTCTTGTATGGCTGATAGGCATTATTGCGGTGCTGAGCGTTGCCTTTTTTAAACAGCGTTCATTTATCCGCAGCGTAAAAAGGCTTGCCGTTCCGGTACCGTACAGCGTCAAAAAGGCGGCGGACAGGCTTGCGATAAATATGCGCGTCACCGCAGACGTGAAGGTAATCACTGTTAAAGAGATCGCCTCCCCGATGGTAGTAGGCGTGTTTAAGCCCTTGCTTATTTTGCCTGACAGATGCTTTACCGTTAAGGAGCTTAACCTTATTTTAAAGCATGAGCTTGTGCATATAAAACGTCACGATCTGCTTATAAAAGCGTTCATGGTTTTATGCGGAGCGGTTCACTGGTTCAATCCCTTTGTGCGGTTTTTTATACGCGCCGCCGAGCAGGAATGTGAGCTTTACTGCGACGAGACTGTTATGAAAAACGAAAGCGCGGAGTTTAAAAAAATGTACTGCCAATCGATTTTAAGCACCGTTTCTGCGGAAAAAAAAATAAACAGACGCCTGATTCCCGCCCTATCCTCAAATTTTTATTTTAACAAGCACGGTTTAAAGCACAGAATAAAAATGATCCTGTCCTTTAACAAAAAATACAAATTGGGATTTTTGTGCGGATTGACTGCGGCTCTGACGCTTGTTACCGGCACGGCTTTCGCCTTTTCTTCCGATTCCCACACTGATGACAACGTTNCCTTTGAGACTACAACATTTCACACGGAATTTTCTTCTGCCCACGTTTCCGTAACCGCTGCCGAGGCTGCGACCGAGATTTCTGCCGCTATGCCGGCAGCGACCGCTGTTACAATGACGGGCGNCTTTGAGTAACNTAAAGAACTATTACTTTTATTTTACCCGAATTATTATATATTCGGGTAAATGTTTAAANCTAAAAACTACAAACGTAGTTTTTATGAAAGGATATGTAAAATGATAAAGGAAATTTTTGATAAATATTTTAAAAAAGAGCTGCCGCAAATCATCACAAGGCTTTTAACGGCGTGGATAACCGTATCTTTATTTTTTATGATAACGTCACGGGAGGATTTTACAAGCCTTGACTTTTTTGCGGGAAGCAATTTTGCCGTTTTTATCCTCTGCACCGCTTCCCTTTTTCTGTTTTTGTTTTTTATCCCAAAAGAAATGCCCGCGGCAATGCTGTTGATAGGCTNGGCGTTTATATACTGCGTTTTCGCGGCGGCAAAATGCTCGGATTTTTACTTTCTGTTAGGCTGCTGCGCTGTAATATCCGGAATTGTTTACTACTCCAAAACAGAAAATTTTCACTTGACGGTGCCGAAAACCGCCCTTTGGATAGCTGCGGTTATAATAATGCTTTTATTTACCGCGTTGGTTGGCATCACCTGCTCCTTAAAGTATAAAAATCACTGGACGCCCTGCTATGACTTCGGCATATTTTCTCAGATGTTTTATTATATGAAGGAAACGGGTCAGGCTCTTGTCACCTGNGAACGGGACGGGCTGTTATCTCACTTCGCCGTGCATTTCTCGCCTATATTTTACCTGCTTCTGCCNTTTTACTGCCTTNTCCCCTCCCCTGTCACCTTAATGATCGGNCAGTGCGCGGTTGTTGCGGCAGGTGTTTTTCCTCTTGTAAAAATCTGCAAAAATCANAAGCTGTCCAACGCTGCCTCTCTTGCGTTTGCNCTCTGCTATATCTTATACCCTGTTTTTACCGGCGGGTGTTTATTTTACATACATGAAAATAATTTTTTNGCNCCNCTCATACTGTTTCTTATATATTTTTTGGAAAGNAAAAAGACAGNTGTAGTTTTTATTTTCGCTTTACTAANCTTACTTGTAAAAGAAGACGCGGCGGTATATGTGGCGGTAGTTTCTTTNTATTTTATTTTTGCCAATAAAAACTACAAATGTAATTTTTCACTGCTCGTTTTTTCAATAATTTATTTTATATGTGTAACAGGTATGCTGTCTGCNTACGGCGACGGCGTTATGACCGGCCGCTACGAAAATTATATTTATGACGACGGAGGNCTGTTCAGCGTTATCAAGGCAGCGGTGCAAAATCCGCTTTACGTGGTATATCAATCCGTTACCGAAAAAAAGATAATGTTTATACTGCAAATGCTTGTACCGCTTTTGTTTATGCCCTTTTGCAGTAAAAAAGCCTCAAGGCTTATACTGTTGATCCCTTTTTTGCTTGTAAATATAATGACAAATTATGTGTATCAATATGATATAGATTATCAGTATGGCTTCGGAAGCGGAGCGATCTTGATTTATATGTCGGTTATAAATTACGCCGATATGGGAAATAAAAGGAAAAAACTGCTTTTATGCTCGGTTTTAAGCTCTATCATTATTTTCGTCGGTACATACGGAGGCAGGCTCAATTATTTCGGATATTACGAAAGAACCGCCGAACAAAGAAAAACTATCGATTACGCTGTCAGCCTTGTTCCCGACAATGCTTCCGTTTCCTGNTCAACCTTTATACTGCCGAATATGTCAGACAGAAAAGAGCTTTATCATCTCGAAAGCACTAAACAAGTTACCGAATATTACGTGGTGGATTTAAGACTTGACGCAGGTAAAGAGAAAGTGGAAGATTTTTACACAGACAGTTTTGAAGTAATGTTTTTAAGGGAAAATACGGTTGGTGTTTTTAAAAGGGTTATTACATCTTAATCTATATTCATTGTGCAATGCTAACAAAAACTCGGACTCTTCCGANGANGAGTNCGATAACCGCCGCGNCGTCGCATGNTGAAANAAAAANCCGCTTTAGAGCAGGGTGGGTTAAGATCCCATCACAGGTTCACGCTCCCTTCGTCCGCAGTACGGGAGGTCTGCAATCCGCTGCAATAGAGAAATCCCTTTTAATTATGTGTTGGATTTTATGAACCACCACACTAACAAAACGTAGCAGTAATAATATTTTTTATTCTTTTCGTAAAATAATACCTGTATATTTACGGAAATAAAGCTTTTTTATTTACAATCCTCGCAGTCGCAGTCATGGTCGTGTTCATCGCCGAAAACCGTGCCGAGATGTTCTATAAACGCTTCNCCNACCTCGTTGTAAAGCTCCTCGTCATCAACGGTGGCAAGCATGTATTCGCCGTTTTCTTCAACCTCTTTTAAGATAATAAACTCTACTTCCTCCTCNTCAAGCTCATCAGATTCGGNGTAAGGGACAAGCGCGACATAGTTTTGNCCGTCGTAGCAAACAGCGTCAATTACTTCAAAAGGCTCGCCGTCCAGTTCAACGATCTGGGGCTCGTATTCTTCAAATTCTTCGTTTAAATCCTTTTCGTCAGCCATATGTGTATACGCTTAANCGATTTCGTCAAGCGCGGCTCCTTTCATTTCTNATATTTATAACAGATCGATCAAGAAACATTGTCCGTTGTTTAAAAACCAACCTTATATATTATATATTATATATTGCTTAAAGTCAATAGAAAATTTCCAAATTTCAATGGTTTTCTAAAAAATATGTGTATAATGCTACAAAAATATTCCACAACAGTTTAAAACTATATACAATTTCACTATAAAAAAACNATTGACTTTAANTTNGATTCATGGTATTATATAGGCAAGGAAAGAGAAACAGAAAACCTCAGACAAACGATTACCGATAGATTTATAACTTAGCATANGTCAAGTCTCTGATGAATGACAGGATTGACAAATATATGCAAACAANAATCTGAGGGAACGTNGGCACCGAAACAATAAACAAAACGATTTAGCGTGAACGGTTAAATCAATGTGTCGGAAAAGCACCGAACGTTAATGTAGCGATTTCCTACGAATGAAAACAAAAGCCTTGACTCTATCTTCTCAACATTATTAAACGAAATCAGGAACGGTTTGTTTTCGGTATACAGAGTGGCATCTGTATAAATTTTATCGGGAAAGGCGGCGAGTCCAATGGAAACAGAATCTACCACAAATTGCGAATTGAGGCTCGCAATTGTGTAGGACTGAATAAGCTAAGCTGACAAGTGAAATTTCGGCTCTAACGGTCGCAACATTTTACAAGCGGCTTTAATGGGAACATTTAGTTCAAAATGAATAGCTTACACAACCGACCCAATTCAAGATGTTAAATATATGGCGCAGCGTATGTCTGCGGAAACGCTTTAGAGCGATGAAATAAAAAGCCATATGTATAATATATACAGTTAATCCCATAGACAGGAGTGGTTCCAATGATAGTTTCAGTTCAACCGTTTAGGACCGATTCCGCAGGATAAGAAAAGGGGATTACGCCAATGGACAGTTTAAAATAACAATTGAATAAAACAAATTCTGCTCCGAGTCTTGTCGGAGCAGAATTTTTTTGATAAAATAATAACGGCACTTCCCTCTCGAACACACATATTGCTAATTTTTTGAAAAAAATGTAACCTCTGACATAAAAAAGGCGTTTTACAGGTTGAGGGGACAAAATAAAAACAGCTGTTTATGTTCTTTATCATTACAGGAAAGGAATACTTACATCGTGGAAGACGAAGAAATTGTAAAAATGTATTTGCGGCGCGAAGAAAAAGCTATTCGATGCAGCAAGGACAAATACGGCGAAAGGCTCCAAAAAATAGCCCATAATATCACCTACGACCGCATGACCGCCGAGGAGGTGGAAAACGACACCTATTTTCGCGCGTGGGAAAATATTCCGCCAAAAGAACCGTATACGTACTTATTCGCTTTTTTGGCAAGGATAGCGCGCAATCTTTCGCTGAGCGTATGCCGTGAAAGAAGCAGGCTGAAGCGCAGCGCGTACATTGTGGAGCTGTCCGAGGAAATGGAGCAGTGTATTCCCGCGGGAGAAAGCGTTGACGAAAGGCTTGACGGCGATATTTTAGTAAAATGTATCAGCGAATTTCTTGGATCCAAATCCAAGGAAAAACGGGATATTTTTATGCGCCGGTATTGGTTTCTCGATTCTGTCGAAAGTATTTCAAAGCGGTTCGGAATAAAGGAAAGCAATGTAAAAACAACACTGTTCAGGCTCAGAAACGAGCTTAGAGAGTATCTGGAAAGAGAGGGCTATACGGTATGAACGGAGAAGAATTATTAAATAAAATGTCCGATGTGGACGAGGGATTGATCATTGAAGCGGAAAAAAAGCCGATCAAAAAAAGGCTTTTTATCGGGCTTGGCGCGGTCTGTGCCGCCGCCTTGGCTATAACGCTCGGGGTTAATACTATACCCAAGCTGACCTTTGCGGAGCCGCCCGTATTGGAGCTGACAGGTAAAAATCTTTGGGTCTACGGTGGAGGCGGATTTGAGGGAATACATGTCAATGACCCGTCGGAGCTTGACAACGGAAACCCGTGGTCGGAAAATATGAATATACGCACGCTGCCCGTGTTTACTTCAAATTCAACTTATCCCGACGCGAAAAAAATGAAAGAAACTCTTATAAACGCTGCGGAATTTTTCGGTCTGGATATTGACAGCTTGGAAATAGAAGACACTACCCTCAGCAATGAAGATATTGAAAATTTAAGAGAACAATTCATCGGATACGGTGCTCCGGAAGAAGAGATCGAAAGAGTAATTAAAAACTCATGCAGCTACAGTGAGGTTCGGACGAAACAAAACGGTATTTCCATAGACGTTGATACTGCGTTTTGCGTAAACATCAAGTTTGAAGACGGGATAGAGCTTCCGGGCGAGTACAATTTCAGCGAAAGTGCTTCCGAAGAGGAATTAAGCCGCGCGGGGGATTATCTTATCAACGAGTACAAAGACCTTTTAAAAATGAAAAATCCCGTAAAAAATCTTCACGCCGAATACACAGGGAGCGTTGAGTTTTACGACGGAGGAAAAAACGACAAGGACAAAATCGTAAATTACAGCTTAAACTTTGTAAGGTTTATTTCAAACGAGGAAGGCAAGCTGTGGATAATACGAATTTTTACAGATACGGACTGTGAGAAGATCGCCGACTATCCCATTATTTCGGCAGAGGAGGCTCAAAAGCTGCTTGCTGAGGGCGGCTATCTCACTTCCGCTCCCTATGATATTACGGGCGACGAGGAAATAGGGCGTATAGAGCTTATGTACAGATCGGGAATAGGCTATGAGTATGTACTTCCCTTTTACCGTATTCTCGTTAAGCTTCCCGAAGAGTATAACGACGATAAGGGAAGAAGCGATTACGGGGGATATTATGTACCTGCGGTAGAGGGAGAGTATCTTGTGGGTGTGCCTACTAAAATCACCTTTAACGGTGCAGATATTACCGCATTTAAATAAAACGAAAGAGGCTGTAAAAAATGTAACCCGTCAAAACCAAGGTAAAATGAGGTTTTGACGGGTATATTTATTATAGGTAAGATGCAAAAGCTCGAAGCGGCGGCTTCGCCGCTTTCAAATTATCTTTTTTAGCTTTTTCAGCCTACCCGTTTTAACTTTTTTGACTGCCAAGCTATACAAAAACGCCCCCAAGAAAAACAACCCAGTCCAACAAGCCATACACCCCGCGATCGAAACCTCCAGCAGCATTGCCGTATGATACCCGAGAACCCCGCTGACCGCCCCTATACCCACCGCGATAAACAGCATTTTCTTTAAATCATCGGTTATCAGATAAGCCGCCGCGGCAGGCGCGATCATAAAGGCAGTGACCAAAACCGACCCAACTGCCTCAAACGCCCCCACGGCGGTAAGAGAAGCCGCCGTCATCAGCGAATAATGTATAAGCGTCGGAGAAAATCCCATTACCGCCGCCAGCACGGGGTCAAAGGACACCACCTGCAATTCCTTAAAGAAGACCGAAACAAAGGTTATATTTATAATAAGCAGTCCCCCGCTTATATACAGCCCCTTTGCCCCTATATCCAAGCCAAAGACCACCATTCGGTCAAAAGGCGCGAAGGCAAGCTCGCCGAGAAGCACCGAGTCGGTATCGAGATGCGCCGTACCCGCGTACTTGGTGATAAGTATCACCGCGATCGAAAACAGTAACGGGAAAACTATGCCCGTCGCGCTGTCCTCGGACACCAACTTTGTTTTTGTAAGCAGCTCGGTAAGCCACACCGTAACAGGTCCCATTATTGCCGCGCCAACAAGCAGAAAAGGCGAGGACAGATCATCCGCCGCAAAAAAAGCCAGCACTATACCCAAAAGAATGGTGTGAGTTATACTGTCGCTTACCATGCTCATTTTCCGAAGCAAAAGGAATACCCCAGGAATCGCGCAGCCCGCTGCCGTTAAGGCCGCTATAAGCTGTATTTCCAAAGCCGCGTTCATATTTGTGACCCACCTTTCTTATTCGGGGAGTTACAGAGCCGCGCCCTGCGGCCAACCGGCCTGAAAAAGCCCGTTTTTTCAAGTTCATTCAAGCCCGATCACCCCCCTCTTGGCCGTTTTGCATTGTCACCGTAAGCTTAAGTCTGCTCCTGCGCCTTTTTATTATTCGGTTTATTATCCCTCTTTTCGGAGCAAACAAAAGACTTATAATCGCCGTAACGCTTGCGGCTATCACTATTGCGGGACCTGTGGGAAGCCCGTTACCCACCGCGCTTGCATATGCGCCTATCACCCCCGAAGCTCCGCCGAATACCGCCGCCAGGATCACCATTACGCAAAGACGGTCGCTCCACTGTCTTGCGGCAGCGGCGGGGGTTATCAGCATCGCGCTCATCAGCACAACTCCAACCGTTTGTATTCCCAAAATAACAGTTGTTACCGTCATAAGTGATAAAACAAGGCTTAACAGCTTTTCCGAATATCCCGACTGCACCGCGAAATCCCTGTCAAATGAAAACAGCTTGAATTCCTTCCACAAAAGAAGCACTCCCGCGAGCAGGACAACAGAACACGCAAAAATCAAAATAACGTCGCTTTTAAGCATGGAGGACGCCTGCCCGTAAATAAACGCGCTGAGTCCCGCCTGTGTCGCGTCGGGAAGCTTTTGTGCGCAGGTCAGAAGCACCGTACCCAAGCCGAAAAAGGTCGACATCACTACTGCCAAGGCCGCGTCAAATTTGATTTTTGACCTTTTTACCGCGGCGGAGATCAGAACGGCCGCCAGCAAGCCCGAGATCAAGGCCCCCAAAAGCAGAACAGACGTATTTTTTATTCCCGTAATAAGGAAAGCGGCGACTACGCCGGGAAGCGCGGAATGGCTTACCCCGTCGCCCAACAGGCTTTGACGTCTTAACACCGCAAAGCTGCCTATAACTCCGCTTATTCCGCCCAATGCCGCCGAGCCAAAGGCCACGATTATAAAAGTATAGTCGGAAAAAACATCAAAAAATCCGTTCATATCAAATACCCACCTTTGCGGCGCGGTATGTACGCGTTAAATTCTCATCGGTAAACACTTTTTTCACTTCCCCGCTTGCCACTACCTTTATGTTTATTAAAGTCACCCAATCGAAATAGTCGCTGACGGTGGATAAGTCATGATGCACCGCCACTACCGTTTTACCCTCGCTTCTTAACTCCTTTAAAAGCTCTATTATAGACTTTTCCGTTGAGTTGTCAACGCCCTTAAACGGTTCGTCCATAAGGTATATGTCAGCTTTTTGAGCCAAAGCGCGGGCTATAAAGGTTCTCTGCTGCTGCCCGCCCGAAAGCCGGCTTATCTGTCTGTCCGCGTATTCCTCCATTCCCGTTTTTTTCAGCATTTCCATTGCGTAAGCCTTATCGCTTTTCCTTGGCCGTTTTATCCAGCCCAATCTTCCGTAGCAGCCCATAGTTACCACATCAAGCACCGATACGGGAAAATCCCAATCAACGCTTTCGCTTTGAGGAACATAGCCTATACAGGGCTTTTTCCCATTTATATTCGGAAAGCTTATTTCCCCGTTTACGGTGGGTATAAGCCCTAACATTGCTTTTATCAAGGTGGTTTTCCCCGCTCCGTTCGGCCCCATTACCGCGGTAAGCATACCGCGCGGCAATTCCAGATCAACATCGGACAGCACGGGCTTGGAATCGTAAGCTACCGTAAGGCGGCTTACTTCCACCGCGTGATCCGTTTCGTTTTTATTGCTCATAAAGAATCAATCCCTTCATATATATTTTTTAATCGCGAAGTCCGTCGACAATTGTATCTATATTATACCTGAAAGCGGTTATATAAGTATCCGTTCCGCTTTGCGCGTCTCCTATCGAATCGCTGTACAGTGAACCGCCGAGCGTTGTTTCAAATTTCCTTGCCCTTACCGCCTCTATTAAGGCTTCTATATTTTTAACAGGCAGGCTGCTTTCCACAAACACCGACTTAATGCGGTTATCGGCTATAAAATCCGCCAAACGGCTCACATCGGCGGCACCCGCTTCGGAAACGGTGCTTATCCCCTGCAAGCCCTTGACCTCAAATCCGTAAGCCTTACCAAAATAACCGAAGGCGTCATGCGCCGTGATCAAGACTCTCTTTTCCTCCTGTATTTCATTCGTTTTCTCTTTAACATATAAATCAAGCTCGTCAAGCTCCGTAAGATAAGCTTCCAGCCTTTTTTCATAGTACTCCCCGTTTTCGGGGTCAATATCGCATAATCCCTTTTTCACCGCTTTTGCCGCTTCTTTCCATAAGGATACGTCAAACCATATATGCGGATCGGGAATGCTGTCGTTTATTATCAGCAGCTCTTGGGCTATTTCCTCGGAAGCGCATACCACTTTCTTTTCGCTTCCCTCCAAGCTTGCAAAAACATCGCCCATTTTTCCCTCTAAGTGAAGACCGTTATAAACAACCATGTCTGCACTTTGCATTTTTGTAATATCTCCCGCGGAAGCGCGGTACTGATGAGGATCAACGCCGCTGCCCATTAAGCCGAAAACGGTTACCCTATCTCCCCCAAGCTGCTCCGCCAGATCCCGAAGCATGGTCGTAGTGGCAACAATAACGGGCTTGTCGTCCGTAATATTTTTATCCTCTTCCCGCTCGCAGCCGCTTATTAAAATAAATGCGGTCAATGTTACAAGCGCGGCGAAAAGACAGAAAAGACGTTTTTTTAAAAGCTTCATTTATATAAACTCCCTTGCTGCAAATTGTTATTACCCACTGTTATTTTATTCGGTTACCGTGATTGTGACACTGAAAAAATTCGGAAAACAAAAAACACACCTTGTTATGGGTGCGTTTTTTTATTTATTAGATCACAGACAAATTTATTTGAGAACGGTACTTAGATGTGTAATCTTTAATCCAGCTTTTCCCCGCAAAGTGTGCAGAATTTATACAAGCCGTTGTTTGCTTCTCCGCACTTGGGACAAATCTTTTCCGCAACATCGTTGTTTAAAACGCTTTCGCTTTCGGTTTTACTGTCGCCGATCCCGTCATTATTGCTTTCGGTAGAAAAGCTAAAGTTTTGCTGGTTAGGATCGGGATTAAAATTATAACCGTCGCTTCTCACGTAAACCGGAGGAGGAACGTTCGCCTGAGCCTGACCGTATGCGGAAGTGCTATTGCCCGCATATCCCTGATTATAACCATAGTTCGGCGTATTAAAATTACCCTGACCTTTGCCGTAATAACCGTTTGGCTGTGACTGCCGCATCGCGGCATTTTTGCAAAGAGCGTCCTGTAAGCTTCTCGCTTCGGAAAATTTGCTAAAGGACTTTATGCCCACAATAAGAAGCGCGATATACTTTGCCAATACGAAAACAAAGAAAGGCAGTGCTTCAATAAACTCACCGATATCACTGTATGAGCCTTCGATCAGTTCAAACAAAATTGACAGCGCAGTCGCCACAACAAAGAAAACGCCTATACAGCCAAACACGAAAAACACCACTGCGGCCGTATGAAAGCGTCTGACCGATCTGTAATCATACCTTCCGCCAAGCGAGATATATTTTTTTGATTTGCTTAAGGATAACGCGGAAAAAACAATTGACAAAATCGATATGACCTCAAAAATAAACATTATTATCATTACGATAATAAATACCATAAGTGCCATTCCTACAATATAAAATCCGGCCATAACAAAACCTCTCCCTTTCTTTTTAAAGCCAAAATCATCTATAAAATTCCGAATTAGTGCTTAGGGTGTAATTGAAAATCATATTGCAGACCCTGTAAAATTTTGTCTGCAATATGATTTTCAATTAGTATAATACTGTTTTCAAATTTTCCGATAAAATTTTGCAATCATTTTAATTTTAAAACAGTATTACACTGATTATTGTTTATTGAGCTGTGCTCCGCAGAACGAACACTCCACGCTTCCCACGGTATTTAAAGAACCGCATAGTGGGCAGACGTTAAGGCTGTTGTCGCCCGAAGGCGTGCTGCCGTAATCAAATGTGGAGCGGTAAACGGGTTTGCCGTTTCTGAGCNGCCTGTTATCAAGTCCCGTAAGTCTTTTTTCTACATCATTTATCGGGATCTCGTTTTCCCTGAGAAATCTTTCCTGCTCGTCGTTTTTAGGATTGTTTACTCTTATAGGCATAGGAGCGGTATTGCCCGTTGTTATGCCTCTTTCGTATTCCTCAAAGGTGGGATATTGCCTTATAACATTGTATACGCTTTTAGGAGTTTCTTTTAAATTTTTGATTTCCATTATTGAATATAGCTTGTTGGTTTCATAAAAAGACCAAATTACCCAAAATCCGAAAATAAGAACGCCGAGACCCAGCAACACCTCGTAAAAAGAGTAGCTTTTAAACAAAACGGTAATATCAGAGACAATTGCAACAAGCATATTAGCATTGAGTATATCGTAAAGACAAAAGATAAAGAAAAGCAGAACAGTAACGAATATCATTTCGCTTATATTTTTCAGTTTTTTCGCCGCTAAAAAAACTTCTCTTTTACGGTCAGTTTCGTATTCCTTACATTTGTTTCTTAAAAAGAAGAACATCAGAAATGCTCCGATAAAAAGCGCGAAGGTTGCAAAAATATACATTCTTACAAGTCCCTCAAAGCCGCCTTTCCAAAGGTACGCGGTTTTAAAAACGCAGGAAAGAAAGCATATTGTCAAAATTGCGAAAACATAGATCATCTCTTTAAATGTAAGCATTTTTGATCTCCTCTATACGAACAGGGTACATTCTCCGCTGTCGCGGTAATACTTTATCCTCGCTTCTATCTCGCTTTTATCGCACTTAAAAAACTCCGCCAGGCAGTCTATGCACAAAAACTCCGTTGCCCCGCGGTTTACAAGCTTTCGGTAAATGGCAAGCTCGTCGCCGCTTAAATTTTCCTTTCCGCATTTATGACAGTTCAATTTACTTATCTCCCGTTAACATCACAATATGCAATACCGCACAAGGCTTTTTTCTGTACAAAATCCCCGTGCGGCTATTGCAAAGCCTCTTTTTATTTTACCTTTACAAGCTTGCAGCGGTAAACGAAGCAGTCGTGAGGCTCAACTCTGACCGCGCGGCGTTCCGTAAACACGCCCTCGTCCTTTCCGCTGTGACATTCGTGGAAGGAAAGCCCGTATCCGCTTGCGGCCGGCAGACCTATATCAAAGAACTGCAAGGACATTTCGGAAGCGGTATCGCTTAAATTAAACATGCCGATAGCGTAATCGCCGCCGCTCAGAGGCTTGATAAGCGCGAATACGTTGTCGGGATTGTTCCACTGCTTGATGCAGTAAGGACCTCTGCCCTCGGCGTCTTGATTTAACGCAATAATTTCTTTGTTGCTTAAAATTTTCAAAGCCTCGCCGCTGATCTTTCTTATATCACAGCCGATCATAAGAGGACTGTTCATCATTGCCCATAAAGCAAAATGGGTTTTATACTGAGTGTCGGAGCAGCCCGCAAGCTTGCCCTCTCCGCCCAAAACCTCGGTGTTGTCACCCTTGCCGTGCATGCCCACAACAAGCATATCCATATCGTTCCAGCAGTAGGTGCCGCCGTAGCATTCTCTGTCAAGCTGACTCAAAACTATTTTCTTTATCGATTCCCAGTTGTCCTGAATATCGCCGGTAGAGCGGTAAAGCTGCGCGCCGCTTTCTCTTATCCAACGCCATACGTCGTCGTTTCCCCAGTTGCAGGCGGAAAAAACTATATCTCTTCCGCAGTTGCGAAGAGCCATGCCCATGCGTTTATAAAGATTTTCTCCGGGCGCATGAATGGGACGGTAGCAGTAGTCGTACTTAAGATAGTCAACGCCCCATTCCGCAAAGGTCCGCGCGTCAACAAACTCATGCTCGAAGCTTCCGGGATAGCCAGCGCAGGTGTGAGTTCCCGCACAGGAGTATATGCCGAATTTCAGGCCCTTTGAGTGAACGTAATCCGCAACAGGCTTAATACCCTTAGGGAATTTATTTTTATCGGGTACAAGACGTCCGTTCTCGTCTCTTTCCTTTTCGCTCCAGCAGTCGTCGATCACCACATACTCGTAGCCCGCGTCCTTTAAACCAAGCTCCGCAAATTTGTCCGCAATGCCCTTAATTAAATCCTCGTTGATGTTCCAGCCGAAGGTGTTCCAGCTGTTCCAACCCATAGGGGGTGTTTTTGCAAGAGGAAAATTGCTCATTTGATTTTCTCCTTTGTGTTATGTTGTTTGTTATTTTTTATAAAGCTCTTGCCTTCAAAAGACTTTTTATATTTAAAGCTTAGAATCAAAGTGCTTTACCCCTGCAATATTTTGTTGACCTCCGCTTTTTCCCCGTCGGTAAACGGGGCTGCGTTTGCCGCCTCAACATTTTCGGCTATCTGTTCGGGACTTGACGCTCCGATCAGAACGGTAGTCACCGCCGGGTTGCTCAATATCCAAGTCAAAGCCATTTGTGAAAGCTTCTGACCTCTGTTTTTTGCATACTCGTTAAGCTTATTCAGCTTTGCAAGCATCTCCTGAGTAAGCTCATTCTTGATCCAAGTATTTCCCTTTCCTATCCTGCTGTCCGCGGGAATTCCGTTTAAGTAACGATCGGTAAGCAGACCCTGATACAAAGGAGAAAATACCGCCAAGCCAAAGCCCTCGTCCACAGCAAGCTTATCAAGACCGTCATTTTCTATCCATCTGTTCAGCATGGAATAAGAGGGCTGATTTACAATAAAGGGAGTTTTAAGCTCTCTGAAAATTTTAAGTATTTCCGCGGTTTGCTCACTGTTGTAATTTGAAATACCCACATATAACGTCTTTCCCTGCTTTACAGCATTGTCCAAGGCCAAAGCTGTCTCCTCTATGGGCGTATTGGGATCGGGTACATGGTGATAAAAAATATCCACGTAATCAAGCTTCATTCTTTTTAAGCTTTGATCAAGACTTGCGGTAAGGTACTTTCTCGAACCGTTACGATCTCCGTAAGGTCCGTCCCACATTTCATAGCCCGCCTTTGTAGAGATCACCATTTCATCACGGTACGCACGTAAGCCGTTGTCAAGTATGCGCCCGAAGTTTTCCTCCGCGGAACCGTTGTACGGATTACCGTAATTGTTTGCAAGATCAAAATGTGTTATACCGAAATCAAATGCAGTCCGTATCATGCTTTCCGAATTGACAAAGCTTCTCGAACCGTAGCCGAAATTCTGCCATAAGCCGAGACTTACCGCGGGAAGCTTTAAGCCGCTCTTGCCGCAGCGGTTGTAAGGCATTTTTTCATAACGCGCTTTGTTTGGAATATATGCGTTGTACATTTTTGATTCTCCTTCTTTTCGAAAAGATCGTATTCATGCTAACCTCCGCTCAAATAACAGACTTGATCGCAATGATTCAGAACAAGGATTAGCTTAAATTTATTATTTATTGTAACATATGAGCATGGGAAAGTCAACAAAAATATGTTTTTTGAGAACGGTATTAAAATTTCGTTATCCCTCCCCGTAAAACCATATTTCCAGCTCCTCGGCCGTTACCCTCCAGATTTTGACCTGCTCACTGCCCAAAACAAACGATATATATTCAAAGCTTTCGTACAGCGGCGTATTATTAGGAATATCGTAGCCGTCGCTTCTGGAAACATAGTAGATATTGTCATAAGCTTCGGCAAAGCTGCAAAATTCGGTATAATCATGCGTTTTCGGCGGTTCGGTATGAAAATTGTAGGAATAAAACGTGTTAAACGCTATCGAATAAAACTTTCTTTCGGGAAGGTAGGCTATGATCTGAGATGCGTCATCGTTGTATGTTACCACAAGGTCGTTTTCACCGACATTTTCCTTTATATATTCAGCGGCGTTTTTTGACGGCGCAAACTGCATTTTTATATCCTGTATATAGTACCATATGCCCGACGGAATTGTCATAGCAAGAAGCATTGAAAGCAAAACGGAAATTGTTTTTTCGGGCTTTGCGTCGGCGCATCTGATTTTATATAACAGCTTCAAGATAAAGCTATTGTTTTCGGGCTTCTTTATCGGCTTCGTTTCAGCGGATTTTTCGGCCGAGCCCATAACAAATATTGCCGCAAGAGTAAATACAAAGGTATTTCCTCTGTTGGGGCTGCTGTGCCATATAACCTCGCATACTCCAATATAAAAAACAATAAAGAAAATCGAAATAATAAAAGTACGCCTTTTGTGCCGCAGAACAATTAAAGAAGCAATCATTCCGAACAATGCGGCAGCAATCATAATATCAACGGGTATACCGAAAAGATTTGGCGCAACAGAGCTTAAAACTATGCTTTCGGGTGAATGTAATATGCTCCTGACAGCACCGTCTAAGGAAAATGTGCTGTTTGCCACCTGATTATTTACGGAAAGACACTGCAATAAGGGCAGTACAAGAATAGCAGCCCCAATCGCCGCGATCACAATACCCAAAATATTAAAAAAGTTTTGCTTTTTTGTATTATCTTTCCAATCCATAATTAAATCGGCAAGCATATATATTCCCAATATACCCGCAAGCCCGCTCATACACAAGTGAGTATTTGCGATCAGAGCAACAAGTAAGCCCAATACAATCGGGTGTTTTTTTCGATTAGGATATACAACCGCGATAATACACAGCAAAAAAATTATAAGACAATACGGCCTTGCAACTATCGAATTAACAAAAAGCATACCCGAGCAAAAGATCATTGCCGCTTTAAAATAAGGCTTTACGGGAAAAAGGAATAAAATTATCGCGGCGGAAAGCACCGATAAGACCCAGCATAAAAAGCCCATAGCCTCACAGGGAAGTCCCGCCGATGATAAGATATGCAGCAAAAGAAACCATAATGGCGGATGTCCCTCGTATTTCAGCATGGAGAAAATTCCCGATATGCTGTTGTCACGCGCTATATTCCACGCCTGCGCTTCATCAAACCAATATTCGTGATTAAGTACACCAATAAAAATAATTATACCGTATATAAGCAATACCGCCGCTTTTACGATCAGCGATTTTCTTTGAAAGTCAGTCGTTATTACCCTGTTTTCTCTTATCTCCGTTTGTTTTTTCGGTGATCTCATGATACTCCTTTTCCGTGTTGACATTCCAGATATTGCTTTTATCCGTATTGCCCTCAATTATGTTTTTTGCNGCAATGATTGCCGTCATCATTGAGTGATCCATATTATTGTAGCGATGCTGACCGTTTCTGCCTATGCAAAACAGATTGGGAAAAGAATCAAGATATTCTCTTATCCTGCCAAATTCCGAATAAGTGCCGAAATAAGCGGGATAGGCTTTCTTAACTCTCGAAATATAGCTGTCNAAAACGCTTTCTCTTTTTATAATTCCGATCTTTTCAAGCTCGCCTATGGCAAAGGAAANAAAATCCCCGTCCGAGCTGTTCCACATGCTGTCNCCCTCGTTGCAGAAGTATTCCAGCCCGACCCAAATATGTTTGTTCATATCGTCGACCATATAAGGCGACCAGTTATTNAANATCTGAAGCCGTCCCAGTCTTACGTCCCTGTCCTGTATGTATATCCAGCAGTCGGGAACGTTATTGTTTACGGTTTTCANCTTGGTTTTGTTTACTATTTCCAATTTATCCAGCAGCAGCCCCACCGTGATAAAATCGCGGTAAGGAAGCTCCGACGAAATTTTTCTTATATCCTCGGGAGTNNCGTCAAGNGCCGCGGTCAAATCCTTTATCGGCATGGAGGAAATAAGGTGATCGCAGGGTATCTCCTGTTTCTCACCGAAATTCAGTGAGCTTTCGTCGGTATTCCTCACTGTGACGGAATAAATTTTCCCGTATCTTGTATTTATTTTTTCAACACACCGATTTGTGACAAGCTCGGCCCCCAGCTCCCTGTCTATCTCGGCAAGTTTTTCCCAAAGCTGTCCGGGTCCGTATTTGGGATAATAAAAGCTTTCTATAAGAGAGGTTTCAACCTTGCTTCCTTTCTTTTTAAAAGGAGACAGCAAAGCGTTTTTTATCACCTTTCCCACCGACAAACCTTTCACCCTTTGCGCGCCCCAATCCGCCGCGATCTCGGAGGGGTGAACTCCCCACACCTTTTCGGTGTAATCCTCAAAAAACATTTGATACAGGGGCTTTCCGAAACGGTTTATATAGAAATTCTCCAAGGACGTTTCGGGCAGCTTGTGAAAAACGCTTCCGATATAACCGAAGCCCGCCTTTACGGTATTTGCAAAGCCCATATTTATAAAGGTGCGGGGCTTAAGAGAAATAGGGTAATCGAAAAAACGGCGGCGGTAATATATTCTTGATACTCGTGTACGGGTAAGAAACACATTGTCGGTTTTCTCGGGGTCGTTTTCGTGTTTGCCCGAATATGAAAGCTCCCGACCCAAAGCTATGTCGTCCTTCGAGGGCGCACCCTGCAAAGGAAGTATATCGCACCACATATCCATGATCTCTTCGCTCTTTGAGAAAAAACGGTGTCCGCCTATGTCTATGCGGTTTCCCTTGTATTCCTCGGTTCTGGAAATACCGCCGATAAAACCGCTTTCCTCGAATATCCGCACATTGTATTCGTCACTGTTTTTCAAAAGCGAATAGGCGGCGGTAAGTCCCGCGGGACCCGCTCCGATTATGACAATGTTTTTCAATGGGTGATTCTCCTTTAAAAAAGGGCAAACGCCCCGAATTCGGCTATAAAAACTTTTTTCTTCACACAATTTCTCTATCCAGATACACTCTTGAACCGGTCGCTCCCTTTTGCCCCTGATATTTGCCTTTGTAGGGATTCAAAGCCGCCGCGTCCATTTTTGCAAATACAAGCTGACCGACTCTTCGCCCCGCTTTCAGCTCGATAGCGCAGCGATTTGCGTTATACAATTCAAGGGTTATTTCCCCCTTAAAGCCCGGATCGACCCAGCCCGCGTTCTGAATAAACAAGCCCATTCTGCCCAGTGAGCTTCGCCCCTCGACAAAGGCGGTAAGATCGTCGGGAAGCTCAAAATATTCCATTGTTGTTGCAAGGACAAATTGATTTGGAAGCAAAATATATGTGTCGCTTTCAATGGTTTTGTATTTTATTTCGCTGTCCATTGTTATAATTCCCGCGGGAGAGTCCTCCACTACGCCGAATGTGTTCCCGAGCCTGATGTCGACGCTGGCGGGCTGGATTTGTTCGTTTTCGAGCGGAGATATTTTAAGCTCGCTGTCTTTCAGCATTTTAATTATAGTTTTGTCGGATAGTATCATATATTTCTCCTTATATCGTTAAAAATCAAAGTTTTTTAAGACAATACCCTCCTGAAAAACTCCAAGAACCCGTCCTCAACCGCCACCTTGTCCAATTCCTCCTCAGCCAGATCATAATAGTACTTCCCCGTTTTTATATCAACAGACAGGCAGTCCAACGGAAAACCCTTTTTTATGATCCCGTTTTTGTGAGGCTTTGAGGAAATAATAAATCTTTCACTTTCCATTGAAGGCTCCATAGCTTCAAAAATGTGATTTTTGTCCATTACAAAGCAGATCGCGTTTTTATACCTTGCCGTCAGATCACCGTACTTTTCCGCCAATCCCGAATAATATGACAGCATTTCCTCGTCCGAAAGCTGTTTGCCGTTCACATTTCTAACATGCACTCCCGGCTGAACATCATCGGGAACATTGTCAAAATACAATCCCGAATCGCAGGAAAACACGGGCATCTGAAAGGCTTCGTAGTAAGCGGCAGCTTTTTGCCTTGCGTTTTCAAGAGGAGTTTTTCCTGTTTCGGGTACATCGGGAATAGCCTTGTTCAAATCCTTTAGTCCTATAATTTCTATATGTAAAGCTTCCAGCCTTTTTCTCATAGCGGTCAGCTTTGCGGGGTTGCCTGTTCCGTAAAGTATAGTCATATTTTTTTCTCCTTTATTTTTTCAACAGCCTGTTCCCACGCTTTAACAAAATATCTCTTATAAAATTCCGATTTGGCTTTATCGTTAAAGGNNTTTTCTTTTATAATTGCGGNNGCTATCAANTCTATCAGNTCATTCNGCCTTTGCTCCGACTGCTCNTTGTAACGCCGNATTTTTAATTGTCNNTTGGCTTCNTANTTTAAAAGCTCATTATATACNTCGGNAATATATTCNCAGCTTTCTACGGTNACATTTTCNGAGCTGTAATATAANCATTCTCTGTTTTCCATCNCTTTAATATCGGAAGTAAAAGGAACAATGTACAAATATCCCGAAACNCCNTTGTAAAAAGCTTTAAGCTGATCGGGAAACTGCTCCTCNTAATTCGCCGTGCCGTCTTTTATCCATGCGGTCACGTGCTTGCCNTCATANTGNTTGTGTTCTTTATCCCATATGTAAAAAAGAGCGTAGGNGATATTNTCGGTTAAATATACGACTTTTTTGTCGGAGTTGTGAAGCCCGGATATGGGGTTTATTTGTTTNATGTTTGGAGTNATTGAGCCGTGGTATAANTNGNTCATNTNATATTNCCNTTCNGNNNATNTANTGTAGNATAAAAATATTTAATCNTNATAATNNTNATCTGTCCACAATACTGNNGGAACAAATTCACACGCCGGNACCATTTGCNTNATTATCTCAAAACATTCCTTAAACTCATNACCCGNAACCCAAAATNTNTCTTTAATTTTGGTNTTNTCGGAATANGTAACCACAAATTCNATAAANCCAATATCTGTANAAATCACATCAATNTCACGTTCAAAAATNNTTGGTATNACCNAGACTAATTTTGNATAAAAGGTTTGAAANANAGGGNTTNTNGTCCTNTANGACCACTTTCTGAAAGAATTTTGTTCCGATTCNAACATNGGNTTATATTCATAACTNATAGCATTCTTTTCAATAGANANTTTATCANTGTATGCTTNTTCAGCNGAACAATAACCNGANGTGCTTTTTATAACNANTTTAATAATTNGCTTCANTCNCTTTTCCTCCCAACTCTGNAATCNAAAATNATNTAATTATAGTTTTTGTTTTNTAATCATANTTAATTCTTGACATCAANACCACACANTCCACATGCCCCGTCCTCGAAAACAAATCNACTCCTCTGACCTTCTCACACCTATACCCCAGCTCGCTCAACNCCTTACAATCCCTCGCCGCCGTAGCGGGATTACAGCTTATCATAACGATCCTTTCCGCCCTCAAAGCGGCGATACTCTCCAAAGTCCTCCCCTCGCACCCCTTACGCGCCGGGTCAAGTATTACCACATCGGGCTTTAAACCCGCATTTTTAATAATATCCGCCGCACTCTCCGCGTCGGCGCGGTAAAACTCGGCATTGTCAAACCCGTTCAGCTCCGCGTTTTTTTTAGCGTTCTCCACTGCGCTTTCCACTATCTCAACACCGATCACCCTTTTAGCCTCTTTTGCCATAGAAAGCCCTATCGTCCCGATACCGCAGTAAATATCCGCAATAACCTTGTCCTTGGGCCCCGCAAACTCCTTTGCGATATTATAAAGCCTTTCCGCCATAGGAGTATTGACCTGATAAAACGACCTCGGCGAAACGGAAACGGTATTTCCGCACATTGTATCTAAAATTTCACTTGTCCCCGCCAGCAGAATTTCCTCGTCCCCCATAATAACATTGGTGTCCTGCTTGTTGATATTCAGCACAACGCCCTTTATATCGGGGAATTTTGCCATAAGCTCCTTGGANAGCCTTTGCAGCTCGGGTATTTTTCGNCTTGCCACCAAGGTAACGTTTATCTCGCCGCTGTAATGCCCTTTTCTGAGGCAGATGTGGCGCATTACGCCCTTGTTTTCCGCTTCGTTGTACACACTTAGCTTATTGCTTTGAATATATTCTCTTATAAAGCTAACTATTTCCGAAAAAATCTCCGGCTGTAAAACGCAGTCGCCGCAGGGAGTTATTCTGTGGCTGTTCGTGGCGTAAAATCCGCAGATAACATTCCCCTCTTTATCCCTGCCTATNGGGTACTGGGCTTTATTGCGGTAACGGTCGGTATCGTCATTTTTAATAAACGGCAAAAATTCGGGTTCAAGTCCGCCTATTCTTGTAAAAGCGTCCTTTACAAAGNCATCCTTTGCCCTTGCCTCNGCTTCGTAGCTAATGTGCCGCAAAGTACAGCCGCCGCACCTTCCGAAAACGGGACAATCGTTTTCTGTCCTGTCGGGCGAGGGGGNCAGTATTTCCTCGATCTTACCGTATGAATAGCTGNTTTTTGCTTTAAGTATCTTTACNNTNCAAATATCGCCGACGGCGGTCATCGGCACAAATACGACCTTTCCGTCCTCATCTCTGCCCACTCCCGCNCCGTCGTTTGAAATTGANGTTATTTCAAGTGTGCATATATCGTTTTTGTTCATAAGCTTTCTCCGTTAGATAAATTATTTGTAAACTACCTCAAATTCCTCACAAACTACCTGCATTTCCTCNGAAAACACTATTCCCTCCTCGGCAAACTCCTTAGTGAAAAAGTCCATATGAACCCTACGCCAATATTCAAGGCTNCTATCGCCCTCACCCTCTTTGTAGGCGTGTTTTTCGGAAATATTCTTAAACCGCTCAATATATACCTTAACTG
Source organism: Oscillospiraceae bacterium (assembly GCA_014799365.1). Taxonomy (GTDB): domain Bacteria; phylum Bacillota; class Clostridia; order Oscillospirales; family Ruminococcaceae; genus Ruminiclostridium_E. Next base: position 32,422 of record JAAVIF010000017.1, read on the forward strand.
TTTTTGTCACGCATACCGCTTCGTCCTTTGAGTTAAGTATTACGCTGTATTCTCCCTCCTTCGGCAGCTCCTCCCCCTCATTTTCATACCAATAATATGCGGAGCAGGTNGCGGTTTTTATACCTTTTACCGTTAATTCCGCCAGCGTGTCGGGATCGTCTCCGTAAGCCCAAGCCTCGTATTCATCGGTCNCAATATTATTATCTTTGGCAAATATGCTCCACATTTCTTCCGCAGTCATTTTTGCTCTCCTATTATGTTATTTCTTCCACGGACGCTTTTTTCCTGTCCAGCCCTTTTCCTTCCAGTAATTCATGTCCGCCTCGTTAAAACCGTTCTTCTGCATCATTCTCATAACCGCGAAAAAAGTCTTTGTCNTAAGAGACGGNTTGACNTTACCCTGCTTTTTTCCGATTTTGCCTGCNAATGCGGAAAGNTTTTTGTCGTAAGCCTGCTTTTTCTTATCCTTTACTCTTTCCCATGAAGTCTCGTTGACCGCTGCCCCGAACTTATAGACNTTACCAACGCCCCAGTAAAACAGGCTGTCCGCCATATCCTTATTTGTGCTTGTCATGCCCGCCCCCGCGGCGGTGGAAATGCAAACCGCCTGCTTTGAAAACATTTTCTCCTCGGGACGGTGTACCATAAAGCGGTAGCCGTAGTGGTCGAGCAGNGCTTTCATTGCTCCCGTAGCGTGCATAACATAAACGGGACTTTCCAGTATTATGACGTCGGCTTCATCTAATGCCGCCGTAATGGGAGAAAGCTTTTGATAGTGAGGGCATTTTGTTTCCGAATCCGTGAAGCAGGTTGTACAGCCTACGCAGAACTCGCCGAAATCCCTTGGGAGAAAAAACTCGGTAATATCGCCGCCTAACTTTTCCGTCAAAGAGTGCGCTAAATGATAGGTAGAGCCTTTATGACTTTGTCCGTGTATTATTGTAATTTTCATTTTTATGTCGTTCCTTTTTGAATCTTCCCATAATTACAGCGTTTTTTCAAAAATAAAGCTGTCAAAAGAAATACCCATGTTATATTTTTTANATTCCGCCTCTTTTATGATCTCAAAGCCTAACTTTTTCAGCATAGCACAAGAGCCTTCGTTTTCCTTTGCCGCTTCGGCGGTAACGCTTTTACCGCCCTCGGACTTTATCCAATCAAGAAGCAGCAAAACGATCTCGCTCCCGTAGCCCTGCCNCCAGCGGGATTTGTGAACGCAGTAGCCTATATCATAGCTTCCATTATCGTCACTATTTGGAAAAGCGCAGCATGAGCCGATAAGCTCACCAGTTTCGGTAAGCTCCGCAACAAAATAACAGCCCGATTCGCTGTCCTCCATACCGTCAATTGCTTTTTGAAAAATTTCGTCAATAAATTCTTTTTCCGGGTCGCTTAAGTACTTTCCGTTCTCCTTGTCAAACCACATTCCGCTTACAAATTCAAGATCGGATTTTAAATAGCTTCTTATAGTGATCCTNTTTCCCACAAGCCTTTTTTCGATCTTCATTATATCCACCATTCGGGNGTAAGCTCTCCGAGAGTAACTACCCTTTCCTTTTCATAGTCCAGCATTATTTCAATATTCTTATAATCTTCCGGCATAAGCTGAACCATAAGCTCGCGGCAGGCACCGCAGGGCGCGCCTGTTTTTCCGTTGCTCATAACGCATAAAACCTTTGATATTTTATCCTCACCGTTGGTTATCATATTAAAGATCGCGTTTCTCTCCGCGCAAATGCCGAGAGTGGAGCAGGTGTCTATACATACTCCCGTGTATATTTTTCCCGCGGAGGATAAAACGGCCGCTGCAACTCCTCCCGCGTCAATGTATGAGGAAATTTTTCTGTCGTTTTGCACCGACTTTGCCGCTTCAAACATTTCTTTCCAGATATTTTCCATGACAGCTCCTTTACAGCTCATTCCTGCTCTTAGCCGTAAGATAAGCGTTGATAAACCCGTCAATATCCCCGTCCATAACCGCCTGAATATTACCCGTTTCATGTCCCGTGCGGTGATCCTTTGCCAAGGTATAAGGCATAAACACATAGGAGCGTATCTGGCTGCCCCACTCTATCTTAAGCTGCTCGCCCTTGATGTCGCTGACCTTTTCCAGATGCTCGCGCTCTTTTATCTCGATAAGCTTTGACTTTAACATACGCATTGCGTACTCTCTGTTCTGAAGCTGGCTTCTCTGAGTCTGACAGGCGCATACTATTCCCGTTGGCTTGTGGATAAGGCGCACCGCCGAGCTTGTCTTGTTTACCTTTTGTCCGCCCGCGCCGCTTGAACGGTAAACCTCCATTTCAATATCCTCGGGGCGAATGTCGACATTGGTGTCCTCGTCAATTTCTGGCATTACTTCAAGGCTGGCAAAGCTTGTGTGACGGCGTCCCGAGCTGTCAAAGGGGCTTACGCGGACAAGACGGTGTACGCCGTTTTCGGATTTAAGAAAGCCGTAGCTGTTTTCACCCTTGATAAGGATCGACGCGCTTTTTATGCCCGCTTCTTCTCCGTCAAGATAATCCAGTAATTCCACCTTAAAGTTGTGTCGCTCCGCCCACCTGTTGTACATTCTGTAAAGCATTTCCACCCAGTCCTGCGCCTCGGTACCGCCCGCGCCGGCGTGGAAGGTCAGGATAGCGTTTTTGCTGTCGTACTCACCCGAAAGCAGTGTAATAAGCTTCTGCTCCTCCAAGTCCGCCTTTGCCGCCGCCGCAAGCTCCTTTATTTCGGACAGCATAGAAGCGTCCTCCTCGTCGTTGGCAAGCTCGATCATGGTCAGCACGTCATCAAAGCTTTCCTTTAATTTGTTAAAGCTGCTTATCTTGTTTTTAAGCGCGCCTATCTTCTGCATTATCTTCTGAGAGTTTTCCGCGTCGTTCCAGAAATCGGGCTGCGCGGACTGTTCCTCCAATTCGCTCGCTTCCTTTTTAAGCTGCTCTAAATTCATAGCCGCTTCAAGCTCTTTCAATTGGGGGGCGAGGCCCTCCATTTCAAGTCTGATTTCATCATATTCCAACATAGCTTTTATTCCTTTCTTGTTCATAAAAATGTTTGATTTAATATTTTGATTTATTTATTTTACATTTAAATACTCCTTTATATCTCCAACAAATTGACCTCCGCAGCGGGCAAGCTCCCCCAAGACCCTGTCCGCGCCAAGCGGGGAGGTGAACCAGTTATCCCTTGTTATATCAAAAACGTCAGCGGGACAAACAACAAGCCTTGCTTCGGGGAAAGCAAGCTGATACAGCATAAGACAGCGTCTTGCGTGAAAAGACTTGCAGACAATGATCCCGCTTTTTATGTCAAGACCCTTTTCGTCCGCGGCCTTTCTTGATAAAAAGGCGTTGTCACGTGTGTGTCCCGATTCGCTTTCTCCTATTATCGCCGACATTGGCACTCCGTTTTTTATCAGCACGTCGGTAAAAAATTCGCAGTCGGTATGATAATCGCCGTCGTAAATATCCGCCTTTGCCTTTACTCCCTGCCACTTGTCAAACTTTACGCTTAATCCGCCCGAGGGCATCAGCAAGGACGCGTAACCGTCATGATAAAGCCTGGCCGCGTATTCGGGCGCGGCGGGGTGCGAACCGCCCGGGAGAAAAATAATATCCGATTTTACAGGCTCGTCGCTTACAAAAATAAAATCCGTTATATCGTCAATTATCCTGTTGTTAAACATCGTTTTCCTTTCCGCTTAAAGCTTATCCAAAATTTTTATCATTTCATTCCAGTTTTTTATGTGCAAATGCTCACACTGGGGCGTGTTAAATCTCCCTTTTATGTCACGGTCAAAATCAATATCGCTGTCATACCATACGGGAAAGATCCCCGCGTTTGCCGCCCCCTCAATATCTGCTATCGGGTTGTCTCCGCAGTACCATACCTTTTCGGGCGACAGTCCCGCTTTATTCAGCGCAATATCAAAAAGCACCCTGCTTGGCTTTCTGAAAATATAATCGCTTGAAGTGATAACAAATTCAAATTTATTGTTTGGCAGAAGTCGGTCAAATCGGTTCCGCAAGGCTTCTCCCGACCATAATAAGTTGCTTATAACGCCTGTTCTTATTCCCTTTTCATTAAGATGATCAAGCATTCTATCGGAATCGGGCATTAACGCGACCTTAGCAGCCGCATTCCAAAAAACTATTTCCCTTTCAAGAGGAGTTAAGGAAAATTCTATATTTAACATCTCCGATACCGTCCTGTCCGCGACAGCCGCCGAAAAATCGCAGCCCTCATTTTCCCTTACCTCCGTCACCTTGCCGTAAACCTCATTAATTGCCCTTATATAATCGTCTACGGTAACATTATCGGGATTTTTTGAGACATGCTTAAACAGCTCTTCATCACCCCGCTTTGAATCCCAATCGGATTCATACAACAGCGTGTGACCGTAATCAAAAATTATCATTTCGGGGTATCTTATTTGTTTATCATTCATTGTATTGTACCAAAGCTCCGTAAAATTTTATTATAAATTACTCTCAAATTGCTTTCGTGTTCGCGATGCCTCAAAACTCAAAATCAGTGAATATTTATAAATTTCTGCCATTAGGATAATCTGTGCAGCTGCTTTTCACAACCGGAATTTAGTTAAAAATATAAAATAAAATACTTTCTCCAGCCTACTTACGATAAAACTTATTATCCCAAATATTTTCTTAATGCGTGAACGTGCATCAAAAAGATACTCTCTGGAGCATTTTCCACAATCTCTTTTAATTCATCCCGTCTCATCCAACGAATGTTTTCCGTCTCATCTGTTCGTTCAAGCAACTCTCCTTCTGCTTCACATAAAAAGGTACTCAAAATGATTGAGTAAGCACCTGATAAATTCTGTGTTACACAATATGGTGAAAATATTATGGTCTTATTTCCGTCTACATTTAAAAACCGCCTATCTTCTTCCCCTTTTACTTTTGTAAGGTGCAATCCCGTTTCCTCCCATACCTCTCGCCTTAGTGCCTCAAAAATATTCTCATACTCTCGAATTTTCCCCGCCGGAATCTCTAATAAGCCATCCATTCCATCGCCATTATTCTTTTTTCTATTCTGTACCAGAATAAATTCATCATCAGCAACTCTTTTTACAATAATAGCACCAACTGCGGGAATTGCAAATTTCTCTTTCATATCATTCCTCCGTTTCTTTTTTTGATTTCAAACATTACTACTATGCAGGTACAGCTTTATGCTTCTTCAATTGCACTTATCTATCAACCCTGCAAGAACTAAATTCTCATTGCATAGACACTGTTTGTGGAATAAGTGTATTTCGCTCTCATATGTCAAAAACTTATTTTTGATATTTCATTTGTTTTTAAAAAAATTTATTTCTATCCCATGTCAATACGCTCTATATTATACAACTTGTCAAGATATTCATAAAAATGATGCAAAACAACCGGATCAGCCTTACCGAAATCAATATAAAGCCATATGCTGATTTCACTTTTTCGTTTAATATTAAAGTCATGAATTTTATCGTCCGAAATCGCGTTGTTGGCTTGAATAAAATCATTTACAGCGCAAAGCATTTTTTCAAGAGAGGAATCCGAAAAATTGTCCGCAAATCGGATTTTAAGAATTACATGAGGGTAGGAAACACTATTCATATAAACAGGAAACTTTGTTCCCGTATCAACGGGTTTTTTATTTTTCTTGTCGTATTTTTCAAGAAATTCAAGAAAAGCTTCTTTGCTGATAATGTTTTTCTCATCTTTTTCAATTATACGCCCGCAATTGTATCCTTCGGGAATTATAGGAGAAAACTCAAAGGTAATATCATTTGTTCCGACAACATCTTTCACGTCGATATATTCTTTGTCAGTATTCGACTTCCATCTGATAACAAAACAATAACTCGGATGCGCTTCCCATGGATTTATCGGTTTTGTAACAATTTCCGCATCGGTGTATGTGTAGCCGTCTTTATTTACGGCATATACGCTTATAATGTTCATCTGCTCTATTTTTTTGTATAAATCCGTGATTCCTGTAAGATCTGTCATCATAGAGGTAATTTGACGTCTTAATTCATATGTGAAGAAAAAAACGCGAATTTTATCATAATAAGTACGCACGGATACGAAAGCGGGTAATTTTTTTCCTTCGAGTATATCGTACTCCAGATCAGGCTGCTTATGCTCATTTGAAAGCCGCCGCCCCTCCTCATCGGTGCAAAAACGGAATATTTGTGGCACTGTAAGCGAGGTTCCCCTTGAAGTTCGGATCAAATTAAAATATTCGTCTTTGTTTTCATATTGCCACTTTATCCAGGTTATACCCTGAAGCTTTGAGCTGACCGAAAGCTGAACGGGATAATAGCTCCAGCCGTCTTTATTGTATTGCTCATAGCTGTAACCCGTAAGCTTTACCCGCTTTTTGCCGTACATTTTTTCGCACTCTTCGGCAAGAGCGGCTTCCGCAGCTTTTTCAAACGGGTGTTTTCCTCCAGAGCAATTGTCTTCTTCAATTGAATACCGCTGTAAATACAATTTGCTGGGTGCAATATAAATTTTCAGCATAAAAGAGACCTCTTTTTTAATCAATACATTATTATTATACCTCAAACGGAAAAATTTGTAAACCCCCTTGAAAACGTTTTCTTATTATGCTATAATGTTAATAATTTAATTTATGCCACATCGAAAACCTGTCTTCACAAGCTTGCTCACACGTCTTGTTAAGACGGGTTCTGAAAAAACGGAGGACAAAAATGGCGGAGCAAATCAAAAAAATTCATATTGGACCCGCGAAATGCGCGGTTGACTTGGGCGACGGAAGCGAAAGAGGCGAATATGTAAATCAGGACTATATCCTGCACACCTTAGGCAGACCCCACAGAGCTATAAATCTTATGTACTGCTACTATCCCTTGGACAAGGAGTGGCCGGGCAGAATTTCCGAAGTAATGAAGGACGCGGATGTGTCTTTCCAGTGGGATTACCCCTATGATGATTATTTTCCCTACAAGGGCGGCTTAAACGGAAATACCGAGGGCGAACCCTTTACCTTTATGAGAGACGTTCGCCGTCACGGACAGGACGTTTGCCTTACCTTAACTATTGATCCCAACGTTTCGGACGATCACCTGATAGCTATCGCTAAGGATCTGCGCACCTTCGGCAGAGTAATGCTGAGAATAAATCACGAGGCCACAGGCGACTGGTTCAGCTTCACAAAGCGCACAACATGTCAAGGAGTAGCCGATTTCTATGTACATTTCCACAAAATCTTAAAGGAGCATGCTCCCAATGTTTCCACGATACTGTGCGCGGGCGTTTATGATCCCAACAGCGGCGAGATCGAAAAGGAAAAGGAATTTAAGGAAGCTATCCTTACTACTGACACATGGTCGATAGACAAATACATTTCACTCCACTGGGGCTGGCCCTTTGACGTAGCGGAAAGAGGAGGAAACAGCCACTCGCGTGCATACCCCGATGATGTTTTCAATTCCGCCAAGCAATCCTTTGAGAGATTCAAGTATCTGAACGGCGGAACGGCAAAGCCAATGGTTATGAGCGAGCTTAACGCCGACGGAGACGTAGTCGGCCCATACGAGCAGGCGGAAATTATCACCGAATTTTGCAATATGGTAAAGAACGAAAAGGCGGAATGGCTTTCGGGCTTTACCCTCTATCAGTTCCGCGACAGAGGACGTTTAGGTCTTGAAATAGAGGACCCCAACAACCCCGACGTAGGTATTCCACAACCCGAAATGGCGGCATATAAGGAAATTATCCATGACGATTACTTTAAGCCCGTTATCACCGAAAAAGAGGAAGCTCAATTTCCCGTTAAGCTTCGCTGGGGCGGTGCCGAGGACTCGGAGGGTATCAGCATTCCTTTGCATTTCGACTGCAATCCTACTTTCTGCGAGATAACCTTTGAAGAGGATTTGAACCTGATGATGGAGATCAACGGAAAGTGGTTCTACAAATCGCCTAAGGCTAAAACAATTGACTTTATGAGCGCATTCTATGAAAAGCCTTTAACGTGCGAGTGCGATCTGACCTTGAAAATATTTGCCCCTCCCGCAAGCGGCGAGAACGACCCCGCACAGGGAGAGGATTGGGACATCAACTACTATTCGACAATCAACAAAATGCCCAATATCAGGATCAGATTTGAGCCTACGGAGCTTAAGAAAAAATAAAAAAATTAAACGGGGCTGCCGCTTTTGACGTTTTGTCATTTGCGGCGGCCCCGTATTTTTTATATAAATTGATTTATAATAAGATAATGTTACTCCGTCAATAATTATCCACCGAACGTCCTTCGGTATAACCCGAAACGCCATACTCCTCATACATCTCATGCACTCTGTCTTCGAGTATTCCCCACCATACCTTATCTTCGCAGCGGCTTTCATAATCATCCCTTATTTCATACTGCTCCTCGGTCAAATCCCTTTTGTTTATTTCTTTTCCGTCGATAAGATAGTATACCTCGTATGAATTATAGCAATCGAGAATGATTTCGGAAAAATCGGAAGCAAAAATTATTTCGCTGAAGCCCAGATCATCGATTGTACCCGCCACAGTGATATAGCATAAATGCTCTAAGCCGTGAGAATCCGTGCCCCTATATTCATAAAAGTAAACATTATTGTCCTTTATCAGATCGGTAATATCAATATGCTGATTATCTGCGGTAAAAAAAACTCTGTCTCCTTCAACATCATACGGTGCCAAGCGGCCGACTGTCCAGCTTGCGTAACCGTCCCAGCGGAATTCATATTCCGATCCGAGAACGGAAGTAAAATACGCATTAGGAGATGAGATTGCCGTAACGGTTACAATTACCGCAATTGCGGCCACAACCGCCACAAGCATTCTTGTACCCAAGCGCAAACGCTTTTTTGACTTTATTTTTTCCTTTACTCCCTGTAAAACCTTATCTGTATCCGCTTTCTGCCGCTGCTCAATTAAAAATTTATTGTCAAGATAATTATCCATAAGCTCCGAAACCTTATATTGTGTTCCCATACTAAATCATTCCTTTCCGCGAGCTTCCGCCGCTAACGTGGTTTTGACCGATTCGGAGGATTTGCCAAAATCCGTTCTCTTTTCATTTTCGATGCCCTTTTCGAGAAGTATTTCCTTAAGCTTTTCCCTACCCCGTTTAAGCCAAGATTTGGCGGTAGATTCGTTTACACCCATTATCTCCGCTGCCTCGCAAACCCTTTGACCGTAATAATAATGCCGCACAAACAGCTCCCTATTTTCCTCGGGAAGCTGCTCCAAGGCCTCGTCCAACAGTCTTGAAAGCTCTCTTTGTTCAATTTTAAGCTGTATATCCTCGGTATCGTAAATCAGAATATCCTCCTCCAAAGGCAATTCCTCATGATACTTTCTTAGCAGGCTAAACGCCCTGTTGCGGGCGATCACAGCAAGATATGGCTTTAGCTTTCCTTCCTCTAACTTTTTCCGATTTTCCCATACCGCCAAAAAAACGTCCTGCGTCAATTCCTCACATTCCTGTTTTCTGCCCTTAAGTATTCCCGCAATGACAGAAGATACAAAGGGTCCGTACTTTATTATCATTTCCTCAACCGCAGCTATTTCTCCCCTGCGCAAAGCCCGAATCAATTTTTCCTCGTCCACCCGATTCACCTCCTCGGAATTTTTGCGGCGTCGACATCATACAATCTGCTTCATATATTATAACGCAAAAAAAGCAAAAAGGGTTGCATAATAAAAAATAATATTATACTAATCTCTGTTTTGACAGTAGACAAAACAGAACAGGGTCTACTGTCAAAACAGAGNTACACCCTAAGCACTAATATCTGTTTAAAAAGCCATTTTATCCACTTTTTAAACAGATATTAGTATAAACAGCCTGCCGCAAACGCAACAGGCTGTTTAATATTATTGACCTGAATTACTCAAACTCATGCAAATTTTCGGGCAGCGGGATATTGTCGTCAACCGATTCTCCCTCCCAATCATGAGGATAATGCCATTCCAATTCGGNATCGTAGTATTCCTGACTGTGAGTATAGANTTTTTCCTNAAACTTCTCNAACCAACCAAGGTTATGATNTCGATACGGGTATAGGTTGATATAATTGTAGCCACAATCGCGGCTCAAGTCGGTAAATGTATCTCCGTCAATATAATACTGTTCATACCAAGTATTGCCGAAACCGCCTAAATATGTGAAGCCGTTACCGTCACAATCAACTATTGCTTCGGCCCACCCGATATACTTTGGCGTACCTCCTACCGCTACCCAGCGTTCGTGTACCTCTCCCAAGCTGTCTGTTATATCCGAACGATAACAATAGGGAGTGTCATAGTCAATCATATCGGTTATATCCAAACGCTGACCGTCANAAGTAAAATAAATCCTGTCNTTCTCGATTACNTATACATTATCNTNGGAGGAATTTTCACCGTCTTCAATCAAAGGACATTCCNCGCTTCCTATGGTAAGCACGGTACCGTCTGCACGCGTATACACTCTCACGGGACTTGACGCCGTTGCTGTTGCCGCGGTTATTGTTACCGTAGCTGCCAGTGCCGCTGCCACGAGAAGCTTTACACCTAAACGCAGCCGCTTTTTGGGCTTTACTTTCGCCATAACACCGTTTAAAACCGCGTCGGTGTCCGCTCCATGCCGGCCGTCTATTAAAAACTCGCTGTCCGTGTAGCTGTCTATAAGCTCGGAAATATTATACTGTTTTCCCATATTCATTTCATTCCTTTCCGATATTTTTATTTTCACCGTTTCATGTGGGAGACTGTACAAGACGGGTCGGACTTAGGACTGTTTCGGCTTCAACGCCCTTTTCGATAAGAATTTCTCTGAGTTTTTCCCTGTCCCGCTTTAACCAAGTCTTTGCGGTGGAATCGTTTATGTTCATCTCCTTTGCCGCCTCGCAAACCGTCTGACCGTAGTAATAGTGACGGATAAACAGTTCCCTGTGCGTACGCGGCAGTTGCTCCAACGCTTCGCTCACCAACCTTGAAAGCTCCTTTTGCTCGATCTTAAGCTGAATATCCTCGTCATCGTAAATCAGAATATCNTCCTCCAAGGGAAGCTCCTCGCGGTACTGTCTCAACAGGCTGAACGCTTTATTTCNGGCAATTGCCGCAAGATANGGTTTAAGCNTTACATCATTCAGCTTTTTACGGTTATCCCAAAGTGCCAGAAACACGTCCTGCGTCAGTTCCTCCCACTCCCCNCTGCGATCCTTAAGTATTCTCCTGATTACCGAGGAAACAAAAGGATTATACCTAATTATCAGTTCCTTTAACGCCGCTACGTCCCCTTTTCTCAAAGCCCTAACCAATTTNTCCTCGTCCAATTGCTTCACTTCCTTATATCAATTCCTTCCTTTTTGAACCGACGAAATACCCACAGTTTAAAAAGGGGTTATACCAATTTTCGATCAATGTATAGACATTTTTTGTTGTCGATCGAAAGTCNGTATTAGTTTTTTAAAACCNGCTTCATATATCATATCGCAAAAAAACAAAAAACGGTTGCATGATCACTATCATTTTAATTTGAGAATATTATCAGATCAGCTTGCANATTCCCACAGCGATAATAGCCGCTCCTCCAAGCTTCTGCATGACCGCCGGAGCGTTTTTGTTCACCTTAAGNCCCACGGCATTTCCGAAGTAAACGGTTATAAAGGTGATCACGCAAGCCATTCCCCCAACGGCCCACAGATTATCCTCCGCCGTAAGTCCCGCCCCGAAGCCNGCCGCCAATCCGTCAACGGACATTGACACNGCAAACAGCACGGTCTTGGCGGCGGACAGCTTCTCGGGCTGTTCGCTCTTTTCTTTTTCGGCAAGCTTAATTATACCTATAACAAGCAGTATAAGAAAGCTTACCGCCTTAGTCACCCTTTCGGGTATGTAACCGCCNATAATTCCCGCAAAGGCGGCGGAAAAAACCAAAAAAATACTGCAAATAATGCTTATTAAAAGTGACCGCGAAAAGCCTATGCGGATTTTCGCCAGTCCGTAGCTGACCGCCGCCGCCAAGGAATCCACCGANAAAGCGGCGATCAGTAAAATTATTTCAAATATCAATTTAAAAACCCCCTTAAACAGCATATGCCGTTTAAGGGGTTTTGACACAAGCAACAAATACGAAGGTATATCTATCTCANTCCCNGAAATAAGCTATCGNTTATNAATATCCGCTCCCAAAAGCTCCATTGCCTGNCTGTATTTTTCTCCGTAAAACTCCCTGCTTTTATCCGACAGCTTTAAAAAGCTTCTTTTCAGCTTATTTACCACAAAATCCACGCCCTCCTCATATCCCATGCCCTTAGTCGAAAAGGCGAGATAAAGCAGGCTCGGAACACTGTCGAAATGTGAAATCGCGTCAGCGTCGGCAACACAAATTTCTTCTAAAGAGCTTTTACCGTTAATTACGCTTCCNCGGTGATTTTTTATGCACTCCTGTACCAGCTTTATTTTCTCGGGNTCATAACCAAAGCCGCTTAAAATTTCTCCCGCTGTCTCCGCGCCGTGAATATGGTGCATTTTATATAAGCTGTAATCTGTTATTGAAGCAATATCGTGAAGCCAAGCGGCAATAACCNCGATCTCCTTATCCGCTCCGAACCGNTCAGCCAACAGCTCGGCATTTTTCGCTACCGCTTCTATGTGATAATAAATACCTATTCCGAATTTATTGGCAGGGTTTTCGCATCGGAGACATATTTCTTTTTGCAGATACTCTATAATATCATTTCTCATNGATTTTTCTCCCTTTTATATTAGCAATTTCTTTTTTTCCGCATATACTATAGCAAACGACAAAAATATTTGGCGTTTGCTATTTGCCGATCCGCATGGAGTGAGCGAAGCGAACGGATATGCGAGGCAATTTAAATAAGTTATTATAGTGAACGTCAAAATTTTTTNACGTTCACTATATATCATAAATAAAATTTGAACGGAGAACAATCATGAAGCATTTTGACAATCTTCCTTCCGTACTTAACGANAATCCCAATGCGGAAGCGTGTATATTGGGCAGCGACAAATATCCCCATATAAAGGGAAAGGTTATGTTTCACCAATTGTGCGACGGTGTATTGGTGCACGCCNAAATTGACGGCCTGCCAAAAAAGTGCAATTCGATTTTTGCCTTCCATATCCACAACGGCACGCAATGCAAAGGAAACAAAGACGACCCCTTTGCAAATGCGGACGGTCACTATAATCCAAACAACTGTCCNCACCCCTGNCATGCGGGAGATATGCCGCCATTGTTCGGCGCAAACGGAAAAGCCGTTTTGGTATTTCTTACCGACAGATTCACGGTTTCCGAAATATTGGGTAAANCCGTTATTATCCATGCAATGCCCGATGATTTTACCACGCAGCCNTCGGGAAACGCGGGAGAAAAAATCGCATGCGGTACAATAAAATCCGTTTGCCGATAATACATTACGGTTAAAACAACGCCGCACAAAGTACTTTTAAAATATTTGTGCGGTGTTTTCTTATTCCGAATTTTTATTCCTCCAAAACATCTGATGCGGCGCGGTAGCCCTATCCTCCAGAATATGCCCGCAATCGTTCACAAACACCTCTGCGGGCTTCATATCGTCGTCAAAGGTAAAGCAGCTTATCCCCGTATTGTCCACCCATTCGCACCCACNGATCTTTTCCAAGGGAAGCCCCCTCAAAAAACAGCANAGATTTCTNATAGCGCANCCGTGAGACACAATTAAAACGGTTTTTCCCCTGTTTTCCTCAACGACCCGCATTGCGCCCTCTTTCATNCGGCTGTAAACCTCGGTCATCGCCTCGCCCTGTTCAGTGGCAAAATTTGCAAAATCATTTTTCCATTTATTATATGTAAGGGGAAACAAAACGGGCAAGTCCTCCCATTTNACNCCCTCGTATTCCCCGCCGTTTATCTCGGTAAAAGCGGGGTCNGTTATTATTTCAAGACCGTGGTATTTATTNGCCGCCTGCGCCGTTTTTACCGCGCGGATAAGAGGTGAGGAATATATAACGTCGAAGNGCAGGTCTTTGCATCTTTCCGAAAGCTTTTCAAGCTGTAACCGTCCCTTTTCGGTTATATCCTCGTCAATACTGCCCTGAAACACATTGCGGATATTTCCCACCGCTTCACANTGACGTATAATATAAAGCGTCGTCACCATGGCTGAACCGTCCCAACTATCTCATCAAGGGAATTCAAGTTATTTTCNGTCATATATTTTTCAAGCCCGTCTATCACCTTTACAGGTGTATAAGGATCGGTAAAAATAGCGGTGCCGATCTGTACTGCCCTTGCTCCCGCCATCATCATCTCNATAACGTCCTCGGCGGTCGTAATTCCGCCAAGTCCGACTACGTCTATCCCTACCGCGTTTGCAACCTGCCACACCATTCTTACCGCCACAGGGAAAACAGCGGGNCCCGAAAATCCGCCCACATTATTTTTCAAAACAGGTCTTTTTGTCTTAATATCTATTCTCATACCGAGCAAGGTATTTATAAGGGAAAGACAATCCGCCCCCTCCGATTCGGCAGCCTTGGCTATATCCACTATATTNGTGACATTGGGAGTAAGCTTTACCATTAANGGCTTTTTNGTAACGGCGCGAACGGTTTTTGTAACAGTCGCNGCGCCCTCGCAGGTAATGCCCCAGCTTGCGCCGCCCTGCTTTACGTTTGGACAGGATATATTAAGCTCTATCATATCAACATCGGTATCTTCAAGCTTTTCCGCCACCGCCCTGTAATCGTCAAGAGTTGCCCCCGCAATGTTGGCNATGATAACATTTCCCTCTTTCTTTGCTTTTGGAAGATATTCGGAAATAAAAACATCAACGCCGGGATTTTGAAGACCCACCGAGTTCAACATTCCCGCNGGCGTTTCCGCAATTCTGGGAGCGGGATTACCGTCCTTGGGCAGTATGGTAGTACCCTTGCAGGAAATACCGCCAAGCTTATTTAAAGGGTATAAGTCGGTGTAATCCTGTCCGAAGCCGTAAGTTCCCGACGCGGCGATTATCGGGTTAGGAAACTTTACCCCTGCCACAGTAACCGATAAATCCTTTTTTGTATTACTTACGTTATTCAAAATACCACCTCCTCGGCCTTAAATACGGGACCGTCCTTGCATACTCTGAGCACAAGATTTTTGCCGTCCCTGTTTATATTGCAGGCGCAGCCTACGCAGGCACCTACGCCGCATGCCATTCTNTGCTCCAAAGAAACCTCACAGGGTATATCGTATTTTTTTGCGCATTCAACAACTGCTTTAAGCATGGGAGTAGGCCCGCAGGCGTAAATCATGGCGGTATTCCCATTTGCCAGCTCTTTTTCAAGAGGTATGGTAACAACGCCCTTTTCACCATAGCTTCCGTCGTCGGTGCAAACAGTGACATCAGCCCCGATACGTTTTAAATCTTCCTCTAAAATAACCTTATCCTTGCTTCTGAATCCGATTATTGCCTTAACGTTTTTATAGCAGGCAGCCACTCCGCACATAGGCGGTACGCCGATACCGCCGCCAACGACCGCAATATTTTTGCTTTCGGGTATTTCTCTTACGGTAAAGCCGTTTCCGAGAGGCAGTATAATATCCATTTTTTCGCCTTCCCGAAGCTGTGANAGTCTGTCGGTTCCTCCGCCTCTCACCTCGAAAACAATGCGTATAGTGCCTTTTTCCTTNTCGATCTCGCAAATGGAAATAGGTCTGCGCAGGGTATACCCTTCAGCTCNGATGTGTACGAACTGTCCCGCTTTGGAAACGGCGGCGGCCTCGGGACAGCTTATTACATAGGAATAAATGTCCTTTGCAATTTCTTCCCTTTTTAAAATAGGATAATTGTCGCAAAAATATGGCATTGTGTTTTTCCTTTCTTTCGGAAATAATATATTGGGTTAAAATCCGTTATTTATAACAGGCTAACAGCTTTTCTCTTTTTGCTTGTCCGATTAAATACAGATCGGCTTTTGAAATTAAGTCATTCTTTACCACTCCGATAAAAGAAAGCCGCAGCTTATACTATTTATTATATACGTTGCGGCTTAAAAAGTCAATATTATCACTCCTTTAAGTTTCCCCAAAATTTTCTCAGTCGGCGAAATGCCTTTTTAAAACTGCGTTTTATGTGGTGTTCTTTTGACCTTGAAGAAGGTGCAATTTGCGCTCCCGCGCGGGGCTTAAGGTGACACCAAAGGGGGGAGAAGGTGCAATAAGTTTCACCTTATGTTATCACTTTAANAAAAAAGCACAATTGTAAAACAAACTTGTTTATATACACAATCACAAAAAATTCGGTGAAACTCATTGCCCCACTCTCCCCCCTTAGGTTTCACCTTAAGAATCCTTTCCTTACCCCCCTCTA